>NZ_JBFUPM010000022.1:0-108997 GCF_041355255.1 Paraburkholderia sp. RCC_158 | reverse complement strand
CACTCGGTTCGCACAGAGATTCAGGCATATCTGCCGGAGATCGTTGAGCTGGGCAAGGTAGTGCTCGCCGTGTTCGCAACGACGACGATCGCCGGCTGGCTGGGCGGCATGCGCGACGCATTCACGGGCATGAATGCGTCGTGGCGCGAGTATGCGGCCAACGCAATCGCGTCTGAGGGCGCCATCGTTGCGAAGAAGCTCTCGGTCACCGAACAGATTCTGGCATCAGACCAGGCCCGGCGTGACTCGATCGCGCTTGAGAGCGAGTTGCGGCAGGATTCGATGTCGCGCGAGATCGCAGCAAACCAGAAGCTCATGATCGAGCTGGAGGCAGTCAAGGCGGCTCGTGACGATCTGCGCAACCAGGATTTCCAGAACGAAGTTGCGACGCTCGAAAAGAAACTTGCCGTCAACGAGAGCTATCTCGGTAAGCTGATGGCAGAGGAAGTCGCCCATATGGAGGTGCTCAAGGAAGCACAGATCCAGATGGCGCTTGCCAACAACCGGGCATCGGGCCTTCAGCCAGGCAGCCAGGAGGCCGCTGAAGCACTGGCGACCGTCTATAAAAACGAACAGGCCGAGAAGAGCCTCGCACTCACGCGCGAGCAGATCATCTTCGAGACGCAGCGCGTCGCCGTGCTCAACGAAGAGATCGCATCCACGCGGGGCCTGATGGTGGCTGAGCAACTGCGCTCCGATGTGGAAGCGGGTAGCACCGCAAGGATGGTCGAAAAGAACGCCGCACTGGCTACCGGCATTCGCGCCGAGCGCGAGGCCGTCGCCGGCATGAGCGCCATGAGCGCCGGCGCCGCTGAGCTCAAGGCGGGCATCATGGGCCTGCAGTTCGCGTTCAACGCGCTCGGCGGCTGGCTCACGGTGCTCGCGGCCGGCATCGTCGGCGGTATCGCGCTGTGGAACCAGTTCGGTGAAGCGGCCAAGCGCGCGGCCAACGCGGCACTCGATGCAGCGAACCTGCGGCGCTCGATCGCACAGGGGAACGTCAGCCAGAGCCAGCTCGAGCAGGCTGACTCCCACATCGATGACAAGAAGGCGCAGATCGCCCAGCTGCAGAATCAGCTCGGCATCGCACAGAAGGGCCAGCGGGTCGATAGCGGGTTTCAGGGACCAGACCCGGAGGCGGCGGCCACGATCCGCGCGCAGATCGACAAGGAAAAGGCCGCGCTGAGCGACCTGATCGCCATGCGCGCGCAGGCGCAGAAGGATGTCGACGCCAGCAACGTGAAGCTGGTGTCGGCTGGCTACGCGCGCAAGTATGAGCAGGACAGTCAGGAAGAGGTTGACGCCATCGCCAAGGCGTCGCAGAACGAGCAGGCGGCGATCCGCCAGCGCTACAGCGATCTGCAGAAGACCCTGAGCCCGGATGCCTACAAGGAAGCGCAGAAGAAAGAGGCGCTCGAGCTTCAGGCGGCGATCCAGAAGGGCACGAAGGATATCTCGGCCGCCTACGACGCACGCTACAAGGAGCTCACCGCCAAGATCAATTCGGTCTCCGGCCCGGACGCTGCCAACCAGAAGGCGGCGCTCGAGCAGGAGCGCATGCGCATCGCGCAGCAGATGAACAATTCGGCCGCGACTGCAGCAGCCGAAGCCGGCCCGAATGACATTCTGTCGGGCAAGAATGCCGGCCACGTCTCGGCACCGACCGATGGTCTGGAAAAGCAGCTTGAGCGCGTCAAGGTGCAGCTCGCCGCCGCGAAGGGCCAGCTGCGTGAGATCGTCACGGGCGCCACCGAATACGACGACCTGCGCGCCGATGCTGAAGCGAAAGTGCGGGAAATGTGGGAGGGCGGCAAGCTCGACACCAAGACCCACGGCAAGAACGGCACCACGACGCGCCCGGACTTCAACAGTTCGCAGGTGCAGGGGCTCATTGACGACGAGACGATGCTCACCATCGTCAACAACGCCAAGAGCCAGATGACGCAGCTGAAAAGCAAGCTCGCGCCGATGGTGGCGGAATACAACGACACCATGGGCAAGCTCATGGCGGGTGACTTCACGACGACCGCCGGCAAGGAAGACAACTCGACACTGAAGTTCCTCGAGAAGCTCTCGGTCAAGTCACAGGACGCTGCCAAGGATCTCGCGCCCGTCATCGCGACGATCAAGGCGACCAAGCTCGCGGCCGACCAGCTCGACCTCGCGAACTTCGCGCGAGGTATCGGCAAGGCCGACCAGGCGACGCAGCTGAGCCTCATCAGCAGTCCGGTGGACCGCATGAAGGCCCAGTTCGCGCAGGAGAACGCCGAGTGGGACGCCGAGGCGCAGATCAAGATCCAGAAGGTCAAGGAACTGGGCGGTCAGGTCGATGCCGCGCAGGCGATCATCGACGCGGCGCGCACCGACCGCATGAAGCTGCAGGCAAAGCAGCTTGAGACGCCGATGCAGCAGATGGTCGACAGCTGGCAGAACGCGACCGATGAAATGCAGAAGGCGTCGGCCAACTGGGGCAACTCGACCATCGACATGTTCGTGAATTCGGCCAAGACCGGCAAGCTCGAATGGAAAAGCCTCGTTGAGTCGATTCTCACCGACATGCTGAAGATCAGCCTGCAGAAGTCGCTGGGCAACGGCCTGCAAAAGGGTTTTGACGCGCTGGCTGGATGGGCGGGCAACCTCCTCGGCGGCAACAAGCAGAGTGACGCGGCTTCGGTCAGCCCGACAGGTTCGGCAAGCGCGGGTATTGGTATGACCAACGCCGCAGGTGTGGCCGTGCAGCAGTTCGGCACGAAACTGCTGCAGGCGTCGGGTCTCGCTGACAAGTTCGGCTTCTCGCTCGGCGACAAGGCATCGCAGTTGACGACCAGCCTGACGACGGACGTCAACACGACAAACTCGATGGCCGCGCTCACCAATGCGGCCTACGCCGCGGCCAACGCGCTCGCGTCGATCGCAGGTGGTGGCGGTGGCAGCAGCGGTTTTGGTAGCGCAATCGCGTCGATCGCCGGCGCAGCGCTGAGCGCCTACGTGGGCGGCGACAGCAGCGCGACCACAGGCATGCTCTCGCAAACCTCCTCGATGGGTAGTTCAAGCACCCTCATGGGTGTGCAGGGCGGCACCAACACGCTCGGCAACTGGAATTACACCGGCGGCCAGATGAGCAATCAATACAACTTTGCCGACGGCGGGATCATGACCGAGTTCGGCCCGCTGTCGCTGCGCAAGTATGCGAACGGTGGCATTGCCGACACCCCGCAGGTGGCCGTCTACGGCGAAGGCTCGATGAACGAGGCGTTCGTGCCGCTGCCGGACGGCCGCAGCATCCCGGTGACGATCATGGGTGGCCAGCAGCAAGGCAGCGCATCTGGCCCGTCGAACATCGTCGTGAACGTGATTAACCAGTCGGGTCAGGCGGTCGAGGGCAAACAGCAGGGCAGCCCGCGCTTCGACGGCAAACAGATGATCCTTGATGTGGTGCTTCAGGCCGCAACGAGCCCGGGCACTTTCCGAGACCAGATGAAAGGCGCAATGAAATCATGAGCACGACCTACACCACCATGCCGTTAGGCAGCCTGATGGACTCATCGAAGTTCCAGCAGGAGAAGGAGAACCCGGCGCTGGCCTCGAAGATGGACGGCGGGTATGTGGTGACGCGCCCGCGTCACACGCGCCGCCCGCGCCGCACGTTCACCGTGGGCTTTACCGATCTCACGGATGCGCAGCGCGCCGTGCTCGACCAGCATTTCGACGACATGCATGGCGGCTCGCAGATTTTCTACTTTGTCCACCCGATAAGCGGGGAACAGATCCTGGTGCGCTTCACGACCGATTCCACGCTCGCGTGGAGCTACGCCGGCGCCGGGCGATCGCCGCTGTGGGGTGTCACTTTCAAGATTCAGGAGGCTTGACATGCCCGAACGCGTCTCAGTTGCAAGCGTCATCGAGAAGAACCGGATTGGCAGCGATGTGCCCTATCTGGCATTCCTCGACATTAGCGTGATCGATCCCGCGACAAACGCAGTCGTTGAAACGCTTCACTATGTGAACAACACCGAGGACATCACACGGCGCGGCATTCTCTACACCGCTGTCCAGTTCTCGCTCGAGCTTAAAACCGCCGTCGGCACGCAGCCACAGATCACGCTGACCATGCTCGACTACACGCGTCTGGTCATCCAGCGCATGCAGAACTATGGTGGCGGCACGGGGTTTCCCGTGACGATTATGGTGAGCAACAGCGCCGCGCTCGATGAAGAGCCCGAGGTGCAGGAGTATTTCGAGGTCGTCACGGCATCGGCCGATAACTACAGCGTGTCGTGGACCCTGGGCACCGAGAATGCGCTGAACCGCCAGCTGCCCCGTCGCATGCAGCGTCGCGACTTCTGCCAGTGGGTCTATCGCGACAGCAAGACATGCCGCTATACCGGCGCGCTCGCTGCATGCGACCACACGATGCGCGGCCCGCTCGGGTGCAAGGCACATCAGAACGTGATCAACTTTGGCGGCTTTCCGAATCTGGTTTCGTCCAATTCCATTACCCGTTAAAATAAGTAAGCGGTGACGTATGACAAACGCAGAGCTGATTGGCGTTCCCTTTAAGCGTGGTGGGCGCGGTCCTGACTGCTTCGACTGTTTCGGGCTCGTGAGATTTCTGATCGAGCGCGATACCGGGCTGAAAGTGCCCGACTACACCACGCCGGACGATTCGGCCAGGGTGCATGCGCTGATGATCTCGGCGCGCATGTTCTGGCGCGAGTTACCGGGGCCGAAGCCGGGCTGCGTGGTTGGGTTTCGCATCGGTCGAGAGGTCTGTCATGTCGGCTATGTCATAAGTAACGACTTATTTATTCACGCGTGGGAGCCGTCCGGCGGCGTAACGATCGAACGGCTCGCCCAGTGGCAGCGGCGCATTGAAGGATTCTATGAATACACCGAAGCAGCGTAAGAAGGCCGCAAAGAAGGTTATCAACGTCCGACGGATCATGAATCCGTTCGACCCGCTTCGCGACATCCGTGATGAGCAGTGGAGCTGGAAGAAGGGGCGAACGCTTGCGCACTACCTGCCGCTCGGCACGACTGACGACTACGTTGTTTCGCGCAACGGTGGAATGATCACAAGCGAGGACTTTGACAAGGTGCTCGTCGAGCGTGATGACTTCATCGTGCTGTGCCCGGTGCCGCGCGGCGGGCAGGGCGGTGGCGGCAAGATGCTGCTGCGTATCGTCGGCATGATCGTGATCGCCGTGGCGTCGTATTTCACTATGGGCGCCGCATCCAGTGCATACGGCCCGATGATGGGAGCGATGGCGGGCGCCGCGGTGTCAATCGCCGGCTCGATCCTGCTTAATGCGCTGTTGCCACCACCGGTTGCCACGAATGGCGGCAGTGGTGGGCTGGACAGCAGCGCAACCTACGGCGCTGACGGTGCGAAGAACACCAGCGCCGAGAATCTGCCTGTGCCGCTGACCTACGGACAGTTCCGGCAGGCGGGCAACCTCGTCGGTATTCACACCGAGAACGACGGCAACAATCAGGTTCTCTACATGCTGATTAACGCCGGTGAGGGGCCGATCGCCTCAATCGCCGACGTGCAGCTCAATGGCCGCAGTGTCTCGGAGTTCTCCGAAGCCTCCATCCAGACACGGATGGGCGACGAGACGCAGGCCATCATCGACTGGTTTTCCAAGACCGTCGTCCCCTACACGAAAAGCCAGATGCTTCCGGCAGACGGCTCCTATCTCACTTTCGCCACCGAGACGGACGTTGAGCAGGTCAGGCTCGACATGACGTTCCCGAGCGGGCTGTTCGCCGCAAACAAGAACACGGGCGCGCTCGGCGATAACACGGTGGCTGTCGAGGCCGACTATCGCAAGGTGGGTGACGCCAACTGGACCGGCTTCAGCACGCAGCCGCCCAGCTACCAGAACATCAGCGTGTGGCCGATGTCGCGCTTCGGCTGGAATCCGCTACCCGGCCACGGGGGCATCCCGGCGTGGCCGACACCGTGGAATCCGGATGAGCCGATCACGAGTCTTAACGTTACCGCGCGCGACGGATCGGGACTGCCGCAGGCGGTGATCGACGCTGCTTACCTGAAGTTTGGCAGCTATGTCGGCCAGCCGGTCAAGAACTGGCCTCAGAGCGATGCCGGCGTCGTCTACACGACCGTCATGGTGCCTCCGCAGCCGGGCGCGCTGCTGTGCACGGACAACTCGCGCAGCACGGTTCGGCGTTCGTTCACATCACCCAACCTCGTCGCGGGCCGATACGAGATCCGCGTTCGCCGGAACGACAACTACGTCGATTACACGGTCAATGGCAGCACCGGTCGCAAGGTCTATCAGACGAACCTCGATTCGACGCTCGCGATGTCCGACTGCTACGTGTCGGACCTGAACGAAGTCACATTCGATGGCGTCGCCTACAACCACACCGCGCTGCTCGCGGTGCGGGTGAAGCTCGACCAGCAGTTAAACGGTGTTCCGTCAGTCACCTTCCTTCATGGTGGGCGACTGATCAACACGATGTCGCGCAACGACGGCACCGTCACGACCTACCAGAGTGCGTCGACTAACCCGGCATTCATCCTGTGGGACATCCTCACCGATACCCGCTGGGGCGGCGCAATTGACCCAGCCCGCCTCGATCTTGATTCGTTCCTCGACTGGGCCGCGTATTGCGATGCACAGGGCCTCACTTTCAATGGCGTGCTCGATACGGTCATGAACGTGTGGGACGCAGCGAGCTATGTCTCCGCGTGCGGCCATGCGCAGCTGCTGACGGTGGGCACGCGCTACTACGTCGCCATCGAGCGCGCATCCGACCCTGTGATGATGTTCGGCATGGGCAACATCGTCCAGGACTCGTTCAAGCAGTCATGGATGAGCCGGACCGACCGGGCCACCGAGATCGATGTCACCTTCTTCGACAAGACGGACAGCTATAAGCAGAAGACCGTCAAGGTCACCGACCAGTCGCTCGCGATTGACGGCGCGAAGCAGAACGTCTCCGCGATCACTGCTTACGGCGTGGTCGATATCCAGCGCGCGTATCGTGAGGGCGCGTTCCGCCTGAACCTGAACCGCTACCTCACGCAGACCTGTGAATGGCAGTCGCCGATCGAAGCGATTGCGTGCACGGCGGGCGACGTGGTGCTGTTGCAGCACGACATGCCGGCCTGGGCTGAATCCGGCAGAACGGCGGCGGGTTCAACCAACCGGGTGATCCAGCTCGACAAGCCGGTCACCATGGTTGCAGGCAAGCAATACAAGCTCCTGATCCTGAACAACTATGTCGTGCGCGGTTCCGCGGTGATCTCGGGCATCACAGGCTCGTTCCTGCACCTGTCGAATGGCACACCGCAAAACGTGCGACTGCGGCGGGTGCGCGCGGGAGCCGTTGACGTGGGTATCACGTCTTTCGTGGGCGATGGCGTCTACGTCGATTCGACCGACGGGTTGTTCGTTGGGCAGGCGGTGGAGCTGCTGGACACGGACGTGGTGGAGGATTCCGACGTCTCCTTCAACGAAGGCGAGCACACGGCGGTGACTCTCGTGATGCCGCTCGGCTATTCACCCGAGCCGTTCGTCAACTACATGTTCGGCGAGTCGACAAAGGTCAAGAAGCCGTTCCGTATTACCCAGATCACGCTCGGCTCGACCGACATGACCCGGCAGATCAGCGCGCTTGAATACCGCGCCGAGGTCTACGACCTGTCCTCCTACGGCGACGTCGCGGACACGCTCACGCCGCCGATGCTCGATCCCAGACAGGCGGCGATCAGCCAGGTGCAGAACCTCTCGGCCTACGAGGAAACCTACGTCTCTGGCAGCCAGATCCTGTCCGACGTCCGTGTGAGCTGGTCCCAGCCGCTTGTTGGCTCGTATGCGGGTGCCGATGTGTATCTGCAGATCAACGGCGGTGCCTTCAACAAGGCCGGCACCGTGCGCGCCGACACGAGCTACGCGCTTTTTGGCGTCTCCAAGGGCCAAAACATCGTGGTGCGCGTGGTCGCCTTCGACATCTGGGGGAAATACGCGAGCTACGATCAGGCGCCGTCGGTAGGCTATACCGTCGTTGGCAACGTGTCGAACCTCTCGGTGGCCGCGGTCACCGGCGCTGATTTCCTGTGGGCAGGTAGGGACTGCAAGATCTACTGGAACTACAACTCGACGACTTCCTCGTTCGAATTCGGTTCTGAGCCGGAGGGCGCGCAGGGCGCGCGTGATCCGCACTTCATGGACTATGAGGTGCGCATCTACGACAAGAACACTCCGCGCAACCTGCTGCGCACGGAGCACACGACCGACAACAGCTACATCTACACGTTCGAGAAGAACTTCGCCGACGGACTGCACCGCCGTGTCGTCTTCGAGATCGCGGTGCGCGATACGTTCGGACACATGGGTTCGCCGGCCGTGCTGGACGCCTACAACCCACCGCCGACCGTGCTTACAGCGGCCGACACCGCCGATTTTGACCGCGCGACCGTGCAATACACGCATAGCGATGACCCCGACTTCGCGGGGGCTGTGTTCTATCTGTCGGACGTGTCACCTGTGAAGTTCGTGAACGAGAACGTAGCCTACAACGGCCCGGACTCGTCGGTCCTGCTGTCGAACCTGATGTTCAATCGCGACTACTACCTCGTGATTGTGCCGTATGACGCGTTCGGCCTCGATGAGACGATCCCAACGAACGAGATCCATTTCCGCACGCCGTTCCTTGACGTAGAGGCGATCGCCGAGGGCGTGCTCAAAGACTCGCAGCTGATCCCGGCACTTCAGCAGCGTATCAATCTCGTGGATGGCAATGGCATCGGGTCGGTCAATCAGCGCGTGCAGGATGCGGTCAGCGCCGAGCAGAGCGCGCGGCAGACCGCAATGACCGCCGAAGCGAACGCGCGCGCGATCGCCGATGGCGTGCTCACCGCGGCGATCACCACTGAGCAGCAGACCCGCCAGAGCGCAACTGATTCGCTGTCGAGTTCGATCACCACACTTGGCGCACGCGTGAATACCAACGCGGCAGCCGTTCAGACCGAGCAGACGGCGCGCGCAAGCGCAGATAGCGCGCTCGGCACGCGCATCGACACGGTAGTCGCCACGTCAGCCAGCAATACCGCGGCAATCTCAACTGAGGCCACGGCGCGCACGAACGCTGACGGCGCCCTCTCGACACGCATCGACGCAGTAGTGGCGACGAATGCAACGAACACCGCCGCAATCACGACCGAGCAGAATGCACGCGTCGCGGCCGACGGCGCGCTCTCCACGCGTATTGACAGTGTGAGCGCATCAACAGGCGCGAACACTGCTGCCATCAGTGCGGAGCAGACCGCACGCACGAGCGCAGATTCGGCCCTCTCCACCCGGGTGGACTCGGTGGTGGCGAGCTACGGGCTTGACCTCACGAACCTGTGCGCGAACCCGGTGGCGGCCGGCAACCAGACAACCGGGTGGACGACGGCTACCGCAGTGGGCGGCACCACGGGCGATGTGCCGCTCGGCGCACCGGCGGCGAACGTGTTCCGCCAGAACATCCGGGACAACGCCTATACGACACGCACGGTGCCGGTATCTAGCGGGCAGCAGCACTATCTGGAAATGCGCGTCGCAACGCCGGTCGCAGCTGTGCCTATCTCGATCGGTCTGCACCTGACCGGGCTGAACGTCACGGAAACCTGGGTATGGGCCGCGACGCAGAATGCCACCTCGAGCTGGACGCGCATGTCGGGGATGGTGACGATCCCAGCCGGCTACACCACAGCCCAGCTATGCACAATGGTGGACTTCGGCGGCGGCGTAAACAACGACAAGAACCGCTGGTATTTCACCGATGTCGAGTGGCGTCCGGCCAATCAAACGCAGCCGGCGATGGCCGCCATTACTGCCGAGCAGACCGCCCGCACGAGTGCTGACAGCGCGCTCTCCACGCGCATCGACACGCTCTCGGCATCGGTTGGCACGAACACCGCTGCGATTGCGACCGAGCAGACCGCGCGCGCAAACGGCGACTCAGCCAACGCGAGCGCGATCAACACGCTCACGACGACCGTCAACGGCCACACTGCGTCGATCCAGGCGCAGTCGTCATCGATCAATGGCCTGTCGGCGCAATACACGGTCAAGATCGACAACAACGGGTATGTGACCGGCTACGGCCTTGCCTCATATGCAGTGAACGGTCAGATCGTCAGCGAGTTCGCGGTTCGCACGGACACCTTCTCGGTGAACCTGCCGGGCTACCCGAGCATTCACCCGTTCACGATCGGAGCGGTCTACGGTGTGCCGCGCGTCATCATCAGCAACGCGCTGATCGGCGACGCATCGATCGATAACGCGAAGATCGGCGACGCCCAGATCAACACGGCCAAGATTCTCGACGCGTCGATCACCACGGCCAAGATTGCGGACGCGAACATCACCTCGGCGAAGATCGGCTACGCGCAGATCAACACCGCGCACATTGGCGACCTGACGATCGACACGGCGCGCATCGGGCAGAACGCTGTCTCCACGATGGGCGTATGGGCCGGCGGCGGCTTCAATAGTGGGTTCTCGTTTACCTATCCGGCCAATGGCGGTTCGCAGTTGATGATTGTGACCGGGAACGGATATAGCAATCCGACAACCATCACTGTTGACGGCAACAATATTGGCAGTGCGCCGATCGGTTCGGTCATCGCACTGAGCATGGGCGCGGGTGGGCACAGTATTTCGAGCTCCAACGCGGCCAAGATCACTATTCTGGAAATGAAGCGATGAACAGCGAAATGACAAACGGCACGACTGCGCAGCCGGCTCCCGATTTCACGATGACCGACTACGTAGCGGCAGATGCAGACGGTCGCATCGTGGTCGTGGGCTTCGTGCCCCGCTACATGATTGCCGCACAGGTGCCGCCCGAAGGCGGCTCGGTCCTGGAGGGCGCCGGCGACCCCCTCACCGACTATGTGGCGGCCGGCGCCATTGCCCGACGCCCAGTCTGCACCGCAGCGCTCGACGGCACGACGCTCAAGAGCCTGCCCGTGCCGTGCACGATCACCATCGACGGCACCGCGCACGACTGCACGGACGATCACTGCGATCTGTCGTTCTCCCATCCGGGCACCTACCGCGTCACTGTGTCGGCCTGGCCGATGCTGGACGCGACTTTTGAGGTCACGCAGGCATGAAGATCCACACCGAGATCGACGTCGGGCCGCGCCGCGCGGCCGACTACATGGACATCGGCGACCAGCTCGACGCGATGATGAAGGGGTTCGACGCGCTGCAGGAACTCGGTATCGAGCTGCCGGCCGAGACGGTCGCATGGATCGCCCATTGCAAGGAAGTGAAGGCCCGCCATCGAAAGACATGAAATGTTCCATTGCAGGTAAGTCACAGCTTACTTATAATCGGTGCCGATAACGTCTAGGCAAAAGGGTTCCGCATGGCACAGCTGAAGCAGGCTTGCACCGTCACAAACGGCAGTCAAACCGTTACGGTCATTGGCACGAACGTCGCCTATCGCATCAAGGCGAATAGCATCTTCATGGTGCAGGGTGAACTCGTGCCCTACGTCGTGGCCGCTGACGCGGTGTATGACGGAACCAATACGGTCGTCACACTGGCGGCGAGCTATCAGGGGGTGAGCGCCGCGATGACCAATGGCGTGTTTGCGACCGACTTCACGGTCCCGGACAATCTGCCACTGATCTCGCAGGGCGACGTCGGCACGGCCGCGATCTGGACCAACGCGATGTATAAGATCCAGGCGCTGATGACGGCAGTCTCGCCATCGGGTCTGGTTGCATCGGTCAATGATATTCACGCGAGCCTCAATGGCGCCCAGCAGTCGCAGGCCGCCGCTGCTGCAAGTGCCGCTGCCGCGCTGGCTTCGCAGAACGCCGCCAAGACGAGTGAAACGAATTCGAAGACGTCGGAAACCAACGCCAAGACCAGCGAAACCAACTCGAAAACCTCCGAGACCAACTCGGCATCGAGCAAGACAGCCGCCGCAGGTAGTGCGAGTGCCGCATCCACGAGCGCATCAGCCGCCTCGTCATCGCAGGGTGCAGCCGCAACCTCAGCCACGAGCGCCGCCAATAGCGCGAGCGCATCTGCTGGCTCGGCTTCTGCCGCGTCGACCTCGCAGGGCGCCGCGCTCGCCTCGCAGAACGCCGCGAAAACCAGCGAGACCAACGCCAAGACCTCGGAAACGAATGCAAAAACGTCCGAGACCAACGCCAAGACCTCGGAAACGAACGCCGCAGGTAGCGCAACGGCGGCAGCGGGCAGCGCGAGCGCTGCACTCGCTTCGCAGAACGCCGCGAAGACCTCGGAGACGAACGCGGGCTCGTCGCTCTCGCAGGTGCAGGGCATCCTCGCGACGCTGAACGCACTTCAGCTCGGCTCAAAGGCGAGCGACCCGACCAAGGACAATAACGGCAACGCGCTGACGGTCGGCTCGAAGTATTTCAACACGACCACGCAGCAGACGCGCGTCTACACCAGCACAGGCTGGCAGGATGAGGACCAGACCTCAGAGACGATGGCCGCGAACGCGACGGCAAGTGCGTCTGCCGCCGCTGGTTCCGCGTCGGCCGCTTCGGGCTCAGCTACCGCCGCATCGAACTCCCAGACGGCTGCGCACACCAGCGAGACCAACGCCGCGAACTCGGCAGCGGCTGCACTCGCTTCGCAGAACGCCGCGAAGACCTCGGAAACCAACGCCAAGACCTCCGAGTCGAACGCCAAGACCTCGGAAACAAACTCGAAAACGTCCGAAACGAACGCGGCAGCGAGTGCCGCTTCTGCCGCGCAAACCGCTGCGAATCTGGGTAACCCGGTCGCGAAAGCGGGCGACACGATGACGGGCGACCTGCTGCTCGACAATGCGAAAGTGCAGAGCACGCGTTACGGCACCGGAGGTGCGATCGTTTTGCGCTCAGCGGCAGGCACCTCTGCCGCGCCTACCGCGCTCACTTCCGGTAACTCGGCGGGCACGGCGGTGTTCCGCGGATACGACGGTGCGAATTATCAGGACGTTGCATCGGTCGACGGCGTTGTAGACGCCAACATTACCAGCAGTAGCTCGAGTGGCTATCTTTCGCTCTCGACAACGCCGGCTGGCTCCGTCAGCAAGGCAGAGCGCATGCGGATCACAAGTCGTGGCCGTGTGCTGATTGGCACGACGACCGACGATGGCAACAACCTGATGCAGGTGAATGGCAACGCGCGGGTTTTCGGCTCACTTTCTGCGCAGGCCACTGGCACCGCAGGCGCATGGGTTTCGTCTGATGCGGCACATGGCTACTTCCAGTCCAACGGCGATACTGTTGTTGGGTCAATCGCAGGCAACACCATCTTCACCGCAAACAACGCTGAAAAGGCACGGATCACCAGCGCTGGGCGTGTCCTGATCGGCACGACAACTGACGACGGCGCGAACCTGCTGCAGGTGGCGGGCAATGTCGCCGTTACCGGCAATCAGACGCTCACCAACACAACCAACAACACGGTAGGCTCGATCTCGTCGGGCGCCTATGTGCAGGGGCTTTCAATCGAAGCCTTCAACGTCGGCAACACGGTTAAAAAGAACCTCGCGCTTGCGCCGTGGGGTGGCCGCATTCTGATGGGCACTGTTATCGATAATGGTTCAAGCCTGTTGCAGGTGAATGGCGAAATCAACCAGACGAACGCCTCGCATGTCATCCAGACATACGGCGTCTACCAGTCTTATCGCGTGCGCTCAGCGGCAGGCACGTCGAGCGCACCTGCTGCGACCACATCGGGCACCCAGTTGGGCGGCCTCAATCTCGCCGGCTATACCGGATCTTCGTATCTGGACGTGGCGACAATCTCGGCATGGGCAGAGGAAGCCTACACCACGTCCACGACAGCCACATCTCTGAGGTTTTACACAACCCCCACGGGCTCGACTGCTCAGGCCGAGCGCATGCGCATGACTGGCTCGGGACGCGTCCTGATTGGCACGACCACGGACGACGGCATTAACCTGCTGCAGGTCAACGGCACGATCGAGGGTAGCAGTGCGTCGGGTGCACTGAGGGCATCGAACGGCTCGGGCACCGGACAGACGTCGATTTTCATGAAGCGTGAAGGTGCCATAGCCGATCAGAAGACGTGGGAGTTCCTCCACGGAAGCGACGGCGGTTTTACGCTGCGCTCAGTCAACGACGCGTATTCGGCATCTTCGAATGCAATCTGGGTCGGCCGCGGAACAGGTATGAACGTCGGCACCATGGCCCTGATGCAGAGCGGCGGTCGAGTGTTGATTGGCACGACGACCGATGATGGGGCGAACCTGCTACAAGTTGCAGGTGCCATGAAAGCGACGGGGTATGTCACCGGTGCTGGCATGACAGTCAACCCTCTCACTGATGGCACGGCGCCGATTGCCTTCCAGAACGCGGCTGGCAAATGGCGATGGACCATCTGGAAAGACAACGCGGCGGAAAGCGGTAGCAACGCTGGCAGCAATCTGAATATCAACGCGCTCGCCGATGACGGGACGACTCAGACAAACGTCTTGTCGATCAACCGCGCATCTAGTGCCGTCACCGTAAATGGCCAGATCCTCGCAAAGGAAGGGACGGTCTCAGCGCCGGGCTACTCATTCCAGAACGATGGTGCGCCCGATACGGGCTTCTTCCACATCGCCGACGGCACGTTTGCCATTACGAATAACGCGAAGGAAACGGCGCGCTTTATCTCGGGTTCGACTAACCGCATGCTGCTCGGCACGAGCACTGATGACGGCTCAAATGTGCTGCAAATCGCCGGCAACGCGCGCACCTATGGTAGTCACGTTGCAGGCGCATCAGGCACGGCTACGTCCTGGATCAGCGCCGACACGAACGCAGGGTATTTCCAGACAAACGGAAACGCGGTGGTGGGCTCAGCCGGCGCATCGGGCATCTTGATTCTGACGGCAGGCAATGTCGAAAAGGCTCGCATCCTGCAATCGGGCCGTGTGCTGATCGGCACGACAACTGACGATGGCGCGAGCCTGCTCCAGGTCAATGGCGCGGTCAATATCCTTGGAAACAAACTGACGATCAACCGCGCAAGCGGCGAAGGTGATCTGATGCTCGGCCAGAACGATGGCTACTTCTACGGCAATACGGCCACCGCAGGCTGGTGGTCGCCTACCAAGGGAACATGGAACTACGACTTTACCCAGCGAAATCTGACTGTTAACACGTATCCGGTGTGGCACTCGGGCAACTTCACGCCGGGGAATTATGCGCCGCTCGCCGGCGCTACGTTCACGGGCAATATCACGCTGAACACCGCGTCGACCACTTGGCGATCAGTCATATTCCAGGCTGCCGGCAAGACCCGATGGGATATCTCCACATCAGCCGACACTGACACGGGAAGCAACGTCGGCGAGAACTTCTACATTCGTCGCTTCAACGATGACGGATCGTGGAATTCCGACGTCCTGCAGGTGCCCCGCAATACTGGCGTAGCGAATTTCCCGATTCGCCCGACGTTTAACGGTGCAACTCCGTGGGATTCGGGCAACTTCAATCCCGCGAACTATGTGACCACCAGTGGACTTGCCTACACGTCATCGCACCTACGCACCGCAGGCGGCACTGACACGACGTGGAACTGGTCTGGTCAGGGCGGCACGCCAGCATGGCTGTGGGGTGGTAGCGACGGCGCGAACATGTATGTTTACAACCCTGCTAACTTCTCGGTGAGCTACGCGAACAGCTCCAACTACGCGGACCACTGCGACCATATCGTGCAGGGCGGCAACAACATCACGATGCAGTGGGATGGCTCGGCCAGTCACGTTAACTTCATCGTCAATGGTCAGGGCGTCGCCTACATCGCCTACAACTGGTCAGATGTCCGGTTTAAAACCAACATCCGTGCCTCGAAGGAGGACTCGCTCGCGCTCGTCGAGCAGATCGACTTCAAGGAGTTCGACTTCAAGGACGGCTCGCGCCACATGGAGGCCGGCTTTATCGCGCAGGACGTCGAAAAGTTCGCCCCGCAATGGATCGGCAAGAAACCAGCGGTGATCGACGGCGAGGAAGTGGACGACGCCCGCTACTTCGATGATCAGGCAATGCTGTTCTCCGCATTGCGTGCCATTCAGCAGCTTTCGGCCGAAGTGAAGATGCTCAAGGCCCAACTCTCAACTCATTAACAGGACACAATGAACTACCAGCAGACTCTCAAGGCGGACGGCTCGGTTGAGCCGAACTGCGTCATCGCAATCAGTGACAACGGCGATCGTCGCGTCACATGGTCTAATACGAGTGACCCGCTCTGGGTTGCCTATCTGAACTCACTTGCGGCCGGAAACTCGCCGCTGTCGCCCTATAGCGGTCCACTCGAAGAGACGATTCGCGCGCTATCAGAAAAAGTCGATGCGCGGGTTGCAAACGTCTACGCGGCGTGGACGCGCTTTCAGCAGGAATACCTGATGCGGGAGCAGGCTGCCGCCGCTTATAAGGCCGCTGGTTATGCCGGCGATGTAAGCCCGTGGATTTCATCGTTTGCCACTCCTGCGAAACTGTCGAATCAGGATGCCGCCGACCGCATTCTCGCGCAGGCTGATGGGCTTAATGGCGCGCTGGAGCAGATTGGGGCACAGCGCATGCGAAAGTATGAGATTCAGGGCGCACTGACGGCCCAGGCAGCGCAGGCGGTCTATGAGGACATCCTGATCCAGATCGACAAGATCGCCGCTACATTGGGCTGACGCCATGAAGATTGCATTTTTCAAGGGGCGCCACCCAGGCGTCAAAGGTTTGCTCGGCATCCTGACGAAGTGGTGGACACGCGGGCCGTATAGCCATGCGGAGCTCGTCATGGCCTACGAGAACGGCATGGCCGTCTGCTGGTCATCTGCCTATCTGGACAAGGGTGTGCGCCGCGCGGTAGTTAATCTCGATCCGGCAGACTGGGACGTGATCGATATCGTCACCACGCCTGAGCAGGAAGCGGCGGCAATCGCCTGGTTCGAGGCGCACGTCGGGCAACCCTACGACGTGGCGGGCCTTTTTGGCTTTGTCTTTCGCCACTACGAGGGCGAGAAGGGCAAGTGGTTCTGCTCCGAGTCGGTCGCCGAAGCGCTGGGCTATGCCGAATCCTGGCGCTACGACCCGAACACCTTCGCCGCGGTCGTCGCGCACGACGCGATCCGCATGGTCCAAACCGCGCAACTTGCGGCATAATAAGCTTACACTTACTTTCAGGAGTTTCAACCATGTCCATCAAGAAAGACATCACCCTTGACGCAACCGGCGTTGTGGCGGGCTACCACGTCGTCCAGCAGGTATCGATCGACATGCTCGGCAAGACGACCAGCGTCGCGCTCATGAGCTACGTGTCGCACGATACCTATCAGGCCGGCAAGCAGCCGGTGCAGGGCGCGTTCTCCGTGTTCATGAAGGGTGTGCCGGCCGACGACCAGAACGCGATCGCGTTCGTCGAGGAGACCCTGATCGCCGCGCAGCCCGAAGAAGTCGACCCGGCTGAAGCAGCGCTGCCGTATGCGGCGAACCGTTATGTGTTCGCAGGCGGTTCCATTGCGTAGGGAATAAGTCACGCGTGACTTTACGGGCGCGGCAGATTTGGCTACTATCCTGGACTTAGACCTTTGCAAGAGAGCGACGAAGGAATGACCACGAAGACAGCACCAAACGGGGAATACGTGTCCGAATTTGCCGCCCTTGAAGGCCAGATCCAGAACGTCCAGGCGGACGTTCATGAGATCCGCGGAAGCATGACGAAAGTCGCTGACGCACTCGTCACCCTGGCACGCATCGAAGAGCGCCACATCGCCACGCAGCAGCAGGTCGCGGCACTCGTTACCGCGCTGGCCGATGCGAACAAACGCATTACCGAACTCGAAAAAATCAACATCGCGCACACCGCCAAGTTCGATGGCGTCATGTGGACCATGCGCGCCTTCTGGACGCTACTGGGCGGCGGCATTCTCGCGCTGGGCGCCAAGCTCCTTCACCAGCTGATGAGCTGAGAGGCCGACAGATGAACTATTCCAAAGCGGGCCTCGCGCTCACCGAGCACTTCGAAGGCTGCTATCTGCATGCCTACCCCGATCCCGCCTCACCGCTAGGAAAGGAATTGCAGCGGCTTGGCATGTGGCGGAACGCACTGAATACGGGCGTGATTGCTTCGGCGCTGCTGAAACTCTCGGGCGCACCGTGGACGATCGGCGTGGGTCACACCGGCCCCGAAGTCAGGTATGGCCTGACATGGACGCAGGACCAGGCCGACGCGCAGCTACTCGCTGACGTTGCCGGCGCAGTTGCCACGGTCAACCGGCTGGTCAAGGTGGCGCTCACACAGGCCGAGTTCGACGCCCTCGTGGACTTCGTGTTCAACGTGGGCGCGGGCAACTTCGCAGGCTCGACGCTGCTGAAGCTGCTCAACGCGGGCAACCGCGCCGCGGCCGCGCACGAGTTCGAGAAGTGGGACATGGCCGCGGGCAAGCACCTGGCGGGCCTGCTGCGCCGACGGATCGCTGAAGAACACGAATTTCTGGGAGAACCCGTATGAACTGGCTGAGCTGGATCAAGCGCTGCCCGACGTTTCTGACCGAGCGCGATAACGCGACGGCCTGTCCGCTGCGCATCTGGTGGTTTCTCGTCTTCGTCGTGCTGCTCGCCGAGTCTGCATGGACGGCCTACAAGGGCATCAACTTCGACTTCGGCGTGATGTCGCGCTCGTGGACGGAGTTTCTCGCCGCGGCGGGCCTAACGATCACCGGCAAGGCACTGACCGAGCCCACGGCAAAAAAGGAGTAAGACGTGAACCCACTTTCGCAGTTTGGCGTCCTCGCGATCATCGCGGCCCTTGCGTTCGGCGGCGGCTTCTACACCGAGCGCCAGTTCAACCAGGCGCATGAGGTGAAGGCCGAACAGAAGGTGGTCACGACGGCTGCCACCGATGTGCAGGCCGCACAGGTGACGAGCCAGAAGCTCGAGGCATCGACCGCGGCGGTGGCCGTCGCCGTCGACCAGAACAAGTCTGTCATCCATCAGCGCGTGGTTACCCAGATGAGCGCGCAGATGAAGCGACAGGCACCCGTAGCGGTCGCACAGGCGGCTGCCACATCTACCTCTACCGAGACCCACGATGAAACGAACCAGCCTGATGGCGCGGCTTGCAATGGCTTCGCTCTTGATGTCGGCACTGTGCGCATGCTCAACGCCAGTCGCGCCGGAGTTGCTTTTCATCCCGCCGGCGTCAGCAATGACCCGGGCGAAGCCGCTCCAGCCCTTTGCTTTGCCGACTTCATCGACGCCGACCAGGAGCTGACGAAGCTCTACCTCGATCTCGCCGCGCGCCACGACGCGCTCGTTGATTCGGTCGAGCACTTCCAGTCGGAGCAGCGCGAACGGCTCGGGATCAAGGACGCGCCAGCATCGGGGGCCGCGCAGTAACACTTTCGAACACCGGCCCGCCACCACGCGGGCCGTTTTCTTTTCTACCGCAGGAGCATGACTCATGGCAAAGCAGACCCGGCGCGCAGAGGCGCGAAACACGAAGCAGCGGGGCGACACCCCGGTCGAGGACTTCGAGACACGGGGTAAGGTCGTGCGCCCATGCTATGAACCGATTCGCCCGCGCACCGACGCGCAGGGGCGCTACATCGCATCCATCAAGGGCAAGACGATCACCTTTGCAACCGGCCCGGCAGGAACGGGCAAGACGTGGGTTTGCGCATCCCTTGCCGCAGAAGCGCTGCGCGAGAAGCAGATCGAGAAGATCATCGTGACGCGGCCCGCCGTCGAAGCAGGCGAAAGCCTGGGCTTTCTGCCCGGCGAAATGGAAGAGAAGTTCGCTCACTACCTGATCCCGTTCGAGGAAACCCTGATCGAGCGGCTGGGCACGGGCGCCTACGAGTATCACAAGCGCATGGGCAACATCGAGGGCGCACCGCTCGCCTACATGCGCGGCCGCACGTTCAAGAACGCCCTCGTGATTTTGGACGAAAGTCAAAACACGACCCCGGAACAGATGAAAATGTTCCTTACCCGCATTGGCGAAAACTGCAGGGCCGTTGTCAATGGTGATCTCAGGCAGAAGGATATTCGAGGCATGTCCGGGCTTGAAGATGCCGTGAATCGCCTCTCTTGGATTCCATCGATCTCGGTTATAAACTTCAAGCGCGCCGATATTGTCAGAAGTGGCATTGTTCAGGAGATCGTAGAGAGTTATGAGCGAGCGGAGGACTGATAACACTTCGCTGATTGACATAGACGCCAGGGACACCCCTGGCGTCTATGTCATAGCGAACCTCGTATCCAAGAAGGTCTATATCGGAAGCTCATACAAGTTGCGCAACCGATTGACGACGCACATCTGGCACCTAAGACAAGGGAAGCATCGGAATCCGCATCTGCAAAGTGCATGGGACAAATACGGTGAAGAGGCTTTCTTCTTCGCGCCGCTTGAATATGTCCCGCTTGAAAACTTAGAGGCGCGAGAGGGCGAGCTGATCGAGCAATACCGGGCCGACAGCTACAACCTGCGGCTGACACCAGAGAGCAACCGGGGATTCAAACACTCTCCAGAAACAAAAGCGCTGATGAGCGCGAAAGCCAAAGTCTTCTGCAACGCGCCTGAATACCGAGAGAGGGTGCGCCTGCTCCATCTTGGGAAGACGCTCAGCCAGGAGTCACGGGACAAAATATCAGTCGCAAAGCGAGGGAAGCCGCTGAGTGCCGAGACCAGGCAGAAGATGCGGGACGTGAAGCGCGCACCGATGCCTGCCCGCACAGCGGAGCACAACGCGAAGATCGCCGCGACCAAGACACGCGCATATACGGCGACGTCGCCTGATGGCGTTCAGCATGCTTGTCGCAATCTTCGGCAATTCTGCAAAGAGCGCGGATTAGACCAGTCGCACATGGGGAAGGTCGCCCGTGGCATTAAACCCGATCACAAGGGATGGGTATGCCGCTATGCCTAGTCTCCCGCGTCCTCCAGAGGGAAGTGGAACATGTGGGGCTCGGAACCACTTCCCTCTATATCTCTACCTTTTTCAAATCTATCTATAATGATAAGCAATGACTTATCTAAATTTTGGGAATTGTGAGGAAGCCCCACATGAGCCACACCCCCTTTTACGGCAGTGAACTGACGGTCGCGGACTGCGAAATGCTCGCGCTGACCCGCGTCGATCCTGCGCTGCGGGTGGCCGAGTCGCTGCTCTTCACACGGAAGTGGTTTGACTACCGCGGCCACCACCCGGTGCAGGCGACTTACCTGTTCGCCCATGAATATGCCCAGGCAGTGCGCCGCGCTTACGCCCAGCAGAAGGATGTCCGCAAGATCGGTGATGTGAAAGGGTTCGACGTCGAGAGCCTGTTCGAATCGCGGGAGCTGACCGCCATGTGGCGAGCCCGTCAGGCGTTCGATGCGATCGGCTGTCGCTATGAATACGGGCTCGACTTCATCATGAAGCGCTTCTGTGAACGCGGCTGGCGTGTCTTTCCCCGGCCCAACCAGCTGTATGCCGAAGAGGTGATCCTCGACGTGCGCGATGCGTGGAATGCGCACTGCAAGGCCGTCATGCAGCTGGCGAAGCACGAGCGCTTCCTTGCACCGAACTTCGCGGGCCACCCCGACCAGATCGCCTACCAGTCATGGCAGATCGCTCAGGTCAAAACCCGCGGCGGCAACCGCGCGATGCTGATCGCCCGGCTGCTGCAGGAGCACGTTCTGACTGAGCAGGCGGTCGCCGCCGAGTTCGGCGATAGCGTGCTGGCCCAAGCAAAGCGCTTTGTTCTCTGATGCCATAAGTCACCGCTTACTATAATGACTGTATGCGATACCGTCGCAGTCAATTTCAACCCGGAGAATTACCCATGACCACCACTCCCGAACAAGCCCGCCAGGAGCAGCTCGCCTACGGTCGCAGCACGCTGCGCACATCGTCCGAATTCACGGGACGCCCCGAGCGCGCAATCCGGCCGCGCGTTGATGCGCCGCGCCCGCAAACGCCCATGCGCGGCCATGACGCGATCCTCAAAGCGATGCAGGATAACCGTCAGAAGGCGACGATCATTACCGCCGGCGACGGTGCTAAGTTCAAGGGCATCATCACAGGCCGCGACAAGTTCACGATCACGCTGAAGACGGCCCACCCCGACGCCGACCGTGCCGAGAAGGGTGAAACGGTGCTGCGCGTGTTCTACAAGAGCGCGATCGAGCAGTTCTACGGCGAGCAGGTGCCGCGCGCGAACGAAACGGCGGTGCTGTAATGTCGGCCGCCGCACCCGCACTGAGCGTCGTGCCGGCCGCCGAAGAAACCGCTGTTGAAAAGTTCAACTTTGACGGCGAGTTCCAGGCCCGCATCGCCGCCCTGACACTGCGTGACACCACGTTCAACCAGCTCGTCGACGGATTGCTCGACGCGGCCTACTTCGAGTCGGAGATCGAGTCGTATCTGGTAGGCACGGCGCTGCGCTACTACGGCAAATACAAGAAGGCGCCCTCGGGTCTAGGCATCTACGGCATGCTGATCCGCGAAGACCTCGATTCGAAGGTGCTGCCCAAAGCGCTCGCCGCTGCCGCGGTCGGTCGGATCAAGGAGCTCTTTGAGGTCGATATCTCGGATCGAGACTTCGTGGTCGATCAGGTTGCCACCTTCGCCCGGCACCAGGCGGTGCAGGAGGCGATGTATAAGGCGATCCACAAGCTCGACAAGAAAGACTTCGACGGCATCGCGACCGTCATGCGTCAGGCGCTCGACGTGGGCGCCAACATGGACGGCGACGAGTATGACTTCGCCGTCATGGTCGATAACCGCACCGGGGTGCGTCTGGACCGGGCGGCCGGCAAGTTGCCGCCGATGGGTATCACCACGGGCTACAAGCCGATCGACGAGCTCCTGTATCACAAGGGCTGGGGTCGCAAGGAGCTGTCGGTCATTCTCGGTGGCGCGAAAGCCGGTAAGACGACCGCACTGATCGACTTCGGCATCAACGCGTGGGCCTCGGGCAAGAACGTGCTGTATGCGTCGCTCGAAGTGGGCCGCGACGTGATCGCTGACCGGATGGACGCAAACATCAGCGCGCAGGCCATGATGGAAATGCACCACCATACGCACGATGTCCGTGCAAAGGTGGCCGATTTCGCGATGAAGGCGCTGCGCGCTGACGGCACGAACGCGGTGTTCAAGATTCACGAGTTCCCGACTGGCTCGCTGAAGGTCTCGGACCTGCGCCGGCTGATCGAGCGTTACCGATCCAAGGGCATCGTGTTCGATCTGGTCGTGGTCGACTATGCCGACCTGATGATGCCGGAGCGTCACACCGACAGCGCAGTGGAAAACTCGAAGTCGATCTACGTGGACCTGCGCGGGCTCGCAATTCGTGAAGAGCTTGCCGTGCTCACTGCGACACAATCGAACCGTAACGGGATCAACGCGCACATCATCAAGGCCGAACACGTCGCGGACGACTTCAACAAGATCCGTATCGCCGACATCGTGATCTCGATCAACCGCACCGACGAGGAGCGCGCAGCGGGCAAATGCCGCCTGTATTTCGCCGCGTCGCGCAATCAGGGTGGCGAGTTCACCATCGAGATCGAGCAGGCGCTGGACCGGATGAAGTTCATTACCCGGGTTCTCGGGTTCGTTTAAAGGAGAAGGCAATGAGTGGCGATACAAAAACGGCAGAGCGTGCGGAGCTTGACGAGTTCCTGACCGATATGGAAGTGGCCGACTATAAGACATCGACGGTGGCCGAATTTAAGACGGTCGGCGACGCCATGATCGCAGCGGGCATGGTCGATGTGGCAGGGAAGCTGCGCGGGCTGAAACTGGCAATGGCAAACGAGTATGGCGACTGAATGCTGGAAGCCGGTAGTCGGATACGAGGGGCTCTACGAGGTTTCAGACCTTGGTCGAGTCCGCTCGCTCGACCGATACAGTCCGATCCGGGGTGGCGGCGTAGCGCTGCATCGGGGTCGCATTCTACGGCCAGGCACCCATGAGTTTGGCTACGCCCATGTCCAGTTGTATCGCGACGCCGTAGCAGTTTCCTTCCTCGTTCAGTATCTCGTGCTCGAGGCATTCGTCGGGCCGCGCCCAGATGGTTTGATGGCCTGCCACAACGATGGTGCTCCAAAGAACAACGTGCTCGGCAATCTCCGCTGGGATACACAGGTCTCAAATCTGGCTGATCGG
Source organism: Paraburkholderia sp. RCC_158 (assembly GCF_041355255.1). Taxonomy (NCBI): domain Bacteria; kingdom Pseudomonadati; phylum Pseudomonadota; class Betaproteobacteria; order Burkholderiales; family Burkholderiaceae; genus Paraburkholderia; species Paraburkholderia sp. RCC_158. The sequence continues at coordinate 84,838 of NZ_JBFUPM010000022.1, read as the reverse complement.
GTGGCTCACGGAACGGCGAACCGCGGCCAGAAGCACGGGATGTCCAAGCTGAGCGACGAGCAAGCCGAAGAGATTCGGGAATTATGTCGTCAGGGGTCGATGACCCAGCGGGCGATCGCCGGGAAGTTTGGCGTGAGTCCCGCGCTTGTGACGATGATAAAAAAGCGCGAGGTGCGGGCCGTATGAGAGACGATCTGAATGAACTGCTGGAGCGTGTCGACATGACGGCCTACCTGGATCGCGAGGGGGTCTCATACCGAGAAACTCACGGACGATCCGGTCAGCAGCTGAACATCCGAGAATGCCCCGTATGTGGCAACTCGGATTGGAAAGTTTACATGGGCGTCGAGACGGGCGTGGGCAACTGTTTCGGCGGATCACACCCGGCCGACGAGCGGATCTTCACGAAGTATCGCTTCATCGCCGCACACCTCGGCAAGCCGCACGGCGGCAAAGTGGTCGAGCACATTCGCATGTTCGCGAAAGAAATGGGCTGGCGTCCCGCGCGTCGTGTGTCTGCCAAGGTCGACAATGCGCCCGCTGCATGGGTGCTACCGCAGCACGTCACACTGCCGCACAACGGGCACAACATTCCGTATCTGGAGAACCGCGGCATCAGCGCCGAGCTCGCCGCGTATTTTCACCTCGGCTACTGCCCGAACGGCTCCTACTTCCGGTATCAGACCGAGCAGGGCTGGGCCTTCCAGGATTACAGCCGGCGCATTCTGATTCCGGTCTATGACCTCGACGGCAAGGTGGCAACCTTTCAGGGGCGCGACGTAGCCGGCAGCGCCGAGAAGAAATACCTGTTCCCGCCGGGCATCGACGGATCGGGCGTGCACCTCTTTAACGGGCTGAACGTCCATGACACGAAACGTATCGTGGTGGGTGAGGGCGCGTTCGACGTCGCGGCCACCAAGATCGCGCTGGACGCTGATGCGGACCTGCGCGACGTGGTGCCGGTGGGCACGTTCGGCAAGCACTTGAGCTCCGGGAGCGAGAACAGCCAGCTGGCGAAGTTCATGACCCTGCACGAGCGCGGCGTCGAGGACGTCACGATCATGTGGGACGGTGAAATTCAGGCGACCGACGACGCGGTAGAAGCGGGCCTCATGCTCGCGTCGAACGGCTTCAGGGTGCGCATTGCGATGCTGCCCAAAGAGAAAGACCCAAACGAAGTCCCGGCTGAAGTCGTGCGCGCGGCGTTCTACCAGGCAACCGCGCTGTCACGTCGCACGGCGGCTGAAATCAGGATGAAACGTCGCATGATGAACAGATAAGTAATCGGTGACTATAATCAGCGGTATCAATTGCGAGGGACACTGAATGTCCAAATACATAATTCGCCGGCGGTTTGCCGAGCACAGCGGCGGGACGAAGGCATATCAGATTTTTGAGGTCCAGCGCGGCGACACCGTAGCCGTGGTCTTCCAGTTCGGCAAATTCTCGCCGGGTTCCGATCCGGTTTCGATGGGCGGCACCGTTCATCTTGAGGGCGTCTATGGGCCGAGCCAGGCGAATGTCATAGCGAACAGGAAGCAGGGTGAGAAGAACCGGCGCGGCTACACCGATTGGGATGTCTCCGACTTCTCGGCCGCCGGCGAAGCCTCGTTTCTTGACGTCCTGCAAAAGCTCTTCGGCAAGAGCAAGGCGAAAGCGTATTACGACGCTGTTTCGAAAGGTGCGGTATCCGAAGAACCGCCAGCGCCCGGTGTCGAAAATAGCAACGAGGGCAAAGCGAAAGCGCCCGCAATCACTGAATCCGCGCCCGAATGGGGCACATGGTAGGAGCCAGAAATGACCGAACAAGCCACGATCGCACAGACCATCCTGCCGCCGGCCACTTCCGCCGACAGCAAGCGCAATGCGTTCTACACCGACTGCCGCACGCTGCAGGTGAAGAAGCCCTACGCGATGTGCCAATACATCATCGAGCACACGGGCGACGCCTCGTTGCAGGTGCTCTATAGCGACTGCCTGACCGAGATCCGTCAGGGTCGCTGCACGGCGCTCGGGATGCGCGAGGAAGAGAAGCTCAAGGGCCAGGCGATCTACTTCGTCGAGCGCGTGAAGGGCGCCGCGGTCGTCGCGCAGCAGGACGCGTGGGTCGCGCCAGCGCGCAAGATTTCGCGCTCCGGCTACCAGCGCGACAAGTATGCAGCTGGCACGCCGGTCGCCCCGACGCCGAGCCGGCCCGCGCCTGCACCGAAGCCCGCGATGCCTGAGTTCGACGGGAACATCTATGCGGCCGCACTGAACATCGCGGCGAAGCGCACTGCTGACAATGCAACTAACCGTCAGCCGCCACAGATCAAGCCCGAGCCGGCCGCTCTCGCGCCCGTCCCGGCAACCCCGGCCGCCAGCAAGGTGGCCGCCCCTCAACCCGTTTCGATGGACGCCCGCGCAGGCGAGTCGCCGCTGGAAATGGCGCGTCGTCTGCGGGCCGCACAAACTCAACCACAAGGATAAATCACCCGTGACTCACATGACCTCAGACCAAGCGTTCGCCGCGATTGAGAAGATCGCTGCTACGCCGAGCAAGAACGACAAGCAGGCGATGGTCAAGCAGTTCCTCGCCTTCGACACCTTCAAGCGCGTGCTCGTCGCCGCGCTCGACCCGCTCGTCACCTACGGTATGCAGAAGGTGCCGGATCGCGTCGAGGGCGCGGCACCGGGCGCCAACACGTTCGAGAACGCTCCGATCTGGGAGACGCTCGACAAGCTGGCAAAGCGCGAGCTCACCGGCAACGCCGCGCAGGATGAAGTGCGCCGCCTGATGACGTTCCTCACGCCGCAGTCGGCCGAGCTCTTCAAGCGCATCATCCGAAAGGATCTGCGCGCGGGCTTTTCCGAGTCGACCGTGAACAAGGCGTGGAAGGGGCTGATCCGCGAGTTCCCCTACATGCGCTGCGCGCTGCTGAAGGATGCGAAGCTCGACAGCTGGACGTGGGCTGAAGGCGTGATCTCGCAGGAGAAGGCTGACGGCATGTTCATGAACATCGACCACGCTGCAGGCGGCGAAGTGCGCATCACCAGCCGCGCCGGCTCGCCGTTCCCGATCGAGGCGTTCGGCGTCTTCGCTGACCATGTGCGGGCCATGTTCCCGGCCGGCACGCAGACGCACGGCGAAATGCTGGTCGTGGTCAATGGCGAGGTCGCCGCGCGCGAGATCAGCAACGGTATTCTGAACCGCGTGGCCGCTGGTGGCGACTTCACGATCAGCGAGGTGCCGCGTTTCTTCGCGTGGGACCAGATACCGCTGAGCGCAGTCGTGCCGAAGGGCAAATACGAGGTCGGCTATCGCGACCGGCTGAAGGCGATGCTGCTAGGGCTGGCGAGCGGCAATCGCGCGCTCGGGATTCAAAGCCTGATGATCCAGGTCATTCCGACGCGCGTCGTGAAGTCGCTCGAGGACGCGATGGCGCACTACCGCGAGCTCCTGGCGGTCGGCAAGGAAGGCACCATCATCAAGAACGGCCGCGCGATCTGGAAGGATGGCACGAGCAAGGAGCAGATCAAGCTCAAGCTCGAAGTGGACGTCGACCTCATCATCAAGGGCATCGCAGAAGGCCGCGCGGGCACGAAGAACGAAGGCCGCGCGGGCGCATTCAACTGTGAGAGCGCCTGCGGCCAGCTGCGCGTCGATGTGACCGTCAAGAACGAGGAGCTGCGCGATCAGGTTGACGCGAACGGCAGTGACTTCGTGGGTCGCATCATCGCGGTGCGGGCAAACTCAGTGATGAAGCCGAGCGAGAGCAGCGAGTTCTACTCTCTCTTCCTGCCGCGCATGGTCGAAGCCGGCTATCGCACAGACAAGAGCGAAGCGGACAGCCTCGAGCGCGTGATCGAGCAGTTCGACGCCGCGGTGCAGGGAGCCTGACATGGAACAGATGACACTCCAGAACATCCGGGCCGCGTCGCCGCTCCCGTGGCGCTCGCAGATCAACTTCAACGGGCAGGGCAGCTGCCGCATGATCGACGCGAACAACAACGAGGTGCCGCTGCTGTCGATCATTGCGTTCTCGGGCATCATGACCGCAACGATCGTCGTGCAGGAATCGCAGGCCGCGCAGTTCAAGAAGTAGCAGGACTCAGCGACCGCGTAACGCACAAGCACCCGCAACACCGACCCGGCCATGTGCCGGGTTTTCGTTTTGGAGGATCGCCGCTCGACACGGGGTAAACCGGGCCAGTATCATGTGCGCAATTATTGGAGAAGAGGCACATGACCTACAAGACCTTCACGCTCGGCGACCTGCGTGCGCTGCTCGCGCCGCTTTCAAACACTCGCAAGCAGGCTGTGCTGTTTGCGCTCGACACCGGCACATCGCTTGACGACACCGTATTGCTCGGCTGGAAGGAGGGGCTGCGCAAGCAGACGACTGACTTCGGGCGGGAGCTGATCCGCGCACAACCGCGCCACCTGCGACTCGATTACGTGTTTTGGGAATACCTTGAAAACGGGAGTGCTGCGCCATTGTTCGGGCTCGAAAATAGCGTTAGCGAGGTCACGATGGGTCGCAGCTTCGCTGACCTGAAGGCGCTCTATGACCGCATGGTCTGGATCGATTCGAAGGTCGAAGCCGAGTGCTTCGTGCGCGACCTCAATCTGGCGCTGGAGAGCTGATGGATTGGTCCATTGAAGGCTGGTGGTTCCTGGTCAATGTGGTAGTGGCCGCATTGGGACCGTGGATCGCCAACATTGTGCTCTGGAGAGTGGAGCATATCGGCGACCCGACCGCGGAATGGCGTCAGTGGGATGCATACAGGGATGGACAGATGGGCTTCGTGGCGGTCGGCTGGAGTGCGGCCGCGCTGTATGACATTGCGACGCATCCAAAGCTTTGGCCGAATCCAAACCCGGGCTGGGCGCAGATGGGCCTGATCATTGCGATTGTCGGTGGGGCGCTGTTCGCCGCTGCCGGCGCGCGCAAGCCTGTGACCGGGCATGTGCCGGCCGCTGTCGCCGGACAGTCCAAATGGGCGAGGTTTAAGCAGCGGTTTTTCTTCTATCAGGCGTTCTCCCTGACGCTTTTCTTCAGTCTGCTATCATTGTTCTTAATGCTCGCCGTGCATTTCAATGTCGCATTGAGCGAAGCAAAACCCGTGAGGTAAATATGGATCGTCAAAGCCAGCAGTATCAGCATCAGGTCGAACACTGGGTGTTCCGGTTCGGCTGGGCGCTCGCGGGCGTCGGATTCGTTGCGATGGCGTTTAGCCTCGCGCCGCAGATCGGGCCTCTGGTCAAAGCGGTGGCAACCGCCGCTGTTCGATAAACGAAGCCCGCCGCCCTGCGGGCTTTTTGTTGCGCACCCAGTTTGACATAATGTTAATTAACAACGTCAGAACCATCGTGCTTTTTATAGTCCGAGCAGCTTCTTGAACACTCCGGCGTCCTCGCGACGCTGATCGTCGTTGACTTCATCGCGCGTCACCGTCTGCCACAGTAGCCACGCGCCTGCAGCGTAGCCTCGAAGATTGCCGGCGGGTCCTGCGTCGGGCTCTTTCTGTGCGCGCGCCAATTCGTCCGTGACGATCTGCTTGGCCACCGCGGTGATTTCATCGTAGGTGTAGGTTTTGTCGGCGCTCATTGTCTTGTTCATTCCGGTCGGCACCACCAGGACTGCGCATAGGTAACGCCGTCAATCACTTCGATTCCAGTCAGCACGAAGCCGATCGGTCCCATCCAAGAAAGCACGACGTCATGCAGCGGCGGTAACGGGTCTTTGTCTGCGCCGCCGGCGAGCTGGAAGCGCGCGACGTTCGAATAGCGCCCGAAGACCTCCGATTTTTCCTGCGAGACGATTAGATCGCCATGGACCGGCGTGTCGCGCTCGATCTCGGACTGCGAGCGTGTCTTCCCACGGTGGCGCCGCGGCGTCGCGCTAATTAGCATCATCCCCTCTTCCTGCAAGCCGGTCTCGGGCTATGCACGGTGTTACCCACAGAAACTGTGGACAAGTGGACGCCCGGCGGGCAGACAGTTAGTTGCTTTTCTCACTCACGCAGTCAGCCGGGCTTGGTCGGCCGCGGACGTGCCGGCGATCGGCTTGCTACTCACGCGCACCACATGCACGTTGTCCTTCTCGTCGATACGCCAGTCAGCGAGGAACCCGATGCTCTTGAGCTCGTCCAGTGCCTTGCGCAGGTTCGCGCGGAAGTGAAAGAGCTGCTTCGCCTGCGAGCCGCATAGCCGGTGAATCGTCGCGACCGAATGCGGATAAGGCTGCGCGTGCGTGTGGTAGTAGTTGTAGAGCCACTTCGAGAGCTCCAGCTTCAGCTTCTGGCGAAGCTCGACGCCGAGCCGCGTGTAGTCGTCGCCCGAGAACAGCTGGATGATCTCCGGCTCGAGGTAGATGATCCACTTCGTTTTGCCGGTCGTCGTGTTCTCTGCCCCGTCGCGCCATAGGAACTTGCGCACCAGCGAGCCGGTGAAGCCCTTGCGCTGGCCGTCGAACTTGAGCGTGATCTGGCCGCTCTGCAGGCGCTCAAGCATCGTGACCAGCTTCGCGTAGTCCTTCTTCGATGTGCCCGAGCCGAGCCGCTTGAGCAGCGCGTAGCCTGACACCTCGATGCGTTCAGAGAGCACCGTGTCGCGCGCGAGGTGGAGCAGCTCCTCGAGCAGATTGCTCTCGTCCTGGCGCAGATCCTCGCCGGAGAATACGATCTCGAAGTTCTCGAGGCTCGCGAGCTTTTCCTTTTTCATCTGGATGCGCGCGGCGTTCGGGTTGTTCGCGTTGAAGATCGCGCAGCGCAACAGGACGTTCGGCATCCCCCGCACGTTCGCCGGCCAGAATGGCATCTGCGTCGGCGTGTGGGTGGTAGCATGCGCGGGCTCAGCGCGCGGGCCAGCAGCCATCGCACGCTCGGCAAGGTCACGCACGAGTTTTAAGGGATCGCTCATGTGGCGCAGTATAAGAAAGTCAGTCGACGCCGCAAGAGCCGACTATCGTGCTTGAAGCGATGGATCGGTGAGAGCCTTACCAGGCGTCGTCTCACTATCGTGCATGAAGCGATGCCGATTTTCACGGGGTTTTCGCCTGCGTGTGGACAACTAGCGGGATTGAAACGAGGCTGGAAGCACCTGGTGGCTCGTGCCTGAAGCGATGACCCTCGGGCATGGAGCGATAGGCTATCAGGATTGAAGCGAGCGGGTATCGTGCATGAAGCGATGAAGCAACCAGAAAATCCACTGCAAAATCAAGGGGTTATAGCGGCTGTCAACAGGCTCTAATCCCCTTTTAATCCTTCTTAATCCTCCTGACCATCGCTTCATTCCCGATAGTCGCCTTCGTTTCCTCTCTTTCCGGTCGTTCAAGGGCCGCTAAAAGGCAGTTTTGCAGAAGGGAGGTCGGCGTGCGCCCTACTCCGACAAGGCTTTGGCGATATTCATCGCTCCATTCCCGATGCCTTTGACCATCGCTTCAAGCACGATAGCCAAAGGCACCCTCGCTCCATTCCCGATACCGCCCTGGTTAGTGCTCACTCACTTCACGAGCCGCGACGCCCTGCCCTCAGTCCAATCCGAACCGCTTCTTGAGCATCGCCACTTCCTTGCGTGCACCCTCGACCAGAATATCCGTCTTTTTCATGCCGGTCAGCCGGCAGATCAGGTCGATGTCCTCAAGCAGGCTTTCGGGGTAGCGCGCGTTTGACTGGATGGTTGCCTCTTTCCGCGGCTTCATCGCCCGGATGGCATTCAGGTCCAGCTTCATGCTACCGCCGCGCCCTTCGATGGTCACTTCGCGACCAGGCGCCCTCTGCTGCTCCCTCGCTTCTGGAAGCTGCGGTTCGTCGGGCGCCGGCGGCGTTTCCGGCTCGGGCACCAGCCTCGCGGCCGGCGCTTCAGAGATCGCCGCGGTTTCGCGACGCAGTTCGGCGAGAACGTCGGTGCCGCGCTTCGGGGCACCCATCACTGGCTTGTTCATTTTCCGAATACCCCCAGGTAGAGATCCTTCATTTCGTTGGCTGCGTTGCCGTCCCAAAAGCTCCCTTCAAGCTCGGCGACTCCCCTGCCCTGCGCCGTGGCGAATTTGTAGCTCTCGCGGTTCGCGATCATTTTCGACATGAGCGGCAGCGTCGCCTTGAACGCAGCCATTTCCGAGATCATCGCCTTCGTCATGCGCTTGCGCGGGTCGGCCTGATTGAGCACCACCCGGATATCGATTTTCTTGCTGAACTTGCCGATGACTTCCGCCAGATCGGGCACCGTGTCCAGGTCTGCCGGTGACGGAATGAGTGGCGCGACAATGATGTCCGCGGCTGCCAGCGCCGCGCGAAAGATTTCTGTGTCCTTGCCACCGACGTCTACAAACACATCGTCGTAACTGTCGATGAGCCGCTGCAGCTGGAGCGCGAACTCTTCCTGGGTGTGCCTGCCCTCCTCCATACGTTCGACGTAAACTTGCGGCAGCGCTGGAAGGTCACGTCGCCGTGCAACCCACTTGCTAGTTGTGGCCTGATTGTCCAAGTCATATATCGCGACGCGCCGGTCGAGAGAAGCGCGGATAGCGGCGAGGTTCTGTGTCAGAGTCGATTTGCCGACACCACCCTTCTCCACTCCCACCATGATTAGGCTCATATTCGCCTCATTGTGTATTGAGATTGGCCCGTAGGGTAATGGAGAGCCGTCAACAGTTCAAGTAAATTCTCAAGAGTTGCGGCGTCGCGACTGTATAGCTATCTAGCTATACAAAAAGCAGTCTGTAAGGGTTCGGGAACAGCGACGTCAACAGCTTGGCTGGCGCATCGCGCTCATGCGCTGCCGCAAGCGGTGATTCAATGTAGCGCGGCCCCGGTGTTGGTGCCTGTGCATTCTGACAGGGCAATAAAAAACCCCGCATCTAGGCGGGGTTCTCTGGCGCTTTGGGTCTGGTGGTCAATGTTTCGCCGCTCCTCGCTTGGTTGCGGGAACGGGAGAGCGCGGGTTAGCTGCGGCGCGCTCATGGTGTGCGCGAAACGCGTTACGCAGGTCCGAAACCAGATCGGGATCGCCCATGTCTACACCGATACCTTTGGTTTCCTCTCGTGCCAGATCCAGCAGGGCAGACTCATCGGCCGACACCACACGATCACCCATCACTTCTGAAATGACCTGCCACGCATCCGGCATGTATTCGAGCATCACGATGCGCAGCAGATTCGCCGGGTCGACGCCCAGCGCGCGGGCAATCGCGCCCACCTTGTTGATTGGCAGCTTGGTGCGGCCCTGCTTGATCATGGTCAGGACGTTCGGGTTCTCATAGCCGATTTCCTGTGTGATCTGGCGTTGTGTCTTGTCGGACAGGTCGATCGCCCCATTGATGTAGTCCGCAACACTGATTCGCTTCGCTTTTTGCGTCGTCATTTTGTTCCTCTCGATTGATTAGATTATCCCTTACTTCTTTCAGTCAGACTAGGGTCATTCAGCGCTGACTGATCGTGTTCGTTATGCCCCCGATTATAGACAGCAAATCGGTTGCCAACCGATATTTCCCGGCGTTCGCTAAGGCTACCACATCAATTCGTCCTACCGAGTCAGCTTTGCTTGCTGCGAAGTGTCTATAATGTAAGTTATTCGTGACTTCCCGCACGTAACCGCCAACCCTCAATCAGGAGTTAACTCAATGTTTCTCGGCTACACGCTCATCGCTGTGTCTCACGAACAGGCCATTAAGACCCTAGCAGAAACGGTAGACTCGAAAGCCAGTCTGGATATGGGCTCCGGCGTTGCCACGATCGCGTTTCACCCGGTGCATGGCGACATGATCATCATCGACAATGCGGCTGGCGAGAGCGCCGTCGCGCTGAGCCTCGATCAGTCGGAGCGCTTCACTGCTGCGTTACTTCCAGCGCAGTAAGGTCACACTCCAAGACGCGGTAGTTAAAATTTAACTATCGCGTCAATAGTGACGTTCAATTCTAATGAGGTGTGACTGATGAAGGTCAACAATCGGGTTCTGATCCTGCGCGAAGCGATCACCCGCATCATTCCGATGCTCACTAAGCGTTCAGTTAAAGTAACGCAGCAGGGCACGCAGGCTTACGTCTCCTACAAGCGCAAGACGCTGGAAATCGAGCGGGTCAATCTGCCTTATATCCCCGACGACGCCGACGACACGCTGCTTGACGCCACGCAGGGCTTTCTCGACCACGAAGTCGGTCACATCCTCTTCACTGACCAGAAGGTCGTCCTGAAAGCCGAGAAGAAGGGCGTCCACTCGCTGCACAACATGATCGAGGACACGTTCGTCGAGCGGCGCATGGGCGAGCAGTTCCCCGGCTGCGGCGCGAACCTCTCGAAGATGCACGGGTTCTTCCTCACCGAATACATCGACTCGCAACTGAAGGAAAAGCCCGAGCATTCGGCCGCGATCCTGATGGTGGTTGCGATCCGCGCATGGGCGGGGCAGACCGCCTTTGTCGATTACATGCATGACAAGTGGGAGCTCATGAAGGAAGTCACCGACCGTCTCGGCAAAGATTTCCCGAAGATGATCCGTGACGTGAGCAGTTCCGAGCAGGGGCTCGCGGTCGCGGTCGAAGCAAAGAAACGCCTGACCCCGAAAGCGCCGCCCGCACCGCCGAGCCCGCCCGAGCCGCCTGCAGCCGGTGGTGAGCCAGGCGAGCCCGAAGAGGAGCCGGCCAGCGCACCGTCAGCAGGTGAGCCGGGCGATCCGCCGGAAGACGAGGGCGATATGCCCACGCCGTCCGACATGCCGTCGCTGGGTGACTCGCCGGAGCCGCCGGAACCCACAGGTGAGGATTTACGGGAGCCGGAAGACGACGGTGAGGCTGAGCCTGAACAGGAGTCGTCGACCGAGCCTGAAGCCGAACCCGCGGGTGCGGGTGACGACGAGGATGAAGAAGACGCCGAAGCGCCCAGCGGTGCAGGTGCAGGCGGCGAATCGTCGGACGAAGACAGTGGTGACGACGAAGGCGGCGACAAGTCAGATGCTTCGGGTGACGAGCCGGGCGATGGCATGCCCGGTGGCGCAAGCGCGCAGGGCGACGACGATGAGGAGGGTGATCAGGACGGCGGGCAGGGCGAGCCGGGTGACGCCGATGACGACGGCGCGTCGGGCGAAGGCTCGCAGCCGGGCGACGGTGAGCCGGGTGAGGGCGATGGGAGCCTCGCGGGCGGCGAGCCGGAGCGCGATCTCTTCAAGGAGCTCGAGGAGGCGCCGATCAAGGAGTTCGATGAGGCTGCCGCAGAGGCGCTGTCCAAGAAGGTGCTCAGCGCGACGCAAGGCTCGGAGTATTCGATCTTTACCCGCGACGAGGACAAAATCTTCGTGCTCGAACCGCCGGAGGGCTTTGACCAGAGCCGCGTGACGGAAATGCAGAAAGACGTCGATCACATGATCGGCCCGCTTCAAAAGGATCTGCAGCGCGCGATCTCGGCGCGCTCCGCGTCGGTCTGGACGGGCGGTCACAAGCGCGGGAAGCTGCACGGCGCGTCACTCGCCCGGGTGCTGACCGGCCGCGACGACGTATTCCGCCAGAAGCAGGTCAACAAGACGAAGGATGTCGCCGTCGAACTGGTGGTCGATATGTCGGGCTCGATGTGGAACTACGGCAAGATCAAGGTCGCCGCCTACACCGCGTATGCGCTCGCTTCGGTGCTGGACAGCCTGAGTATCCCCAATGAGGTGATCGGCTTCACGACTGCCTCATTCAGCTCCGCGGTGAACCGGGCGATGCAGGACGAGTGGAACACCCACGGGATCAGATACGACCGCACGGAAGCGCTGCTCATGCCGATCCTGAAGGGCTTTGGCGAGCGGGTGACGCCCGAAGTGCGCCGGCGCTTTGCGCTGGTGGCAAACGATACGAGCCTGATGTCCGAGAACGTTGACGGCGAGAGCGTGCAGATTGCGCACCGCCGCCTGTCGCTTCAGCGTGCAAGCCGCAAGGTGCTGATGGTGCTCTCTGATGGCAAGCCCGCGTGCAACGGCCTGAGCCCGACCCTGAATAAACACCTGAAGGAGGTCGTCAAACAGATCGAAGCGCGCGGCACAGACGTGGTTGCGCTCGGCATCATCGACCCGTCGGTGAAAGAGTTCTACAAGAACGCCATCGTCATGAACGATGTGAAGGATCTGCCGACACTCGTGATGCGCGAGTTGCACCGCATCCTCGTGCAGTAAAACTGCCTGCCCGGATAAGTCATTAGTGACTTGACCGGGCCAAGCGTTGCCCGTCACAATAGACCCTGTTGAACAAATTCAATTGCAGTTTCAATTTGAGAGGATTTCATGAGCGATCTGGACGACAAGATCACCTGCGCAGAATGCGGTGCAAAGACCCACTCCATCCAGCTTCACCTGAACGACGCCCATCCGGGCATGGCGCTCGCCGACTATCAGGCGAAGTTCCCGGGCCAGCCGGTGCTGTCAAAGCGCGCCGAGCAGGCCATCGCAGCGCGCGCAGCCGCACAGCCTGCGACCGCCGCCATCGGTATGGCGGGCAGTGCCCTGCCGGCGAACGTGACCGCGCTGAACCCCGAAGGCAAGACCAGCGCCGCGCTGCACGAGGTGTTCGGCCTGCTCGATAACGCCGGCAACCCGGTGCCCGCAGCGAAGAACGGCCGCGGTGAGCCGATTCCCGTGACGATCTTCGCGACGCCGCGCGACCGTGATCTCGTGCCTGAAGTCGACAACGGCTTCATTTTCGATATCGACAACCTGAAGAACGCGCTGATGGCGCTTGAGCTCCGCAAGAACCTCTACGTGTGGGGTCACGCCGGGACGGGTAAGACAACCCTGATCGAACAGGTCGCGGCGCGCACCGGCCGCCCGGTCATGCGCGTGCAGCACTCGATCGGCACCGAAGAATCGCATGTGCTGGGCCAGTGGGTCGTGCGCGGCGGGCAGACCGAGTTCCAGCCGGGCCTGCTCCCGCTCGCGATGCGCAACGGGTGGATCTACCTCGCCGACGAATACGACTTCGGTCTGCCGGCCGTGCTCTCGGTGTATCAACCGATTTTGGAACCGGGTAAGTCACTAGTGATTAAAGACGCGCCGGAAGAATGGCGCGTGGTGAAACCGCACGAGAACTTCCGCTTCGTCGCGACCGGCAACACGAACGGTTCGGGCGATGAAACGGGCCTGTATCAGGGCACGCAGATCCAGAACGCCGCGAACTACGACCGTTTCGGCATGGTGCTCGAGGCGACCTACATGAAGCCTGAGCTGGAGTCGGCGATCCTGGTCAACCGCTCCCGCATCCAGAAGGTGAACGCGGACAAGCTGGTTGACTTCGCCAACCGCGTGCGCGAGTCCTACAAGAACAAGGAAGTGGCGAGCACGATCAGCCCGCGCTGCCTGATTGACGCGGCCGACATCGGTATGCGCAAGGGCAGCTGGCGCGCCGGTCTCACCCTCTCATTCATCAACAAGCTCTCTGCGGTGGACCGCGCTGTCGTTGACGGCGTTGCATCGCGCGTGTTCGACAAGTAATCCGGGAAATCCCAATCATGCTGCAATCGGCCCAAGCCGTAACCGTTAATCGCTCGACCTCGACCACCTACGAGGACCATGAGGGCATGCTTCACAAACTGGCCCGCAAGGGCTGGGGCCGACTGCAGGAGGTGGGTCTGTCCACTCCTTACGAGGACGTGTTCCAGTTCATGTGCGAGAGCTTCGTGCGCTGTCAGCCGAAATACGATCCGGCGACCGGCTTCACGTTCTCGGCGTATTACGGGCGCTCGTGCTGGAACAACTTCAACAAGTGGGCCGAGCGCCTGTGTCTGGAGCACACGCAGCTTGGCATGGTGAGCGTCGAGGTGCTCGGTGGCGCGTCAGATGGCGATGAGTCGCGTGACGTCTACGAGTTCCTCGATGCGGCCGATGACGACCACGACACACCCGAAGAGCGGCTCGAGGCGCGTCAGGAGAGTCACCGCGCGGCGCGCGCGCTGTCGCCGGTTGCCAAGCAGGTGATCGCGCTGCTGGTGCACCAGACGCCGGAGTTCATGGCGTTCTTCGATGAGCGCAACGCGCGCCTCACGAAAAAGTTCACAGCCGTCACGCTCGGCATGATCTTCGAATTCCTCGAACTGTCGAAGCCCAAGGGCCGGCAGATCAAGGAAGAACTGCGGCGCATCTACGGGGTGGACCTGTAATGAGCCAACCCAGCTGCTTCGGGCTGCCGTCGGTGTTTCTCGCGGCATCGCCGGTCTGCGCCGCGTGCACGGGCCAGAGCCTATGCGTGCCCGCCTGCCACAGCATGCTGGTATCGCTCTCGGATCGGATCGACACCTCGCGCGACCTCGCGCGCCTTGAGCGCACCGCCAGGGTCGTGATCGCGCAAGCTCACCCTCCCATAGCAGTCGAAACGACGATCCCGGCACCCGCGCCCGCCGCGGTGCAGGTCAAGCTGGCGATCGACACGCCCGCGCAGGGCATGCTCGACGCCCTGCCGGTGCGCGTCGCCAAGGTGATGCGCCCGCTGCTGAAACACGGGCTCGACACGAAGGCGCGTTACAGCCTCGCCGCCGGAAAGAACCCATTCGACGAAACGACGCCGCGCTGGCTTCAGCTTGCGGGCGAATGCCTGCTCGCCGGCGGGATGACGAAGGCTGAGCTGCGCGAGCGCTACGCGCGGGAGTTCGGCTGGTCAGCGGGCACCGCCAATTCGCGCACAGCGATTGTCTCAGCACTGCTGCCTGCGCTGCGCATAGCCGCGGTCACGCACGACCGGATCATGCCCGCGCCGCGCGCTGTCGTGAAAAATTGAAGCATCGACTGCACACGGGAGAAACGCGATGGCTGTGATGGACGCACTCGATATGAGCATTGAGACGATTTACCGTTGGCGGATTGACTACGACTACGCCGAGAGTCGGCTGGTTTGCTACGCGTGTGATGCGACGCCGATTGAGCGGATCGAGGCTCAGGCATTCGCGATTGCCAAGAAGCACGGCGTTCACGGTAGCAGCTACGGCGGTGGCGCAGCGTTCGGTGCATACATGATTTACGAATGCGACGACAAGGCTCAGCTTGAGGCTGCCGCGAAGAAGCTGGTTCGATATATCCGTCGCTTCAAGAACATCCAGGTGATGTGACGGCCCATTAACTCAGTAGGGGAAAAGAGTTGAACATCAAACACCTGCTCGCCGCGAGGACGGACTTCTCGATGGGTGAGTCCACCTTGCAGGTCGGCAAGCTGATCGAGAAGGCGAAGGAGTTCGGCTACGAGTCGATCGCCTTGGTCGACAACATGACGATCTCCAACATGGTCGGCTTCAGCGAGAAGGCGAAGAAAGCGGGCATCAAGCCGATCATCGGCTGCACCGTGCGCGTGGTCGATGACCCGACCTACCGCAAGCCACCGAAGGCATCGGGCGAAGTCGAGAAGCCGAACCCGCTCGTCATGCTGAAGGTTTACGCGCAGAACGACGCGGGTATCCGCTCGCTGATGAAGCTCCTGTCCAAGGGCAACTCACCGGACTACTTCTACTACCATTCGCGCGTGGGCCTTGAGGACGTGCTCGCGCTCGAAGGCTGCGCGATCTCGACCGGCGACTTCTACGGGCTCTTCCACCACCCGCGCTGGAAAGAGATCGCCTATCGCCTGAGTTATCACTTCGAGCAGAACTTCTTCGTGGAGTTCGTTCCTGGCGCAACACCGCTGCACAGGACGCTCAACGCTCGCGCGACAGAGTGTCTCGGCACCTTCCTTTGCGATCCGATCGGCACCTGGCCCGCGCTCTACGCGACGCCCGAAGAAGCCGACTCGCTGGACGTGCTGCGCGCGATCATCGGCAAGAACAAGATGACCGACCGCTGGCTCATGAAGCCTTACGTGCGCGACTACTGCCTGAAGGCGCCGGCTGACATCGTGCGCGCAATGGTCGCCGAGAAGCTGCCCGCGAAGCAGATCATCGACGGCAATCAGGCGCTGGTCGACTCGTGCACGTATGAATTCAAAAAGCTCGAGCCGAGCATGCCGAAGATGGCACCGGATGAGTTCAAGGCGCTGTGCGCTGAAGTCGCAAAGGGCTGGGCCACGCGGTTTGCGGCACCCGTGCTGGGTCACCAGCCGGCCGCCGAAGAGCTGCCCGAATACAAGGCGCGACTTGCCTACGAGCTCGATGTGCTGCGCAACATGGGTTTCTCCGGCTACTTCCTGCTGGTGCAGCACATCGTCCAGTGGTCGAAAGGGCAGGGCATCCTCGTTGGCCCCGGCCGCGGTTCGGTGGGTGGCTCGCTCGTTGCATACCTGATGGGTATCACCGACGTGGACCCGATCCGCTTCAATCTGCTGTTCGAGCGCTTTATCAACCCCGAACGTCTGGACTTGCCCGACGCCGACCTTGACTTCATGTCCAAGCGCCGGCACGAGGTGATCGACTACATCGCCGAGCACTTCGGGCGCGAGAACGTCGCGGGCGTGTCCAACTACAACACGATGGGCGCCGCGGGCGTCATGCGCGACACGAGCCGTGTCCACGAGCTCAACCCGTTCGACTATGCCTGTTCGAAGCAGATGGAAAAGCAGCATGGGGTCTCACTCTCGCTGGAGGAGTCGGCTGCGATCGTGCCGGAGATCGACAAGTTCAAGGGCATCTACCCGGACATCTGGCGGCACATGATCAACCTGGAGGGCGCCGCGCGCGGGCTCGGGCAGCACGCCGCCGGTGTGGTGGTGGCCGGCGAGCCGATCATCAACCGCGCGGTGGTCGAAACCCGCACGGGCGGGCCGGTCGCCAACTGGGACAAGCGGTCGATCGAAGACTGGGGCCTGATCAAGATGGACATTCTGGGCCTGACCAACCTCGACATCATGGCGCTTGCCGCGACCTACGTGAAGGAGCGGCACGGGCGCACCATCGACTTCCTGCGGCTCCCGCTTGACGACAAGAAGGTGATGGCGGCGTTCGGGCGCGGTGACACCACGGGCGTCTTCCAGTTCGAATCGGGCGGCATGCGCCGGCTGCTGCGCGAAATGGCGCTCTCCGGCGAGGTGACCTTCGATGATCTGGTCGCCGTGGTCGCGCTCTACCGCCCGGGTCCGCTCGACGCGGGCCTGTGCGACGACTATGTGGCGATCAAGCAGGGCGCGAAGATGCCTTACTACGAGCATCCGAACATGGCGCCCGCGCTGCGCGATACCTACGGCGTGATCGTGTATCAGGAGCAGGTGATGCAGATCGCGCGTGACCTTGCCGGGTTCTCACTGGCGGGCGCGGACCATCTGCGTAAAGCGATGGGCAAAAAAGACCGGGAAAAGATGGCCGAAATGCGGCAGAAGTGGGTTGACGGCTGTATGTCGCACTCAGGGATGACCGAAGGCTCGTCGAACGCGCTGTTCGACAAGATCGAGGTGTTCGCAGGCTATGCCTTCAACAAGTCGCACTCGGTCGAATATGCCGTGATCAGCTTCTGGACCATGTGGCTGAAGGTCAACTATCCGGCCGAGTTCTTCGCGGCGTCGCTCACCGAGAACGACAAGGAAGAAAAGCGCGAGCCGCTCGTGATGGACGCGCGGCGCATGGACATGCAGGTGCTGCCACCCGACATCAACAAGTCAAGCGCACGGGTCGAAATCGTCGGGGAGGACAAGCTCTATGCCCCGTTCCAGGCGCTCAAGGGTATCTCCGAGAACGCTGCAGGCTACATCGTTGATGCGCGCACGAAGTGGGGCAAGCCATTCACGAACCGCACCGACCTCGACGCGGCGCTGAAGGCCGCCGGCTACACCGGGCGGCACGTCAATCAGGCGGTCAAGGACAAACTGCTGCTGATCGGTGCGTTCGCCGAGTGCGAGGGCGACAAGGTGCCCGCGATGCATCCTGACCGGCTGAAAGACCGCATCGAATTGCTGCCAGGGTTCACGGTCGATACTGTGAAAGCTGACCGAACGCTTAACGCTGAGAAGCTCGCCTTGCTGCAACTGGTGCGCATCGCAGAGGAAACGCGCTCATGCGAGCGGTGTTCGCTCAAGGGCGGCTGTCACCCGATGCCTCGTATCGGCAAGACGCCGAAGTTCATGGTGGTCTCTGACAACCCGAACTGGCAGGAGGAGAAGGCGGGCAAGCTGCTCGAAGGTGACAACTCGGCGCTCATCATCAACGCGCTGAAGGAGGCGGGTCTGTCGGCACAGGACGGGTATTTCACGACGCTCGTGAAGTCCGGCAAGCCGCGTGACCAGAAGACGCTCACGAACGAGCAGATCAACCAGTGTGGCGAATTCCTCAAGCAGGAGCTGGAGGTGCTCAAGCCGCCGGTGATCGTCACGCTGGGCAGCAACGCCGCGCGCTTCTTCGCGCCGGGTGTGAAGGGTGGCACAACGGAGCTCGCGGGCAAGGTGATCTTTGATCCGAAGCTCGACGCCTCGATCGTGTTTGGCATCAATCCGGGCCAGATTTTCCATGACCCGGGCAAGTATTCGATTCTGCAGAACGTGGCCGCGAAGGTGGCCGACCTTATTAACTGAACAAGGACTCAACTCATGAGCACAACTGATACCCTCTCCGTCGAAGACATGGCCGCACTGGTCGGCGATCTCGAAAGCCCCGCAGTGGCCGGCAGCGCTGCCGCGACGCCGGCTGCAGCAGCCGCGCCGAAAGCCTCCGAACCGACCGTCTCGGGCCTGAAGGTCTTCGTGGACGTCGGCCAGCTGAAGCAGGACTTGCAGGTCAACCCGAACGATCTGGACGACGCGGTGATCAGCCAGGCGCCGATGTTCGTGCACTACGCGCAGCAGGCCGCACTGGCCCGCCGCCAGTGGGAGAAGTCCAAGCTCGCCGCCGAGGTGACGGAATCGCAGCTGGACTCGGCATGGCGCAAGAAATTCCTCGAAGACGGCACCAAGGTCACCGAGAAGGTGGTGGAGAACGCGGTCAAGAGCGATCCGCGCTACATCAAGGCCCACACGCAGGTGATCGAGGCGCGTGCGCTCTACGACATTGCGAACGACGCGCGCGAAGCCTACATGCAGCGCAAGGACATGATCGTGCAGATCAGCGTCGATCGCCGCCGTGAGCGCGACGGCCAGCTGCGCATTCTCGCCGCGAAGGAAACCGAGACCGCGATCCAGTCGGGCCGCGATGCCGCGCTCGCCGCTGAAGCCGCGCGTCGCGCACAAGCTGCCTGACAGGAACTTGCTTTTCGCGGTGATAGGATAAGTCACCGCTGACTATAATGAATGGGCAGGGCGGGAAGCAAGACATGCACCCAGCGGATCGTCCTGAACATTCAACTCGTAACCTCCGACTTAAAACTGGAACTGAAAACTATGACGACTCAATCTCTGATGGACCTGCTCGCGAAGCGCAAGGCTGCAACCGGTGGTCAGAAGACCATCAAGCCGAAGACGGGCCGCAACCGCTACCGCATCCTGCCGGGCTGGCGCAAAAACGGTGACCCGACGTTCTATCACGACTTCGGCCAGCACTTCATCAAGGACGCAGCCGGTGCGGTGAAAGCGGTCTACGTCTGCGTGGACAAGACGTTCGGTCGCCCGTGCGAAGTGTGCGATGCAGTGGCGCAGGGCATCCAGATGTCGACGGATGACCTGACCAAGAAGCGCGTCGAGGACGCGAAGGCGAGCGGTCGCGTGTTGCTGGTGGTTCTGGAACTCGACGGCACGCAGCCGACCGTGCCGCAGATCCTCGAAGTCGCCCCGACCGTCTTCAACGGCAACAAGGGCGTCGGCGGCATCATCAACCTGTTCGATGAATGGCCGAACATGCTCGATCCGGTCAACGGCAACGACATCATCATCGAGAAGTCCGGCGCAGGCATGGACACGCGCTACGCGGTGCAGATCGCGGGTGCCTCGAAGCCGGTGCCGCCGGACGCGCTGACGAAAATCTGCGACCTCGACGCCTACGTGCAGCAGGAAAACGACCAGGCGCATCAACGCGCGTTGCTGTCGGTTCGCTCGGTTGCGGGTCTCCCGCCGCCCGCCGCGACCCCGGCACTCGGTTATGCGCCCGCCACCGCTGGCGGCGTCTACGCAGCGCAGCCCGCGCCGCAACCGTGGGAAGTGGACGAGACGCTCGCTATCGGTGATCCGGCAATGGCCGCAGCAATCGCTGCTGCACAGCCGGCAGCCGCGGTCGCAGTGGTCCAGCCCACAGCGGTCGCTCCCGCAGCAGTCGCGGCGGTCGCAACGCAACCCGTCGCAGTAGCTGCCGCAGCCACGCCCGCACCGGCAGTCGCTGTTGCGCAGCCTGTCGCCCAGCCGGCTGCAGCAGCCGGTGCAAGCACGGGTGACCCGGAGCTCGACGCTCTGCTCGCGGGCCTGTAATCGAAGCCTGATGTAACGACCAAGCGGCGGGGCTCACACCTCGCCGCTTTTCATTCAGAGGGTTCGAGAGTGGCAAAAACCATCCTTATCGACGCCAATTCCGTAGGTCGCGCCTCGCACGCCGCGACCAAGCTCACGGTGGGCGCATTCCAGACACAGGCGATCTTTGGCTTTCTGCGCACCGTGGGCGCACTGTGCCGCGACTATCCCGGCTGGCAGCTGCTGGTCCTGTGGGACGGCGAGGCTGACCATCGGCTCGCGATCTACCCCGAATACAAGGCGAACCGCAAAGAAGCGCTGACCGATCCGGTGAAGGCGGCAGACCGCGCGGCGTATCACGCGCAGGTGCCTTACATCAAGAAGGCGCTCGACCTGCTCGGAGTGCCGCAGATGGTCAATAGCGCGCTCGAAGCCGATGACCTCGCGGGCTACTTCGTGCCGCGTCTGACCGCGAAAGACGAAGTGCTGCTGGTCACGGGAGACTCCGACTGGCTCCAGCTGGTCAATGAGCGCTGTCGCTGGTTCGACCCGCGCAAGGCGGGCAAGCACGTCAACCTGCAGGACTTTTTCGAGAAGACCGGCTACTTCACGCCGCGCGAATACATCGAGGGCAAGGCGCTGATCGGTGACTCGACTGACGGCATCGGCCCGGCGGGTGGCATTGGCAAGGAAGGGGCGCCCGAATTCATGGCGCAGTTCCGCTCGATGGAGAAGTTCCGGCAGATGTGCGACTCGGGCGAGTTCGTGCCGAAGCTGAAGAAGCACATCAACCTGTGGAAGGGTGACCCGCGCCTGAACTGGGACAGGAACATGAAGCTCATGAACCTGCTCGACCAGCCGCACCCGGACCCCAGCAAGACAACCATTACGCAAGGCGCGCTCAATGAGCCCGCGTTTCGACTGCTCTGTGAGCGCCTTGTCTTTAACTCGATTCTGCGTGAGTGGGATCACATTCTGAAACCGTTCCGCGAACGCTGGGCAGCGCGCCCGATGCGCGCGGCCGCATAAGCGAAGGAGAAATATATGAGCACAGTAGACGATCTGGCAAAAGCGATTCTCGGCGCAGTGGGCGCCAACGACGATGAGCTGGAGGTGCCGGGCTACATCGACACGGGCTATGAGCCGCTGAACGAGATTCTGACGGGCAACCCGAAGGATGGCGGTATCCCGATCGGCCGCATCGTTGAAATCTTCGGTCCGTCGAGCTCGGGCAAGACGTGGCTTGCCACGCAGATCATGGTCGCCGCGCAGAAGGCGGGCGGGGTGTCGATGTTCATGGATCACGAACTGACGTTCCAGCAGCCGTTCGCTGAGCGCAGCGGCCTGAATCCGCAGTTCCCGTTCTTCATCTACAAGCGCCCGCCGACGTGGGAGGAATCGAACACAATGGCGCTGCAGGCCGCTGAAGCGATTCGCAAGAGCAAGAAGCTCGACCCGCTCGCGCCGATCGTGTGCGTGTTCGATTCGGTCGCCGCGATGATCCCGAAGTCGGTGTGGGAAAAGGGCATCGGCGAATACTCGATGAACGATACGACGGCACTCGCGCGCGTGTCGTCCACGACGATCAAGGCGGTCAACCAGAAAGCGGCCGAGTTCAACCTGACCATCGTCTACCTGAACCAGATCCGCACGAAGCCGGGCGTGGTCTATGGTGACCCGACCACGACACCGGGTGGCTCGTCGTTCGAGTTCTACGCGACGATGCGCCTCGCGCTGGGCAAGAAGTTCATTCGCGCCAAGGTCAATGGCAAGGATGAGATCGTCGGACAGCTGATGGGTATCGAGACGAAGAAAAACAAGCTCTCGCGTCCGCGTCAGGAAGTCGATCTGCGTCTGGTGTTCGAGGACGACGGCATGACCAAGGTCAATCTGACCCTCTCGCTGCTGGATCACGCGGTCGCCGTGGGCAAGCTCAAAAAGCTCTCGACGGGCCGTATCGAGTGGGTCAATGGCAGCAGCTACCCGCCGGGACAGCTTGCCGACATGATCGACAAGGGCGGTCTGAAGCCTGTCCTGCTCAACGTCCTGTATCCGGCGCACTACCCGGCGGTCGCAGCGCCGGCCGCGCCGGCCGCAGCAGCCTAAGTGAGGTGCCTCCCTATACTCGATTGCAGGTTAATCGGGTATGGGGAGAAGGCGATGGAACAATACGTGATCGAATTTGCGCCGCCGGCCGAAGGGCTCGACGGCGTTTTGCCATTCAATACCTTCCGCATCGGCAAGGTGTGGGCGGGTCGCCTGAAAGAGGGCGACGAGGTGCTCCTGATGTGGTCGAAGAAGATGCAGGTGTTCGGGCGCGCGACGGTCGGCGCGATTCACACGGGCAAGCTGCGTGAGCTCGCCGAGCAGCACGCTGCGTTCAACCATAACCAGAGCGGGCACCCCGACGTGGACGGCGCACCGGATCGCTTGATTGCGAACATGCAGAAGCGCTACGGGCCACACATCGCCCACGACAATAAGCTCACGACTGTCATCTATTTGAGGCGACTGGAATAATGGCTGAACTCAAGATCAAGGACTTCAAACCCTCGACCTGCGGCAAGTATCAGGCCGCGAAGGTCAAGAAGGGCCACGCGCTCTACGGCGAGCTCCGCAAATACCCGAACGGCATGTCGATCTACTGGGCCTTCAGGAAGCCCGACGAGGTGTTCGTGGAGCTCGACGCGTGGGCCATCGATACCGAGACGGTATCCGTCATGAAGAGCCGGCGCGTCACGCACATCGGCATTCTCGTCACGAACGGCGATCAATACCTGACCCGTATCGAAACCATCACCGACAAGACCAAGGGCGCCATCGTGCTGAACTACAGCGCGCACACGGGCGCCCGCGGCAAGCTCGGCGCGCGCCAGTGGTATCTGCCGCGCTCGGCATTCGCGCAGACGCTCGCGCCGCCGGAGGGCACGCTTAGCCTGATGAAGATCCGCGGTAGGCGATAAGTCAGCCGTGACGTCTTTGCTACAATGGGCAGTTCTGAAAAAAGAGGGACACTTGATGATTCTGGCAAGCGCACTCCTTTGCCTCAGCTTGAACCTGTATCACGAGGCCCGTGGTGAATCCATACTCGGGCAATACGCAGTCGCCGCGGTGACCATGAACCGGGCCGGTGACGACCCCGCCAAGGTCTGCGAGGTGGTGCTGCAACCGCACCAGTTCAGCTGGACCACCGGCAAGATCGCCCGCACTCGCGATGGCTGGCGCCTGAAGGCAGCCGGCGTCCCCAAAGACGAGGACGCGTGGGTCACCGCGACCAAGATCGCCTACCAGACGCTGAACGGCCACAAGATCGATATGACGCGCGGCGCGACGTTCTACCACGAGACAAAGGCGAAGCCCCTGTGGCGCAGGCACTTCGAGCGCATGATCGCGATTGGCAATCACATTTTTTATCGTCAAGCATAAGTCAGCAGTGACTATAATCGACGATGCAGCATCAAACTGTTTCACCCCTTTTAACCACTCAGGAGTCACCCGTATGAAATTCACCTCGTTCCTGTCCAAGCTGTTCGTGCACGTCGTGCTGTGGTTCGCGCTCACCATGGCGTTCAATCACCAGGAGGTCGGCATCGAAAACCTGACCGCGTTCATCCTCGGTTTCATGGGCTTCAGCACGCTGATGCTGGCGATTGTCGGCGACGGCATGCGCACGATCGAGGTGCCCGGCAGCCGTCTGGGCAAAGCCGCGTTCCTGCTATTTCACTGGTCGCGACTGTTTATGGTCGTCGCACTCGCCGCGCATGCGCACTTCTTCGCCGCCTTCATGCTTGCCCTGTCAGTCGTGATGATCTACTCCGCGTATGCGCAGGTCCGCAAGTTCGAACGCACGATCAAACAGGCATGGCGTGACGCCCGCGATTCGCTCGATGCCTTCACCAAGCAGACCTCGGCAGGTGCGCCGCTCGAACCGGTCAACGCGGCCGGACAGCCGAAAGAGACCACGCCGGGGTATCCGGGCGCAATGGGATATAGCGCAGGGGCGGCTCCCGCAGCAGCGTAAGTAGTCACCCGCAGTAGAAACAGGGGCCAAGCGCCCCTGTTCAGCATCCGAAGTATCGAATCGACAATGCCCGCATGGGCAAATCAATGAGGTAACCATGACACCATACGGGCTTCTTTCCGACACACATAATCACAGCTGGAGCGCATTCGCGTCGGTCGGCTCTGATCTGGTTAATACCCGCCTCACGACTATTCTGGACGAGACCGAGCGCTGCGCCGTCGAGGTCAAGAATGCGGGCGGTAACACCATCTATCACGGGGGTGACCTGTTCCACGTTCGCGGCTCGATCCCGCCGAGCGTGCTGAACCCGACCCGTGCACGTTTCGAACACATCTACCGGACGCACGGCGTGAAATTCCGCCTGCTGCCGGGCAATCACGATCTGGAGCACAAACATAGCAACGCGGTCGGCAACTCTGTCGAGGCGATGCGCAGCGAGTGGGTCGAGGTCGATCACGATGTCCGGGAACACGCCGAGCACATGGTCGTTCAGGTGCCCTGGATCGAGCGTGTCGAAGACCTGAAGGCGAAGCTGCTGAGCATTGCAGAAGGACTGGGTGACAACGGCGTCATTGCGGACTATGACCTGATCATTCATGCCCCAATCGACGGCGTGATCGCAGGGTTGCCCGACCACGGGCTCACGGGCGAATGGCTCGCGGAGCTCGGCTTCAAACGCGTATTTGCCGGGCACTACCACAACCACAAAGAGATCGTGCCGGGCAAGGTCTGGTCGATCGGCGCACTCACGCACCAAACGTGGGGCGACGTCGGCAGCAAGGCGGGCTTCCTCATCGTCAGCGATGGTGAGGTCAAGTGGCACAGCACCCGCGCCCCGCAGTTCGTGGACATCGAAGCGAACATGGACCCGACCGAGGTGAGCCTGCGCTGCGACGGAAATTACATCCGTGTGAAGGTGCAGAACGCGAAGCCGTCCGAGGTCAGTGCGATCCGCGATGGCCTGATGAAACATGGCGCGCTGGGCGTGAACGTGAACGTGGTGAAGGTCGCAACGACCGGCCGCCCCACGGTCAGCACGGTGAAAGCCGGCGCGTCGGTCGAGGTGCAGGTGACGGACTACATCAAGGGCGCCAGCTTCGAGCATTCGGAGCTCGTCGCGCAGGCAGCAATCAACGTTCTCGCGGAGGCAGCGTAATGGATTTTCTCAAACTGCGGGCAGTCAACTTCCTGACGCTCGGTGACTCGGGCGACCTGTATCTGAAGGATCGCGGGCTCGTGCTGATTCAGGGCGTCAACAAGGACGATACGTCGGCGAAATCGAACGGGGCGGGCAAGTCGTCCATCGCCGACGCAGCGTGCTGGGCGAGCTTCGGCACCACCGCGCGTGGCGAGTCGGGCGATTCGGTCATCAACGAAAAAGCCAAGAAGGGCTGCTATGTGTCACTGGTCCTGCAGGACGGCGAGTCGATCTATGAGATCCGCCGCCACCGCAAGGACAAGCAGTTCAAGAACGCGACCACCATCACGGTCTGGAACCCGGCCAGCAACTATCACGACGGCGCGGTGGGCGAGCGCATCGAGAAGGGCACCGAGAAAGACATCCAGCGCCAGATCGAGGAGATCATCGGCTGCAACTACGACGTGTTCAAGTCGGCGATCTACGCGGGGCAGGAGGACATGCCCGACTTGCCGAAGATGACCGACAAGCCGCTGAAGATGCTGATCGAGAAGGCGGCCGGCATCGAGCGTCTGGAGAAAGCCTACGAGATCGCGGGCAAGAAGCGCGACGACGCGCGGGCCGCGGTCGAAGCCGCCACCAAGCAGATCGGCTCACACGAGGCGCACATCGTGAACTGGAAGGTCTCGCTCGCGCAGGCTGAGACCAACCACGCGGCATTCGAAGCGCAGCGCCCGACCGTGCAGGCTCAGCACGTCGCACAGCAGACTGCGGTGGCTACCGCTATGCGCACCAACTTCGCGACCTATCAGGGCATGAAGGAGCCTGAACTCGTCACGGAGCGCGACACGCTGCAAGCGGTCCTGACCGATCACAGCAAGTTCACGGTGCAGCGCAACGAGCTGGTCAAGGCAGAGAGCGCAGCGAATAACGCGTATCTCCTCGCCCAGCGCGACTATGAGCGCCTGCGTGCGCAACTTGTCGAAGTGACCGACGCAATCAAGGATGCGCCGGCGGCGATGGCGAAGCCCTGCACTGAGTGCGGCAAGCCCCACACCGCCGACGAGCTGGATACGTTCGTCGCCCACCAGCGCCAGAAGGCCAAAGACCTTGCTGTTCAGGCGGGTAGCAGGCAGTCGGAGCTGACGGCGCTGCAGAACACGGCCGCCGCCGCAAGCAAGGCGCTCGAAGAATTCACCGCGACCATCCCCGACGTCTCCGCGACCAGCGCGCGGCTCGCGCAGGTCAACGAGGCGCTGCGTGCATGCCAGCAGCTGAAGAACGCACTGCAACAGCAGCGCATCCAGCATGACCAGCACAAAGCGGCCGCAGAGGCTGCGATGACGGCGGTGAACCCGCACCAGTCGGCGATCGACATGGGCAAGCAGCAGATCGAGAAGATTGAGTCCGAGATCGCCAGCATCAAGGCGGGCGCCGAAGAGCTCATGAAGGCGGTCGAGATCGCCGAGAGCGTGGTGAAGGTCTTCAGCCCCGGCGGTGTGCGCGCGCAGATTCTGGATACGGTCACGCCGTTCCTGAACGATCGCACGTCCGACTATCTGTCGGCACTCTCGGACGGGAACATCAGCGCCGTCTGGTCGACGCTTGCGACAACCACGAAGGGCGAGCTCCGCGAGAAGTTCAACATCGAGGTCGAGAACGCCACCGGCGCCAAGTCATTTGGTGGGCTCTCGGGCGGGGAGAAGCGCAAGGTGCGGCTCGCGACCATGCTCGCGCTGCAGGATCTGGTCGCGTCGCGCGCAACCAAGCCGATCGGGCTGTGGCTCGGCGACGAGATCGACGACGCGCTTGACGAAGCCGGGCTCGAGCGCCTGATGACCGTGCTGGAGACGAAGGCACGCGAGAAGGGCACGGTGCTGATCATCAGCCACGAATCGCTCAGCGACTGGTGTGACCAGATCGCGACCGTGACGAAGGAGGGTGGCGTGTCGACGGTCACGGGGGCGCTGTGCCTGTGAGTGATGACGAGCTACGCCGCCGGATCATCGAGCAGGCCGAGAGCCTGTTTGGGAAGACAGGCAGCGGGCTGCTGGTCGCGCCAGGCGCCACGCCATTGATGAAGACGATTCAGATGAGCGGGCGCCGCATGGGCAAGACGACGATGGCGAAGGTGTGGGTCGAGGAATACCAGAAAGCGGCCGCGCGCACGTCAAAGTCGCCGGAAGAGTTCAACAAGGAATATCTCGGGGATTTCTCAGCGGCCACCACTGCAAGCAGCGCCTCAATACCGTGGGCGACCAAGAGCGCGGAAGAGATTCTCACTGACGTGAAGCGGGTCGCGGCGGACATTGAACCGTGTCGATGGACGCCGGCGATCAATAAAGCAACGATCGCCGGCGGGATGGTCACCGCAGCGAAGATTGGAGATAGCCCGATGGGCATTCTGGATTCAACCGCGGGCGCCGCAGCCGGGCTCGCACGAGAAATGAAGGGGAACGAGATGGACGATACGACGAAGAAGCAACTCGAAGGCATTGGCGCAGCACTCATGCACCGCAACGCAGCGGGAGGGTCGATTCCAATGTTCCGGCTCACCGGCCCGATGCAGCTGACGATCAAGACGCGGCAGAGCCAATACAAGAAGAAGGCATTCCTGGGTGACGAAACCTTCACGCTGTCGAGCCACTACATCGGCAAGAAGGACATGATTCTGGTGTTCAAGAACACCCGCCCGGTGGACTACGCGTTCATGGAAATGCCGCTCGACGAGGCGCTCACCGCGCTCAATGGTTTCAAGGAGTTCGCTGACGCGGCCGGCGGGGGTGACATTCACGGCACGCTCGCCAACATCGAAACGATGAAGACGCAGGAGCGCCGCGCCGAGCAGGCGGTGCTGATGCAAGACCCCGAATTCGCCAGCTGGTAACCACTGAAGGAATGACCATGAGCAGCATCATCAAAGTCGCAGGACTTGACCCGTCGATGTCCAACTTCGGGATCGCACTCGCGGACCTGAACATCGACACGATGGAGAAGACCATCACCGATCTGATCCTGGTCGAGACCGAGCCTGACCAGACCAAGCAGGTGAAGAAGGTCTCGGACGACCTGCGACGCGCGTATGCGGTGCGTGAGGGCATGCTGAAGGCGCTGCAGGGCCGGGCGCACGTCGCGTTCTCCGAGATCCCGCTGGGCAACGCCGCCCAATACAAGAACGCCATCTTCAATGCAGGATTTGTTATCGGCATCCTCGCAAGTTGCCCGATCCCGATCATTGAAGTCTTCCCGATGGACGTCAAGATGGCCGCTGTCGGGCACCGTCAGGCGTCGAAGGAGGAAATGACCGAGTGGGCCGTGTGCAAGTATCCGACCGCACCGTGGCGCACCCGCGTGCTTCGGGGAAAGCAGGTTCTCACGAAATCGAATGAGCACCTGGCTGATGCGTGCGCCGTGATTGAAGCGGGTATCGAGACGCGAGACTTTGAGCAGATGATTGCAATGCGCCGATCGCTGATGGCGGCCTGACATGCGCGGCGTTCTGCAGGGTAGTGCAACGGATATGCGCTACAGCTACAACCGCGAGGGTGACAGGATGGAAGTTACCATCACGATGATCGTGGATGGTAAGCCCAACTTGGAGGACACGGACTATATACCTTATGAGGGAATCGTCGTGTGCTTCGGCGGCGCACTGCCCCAGCCGATGCGCCCGCTCTACGAAAAGCCGGTGGCAGACGCAACCGACGAACGCGTAGGAAGCTGGTAGCCGCACTATACTGAAACGGGAAGAGGTCGCGCGGTCGCGGCATATTTTTTGCCCGACATGATAAGTTAGCAGTGACTTATAATCTCTTCCCCCTTCGCCAACCGAACCGAGAAATGAAACACATGAATGTCATCAAGCGCGACGGCTCCACCGAGTCGATGAACGTCCCGAAGATCCAGAAGTGCATTGAATGGGCCTGCAAGGGTCTGAACGTGTCGCAGTCCGAGCTCGAAACGAGCGTGGGCGACATGCTGTTCGACGGCATGTCCACCAAAGACATTCACCGCGCGACCATCCTCGCCGCCGGCGGTCTGATCTCGCTTGCCGCGCCCGACTACACCTACGTCGCGGCCCGCCTGCTCAAGCAGCAGATTTTCAAGGAGTCGGTCGGTTCGATCGACTATCCGCACCTCGCTGACTACGTGAATAACGCGGTCGCGCTGGAGAAGCTCACCCCGGAACTGGTCGACGGCCGCTTTGACCTGGATGCGCTGGACGAGGCGATCGTCGCCGACCGCGACTACCAGTTCGACTATCTGGGCCTGCAAACGCTCGCCGACCGATACTTCATCCGTGAGACGCCGGACGGCCGCATCATGGAAATGCCGCAGCACTTCTTCATGCGTGTCGCGATGGGTCTCGCATTGCGCGAAGACAACCCGACCGCCCGCGCCGTCGAGTTCTACACGGTGCTGTCCAACTTCGAATTCATCAACTCGACGCCGACGCTGTTCAATTCCGCGACGCTGCACCAGCAGATGAGCTCCTGCTACGGGAACCGCGTGGGCGACCAGATCGTGTCGGAGCCGGGCGACCACCCTTACGACTCCATCTACGGCGCGATCACCGAGTGCGCGCTGCTGTCGAAGTATGCGGGCGGCATCGGCACCGACTGGACCCCCGTGCGCGGTAAGAACTCGCATATCAAGGGCACCAATGGGAAGTCCTCGGGCGTGGTCCCATACCTGAAGGTCTACAACGACACCGCGGTGGCCGTGAATCAGGGCGGCAAGCGCAAGGGCAGCTTCGCGCCGTATCTGGAAACGTGGCACCCGGACCTGCCGGCCTTCCTGCAGCTGCGCAAGAATACGGGCGACGACCACGAACGCTGCCACGACATTTTCCCGGCGAACTGGATTCCCGACCTCTTCATGGAGCGCGTGAAGGCAAAGGGCAAGTGGCACTTCTTCGATCCGCACAGCTACCCGGAACTGCATGAGCTCTATGGCGAGGCGTTCAAGACGCGCTACGAGGAGCTCGAAGCGGCCGGCGCATTCGTGGGCGAGATCGATGCCGTCGTGCTGTGGCGCGACATGCTGACCGCGCTGTTCGAAACGGGCAACCCGTGGATGACGTGGAAGGACGAAATGAACCGTCGCAATCCGCAGAGCCACGTCGGTGTGATCCACAACTCGAACCTGTGCACGGAGATCGCGCTGAACAACTCGGAAGACGAGACGTTCGTGTGCAACCTCGGCAGCGTGAACGTCGCCAAGGTCAACCCGTTCAATCACCCGAAGCGCTTCAGTCAGGTCGTGAAGACGGCCATGCGCATGCTGGACAACGTGATCGATATCAACTTCTATCCGAGCGACCGCGCGAAGACCGCCAATATGCGGCACCGCCCGGTTGGCCTGGGCCTGATGGGTCTGTCGGATCTGATGGCGCAGATGGGCTTCGACTGGGAGTCGTGGGACGCCGTTCAGTTCAACGATGAGCTGCTGGAGCACCTGTCGTTCGAGGCGATCAGCGCGTCGGTGGATCTGTCGGTCGAGCGCGGTGCCTACAGCACGTTCGCCGGCTCCAAGTGGTCGCAGGGCATCCTGCCGATCGACACGGCCCGCGAGCAGACCACGACGCTCAGCAGCAAGTGGGACGAGCTCCGTCACCGCGTGGTCACCTACGGCATGCGCAACAGCAACACGATGGCGATTGCGCCGACCGCGACGATCAGCAACATCATCGGCGTGTCGCCGTGCGTCGAGCCGAACTTCGAACTGTTCCATTCGAAGAAGAACATGGGTGGCAAGTTCCTCGTGATCGCGCCCAGCATGCGCCACGCGATGCCCGGCTACACGGTCAAGACGGTGTTCGAGATCGAGCCCACCTGGATCGTCGAAGCAGCGGCACGCCGCCAGAAGTGGATCGACCAGGCCCAGTCAACGAACATCTGGATCAAGGCCGGCACCAAGGGCAAGGTGCTCTCGGAGCTCTACATGCTCGCCTGGGAACGCGGTCTGAAGACGACCTACTACCTGCGCACCGAGTCCGCGAAGGCGAAGGAAGAGGGCGCACCGGCCGCGCAAGCACCGGCTCCCGTTGCTGACGTGATGGAGCAGGACGTCTCGGCGGGCCTGTGCTCGATCACCAACCCCGACTGCACCAGCTGCCAGTAACGCCTGTCTACACTGATAGGTAGCGAAACCAAACCCCCGGCGCGAGCCGGGGTTACCCTTCATGCCAGCGAAAAAGATAAACCTGATTGGACAGCGCTTTGGTTTTCTGACCGTGCGCTCAAGAGACGAGGATGTCCGAGGTAACACACGGTGGGTGTGCGTATGCGACTGCGGCACCATCAAGACTATCTTTGGAACGGCGCTGCGACACGGAACGAAATCATGCGGCTGCTACCGCAGTTCAGCAATGACAGCCCGAAACCTGACGCACGGCATGACCCGCAACGCCGACGGCACACCGAACCGGACGTATCGCATCTGGTTTCATATGCGTAACCGCTGTGGGAACCCGAAGCACGGCGCTTTCGAGAACTACGGTGGCAGAGGGATCACGGTCTGCGAGCGGTGGCAAGTGTTTGAGAACTTCTTCGCTGATATGGGCGAAGCGCCCGATGGCATGTCGATCGAGCGCGAAAGGAACAACGAGGGTTACGGGCCTGGTAACTGCAAGTGGGCAACCACGACCGAACAGAACCGGAACAAACGGAGCAACATCAAACTCACCCACGCCGGCAAGACCATGACTCTCAAGGAATGGGCCGTCGAGCTTGGTTTGATCGACTCAACCCTGCGGAAGCGGATTGCAAATGGATGGTCCGTTGAGCGGGCATTCGAAACACCGACACGTTAAGGAAGAACATGAGCAACAACTACGCACAAGTCATTAATGATCGTCGCCTCGCATTTGGACCGCGGTCGGATCTGATGGCGATTTCTCCGGCCAAACATAAGTGGGCAAGGGAGATGTGGAAGCAAATGAAAAGCAATACGTGGGACTTGCACGAGACGGACCTGACCGAAGACGGCCCGTGCTACCGCAACCGCCTCACGGACGGCGAGCGCTTCGCGTATGACAGCGCGCTCGCCTTCGCCTCGAACCTGGACGGCATCCAGCTGCACAACCTCGCGAACGTCGGCGCGTGCATCACGTCGCCGGAAGTGGAGATGTGCATCGCGCGGCAGACCTACGAAGAGGCGCTGCACGTCGACGCCTACAGCGAAATGGTCGAGACAGTCTCCGCAGACCCGATGGCCGTCTACATGCGCTTTGAGCGCGACGGCATTCTGGCAGAGAAGAACGAGCACATCCTCAGACAGTCGCGCATTCTTGCGGGTGAGAAGACGCCCGCGCAGTTCGCCCGCTCGATCATCGGCAACATCGGTCTGGAGGGGCTCTTCTTCAACAGCGCGTTCCTGACGTTCTACGCGCTCGCGCGCAACGGGAAGATGACCGGCTCGGCCGACAGCGTGAAGCTGATCCACCGTGACGAGCGCACGCACGTAGCCCTGTTCGTCGCCATGCACAACACGAACCGCGTTGAGCGCCCGGAGCTCTACGACGCGCAGTTCTGGCGCGACGCCGAGTTCCTGCTGCGCGACGCGGTGGAGCTCGAGGCGAAGTGGGGCGCCTACATCACCAGCAAGGGCGTGCTCGGTCTGACTGGATCGATCGTCCTGGGCTTTCTGCAGGCACGCGCGAACGAGCTGGCGGCGATGATCGGCATGCCGCCGCTTTACCCCGGCGTAAAGAATCCGGTGCCGTGGTTCAAGCCCTTCTCGGAAGGCGAAGAGGCGAACTTCTTCGAGGCGAAGGTGGGCGACTACGCCGTCGGCACGCTCGGCGATTGGGACTAACCCGATTTTTGGCTGCACCGATAAGTAATCGGTGACTATACTTGCAGATACGACCCCCGGTGGTGAACCGGGCAAACCAACCTGAAGGATGAACATGAGAAAACTGGTTCCCTGCCTGATCGGCCTCGTGATGGCGTTCGGTCTGATCGTGATGGTCAACGGCTGCATCCACAACGACTATGCGCAGGTGCAGCCTGCCGTGGTGCAGCAGCCGATGCTGGCCCAACAGCCGGTCATCGTGGCACAGCCGCCCGTGGTGATCGCGGCACCCTCGCACGACGGCTTCTTCACCGGCTACCTGATGGGTCACCTGATGAGCGGCGGCCACTACGGGTATGGCTACCACGCGCCGGTCCAGCACAGCACGACCATCGTCCAGAACGTGACGCGCAACGTCACGGTGAACAGGCCGGTGATCGCCGCGCCGCGGGCCAACACCTACGTGTATCGACCGTCATCGAGCTACCGCGCCTCATCGAGCTATCGGTCATCGAGTTCGTATCGTCGCCGGTAGTCGCTCCAGAAGTCTGAATTGAAAATACAGGTCGGGCGCAATGCCCGACCCAATCAGTAATCAACTATGTCAGAACGCAAAAAGACCGCCGCATACAGATACACCGGGAAGCCCTGTAAAAACGGGCACATCGGACCTCGTTACAGCAACGGAAACTGCGTGCAGTGCCTTCTCGAACGAGAGAGGGCAAAGCAGGCAGACCCCGCACACGTAGAGGCTAAACGGCTAAGGGAGGTAGCCCGCTACCACTCGGACCCCGAGAGCGCCAATGAGCGAGGGCGAGCGTGGCGCGTGAGCAATGCCGAGTATCTCGCCGAATACCGCAAGAGGCGATATGCGGAGAACCGTGAAGCGATGTATGACGCGATTAAGCGATACCGTGCCGAGAATCGGGAGCGGGTGAGACAGTCGCATCGTGAGTATCACTCCCGGAACCGCGAGCAACGGTCTGAGAATCATCGACTGTATCGGGAGGCGAATCATGAACGGCTTCTAGTCGCTAACCGAGTAACCAGCAAAGAGCACTATCGGAAGAACCCGAACTATTATTGGCATAAGAAGCAGAAGCGCCGCGCGGTCGAAGTTCAGGCAACACCGAAGTGGGCCGACACCGGGCGAATGTTCGCGATCAAGGAAGAGGCGAAGCGCATCACGGAAGAAACCGGCGTGCCACACAGCGTTGATCACATTGTTCCGCTGCGTGGCATCAACGCCGCGGGCGAGCTTATTGTTTGCGGACTTCACTGGGAGGGCAACCTCCAGGTGATGCCATTGGTTGAAAACAAGGCGAAGGGAAACCGCTGGTGGCCCGATATGCCGCTTTAAACGAGGATTGTATGCAAGACAACGTTATCAAATTGCTGGATCACGGACACGTCCGACTTGTCGAGTCGATGGGCTCAGACCTTTCCATCGTGCGTAACGCACGCGTGAGCTACGACGCGGAGTGGCGCACGGGAGAAGACGCTGGCAAAGACGCCAAGCTGATCGATTATCTGGTCAAGAACCGGCACACCAGCCCATTTGAGGCGGTAACCTTCACGTTCGACGTGAAGGCGCCGATCTTCAACTTCCGCCAGTGGCACCGCCATCGCACCTGGGCCTACAACGAAATCTCGGGTCGCTATGCCGAGCTGCCGGAGGAGTTCTATGTGCCGATCCCGGCAGATATCACGATGCAGTCGACGTCCAACAAGCAGATGCGAACGGACGAGCAGCACCCGATGGCTGGACACATTGCGGAGCTGATCCGCGACTCGTGCGAAGCCTCATTCCGCACGTATCACGAACTGATCGAACTGAACACGCCGCGCGAGCTCGCGCGGGTCGTGCTACCGCTGGGCACCTATAGCCACATGTTCGCCACGGTGAACCTGCACAATCTGATGCACTTCCTGGGCCTTCGTCTGCACTCGCATGCCCAGAAGGAGATCCGAGTCTACGCCGAAGCCATGCTGGAACTGATCGAGCCGATCGTCCCGGTGTCGGTCGCAGCCTTCCGTAAACACAAGCTGGCGGTCGCATGAACTTAATCCTCACCTGGATCAAGGGCGCCCGCTGGCGCATGTCACTGTCACACTGCGCTGAGGGCCTGCTGATCCAGGCGCCGGCCACGCTCGTCACCCGCGACGTCTGGTTCGGCGCACTCGCGGTCGTCGTCTGGTATTGGTCGCGCAAGAAGCTGGAGGCCGAGATCGCCGCCGAGCATCCGGGGCAGACCCATGTCGATACGTGGACGCGCGGCTGGCTCCCGTGGCAGTGGGACGCCTATATGGTGCTCGACGTCGTGCTGCCAGCCGCCTCGTCGTTCCTCATCGCTGCGCTGGTGCATGCCCTGCTAGTTGCACGATAAACCCGCTGCCTGTCTATACTCATAAGTAAGCAGTAACCTAACAACCCTTGAAACTACGGAGTAACACATGACCCAAAACACCCTGAACAACGCCGACTACCGCGCCGCCGTCCTCTCGACCGAGAGCAAGCCGGAAGCCCTGAACTTCGGCCCGGCTACCCTGCTGGTCGCGCTGAACATGGCGATCGCCGCAAGCGTGGCGCTCGATCAGGTCAAGCGCGCGATCTACTACGGTCGCGACATGGACCAGAAGAAGGCGCTCGACGCGATCAACGTCATGCAGTCGGCCGGCGAAGCGCTCAAGTTCCCGATCGGCACCGGCCGCTACCGCGATCCGCAGGACGTGCACTTCTTCATGCAGAACCTGCCGGAAGAGGTCGCGAAGAACCTGAACCCGGAAGGTCTTGACCTGCGTCTGCTGCACGCGGCAATCGGCCAGTTCACCGAAGCGGGCGAGTTCATCGAGGGCATCGTGCCGACGCTGCTGGGACAGCCGGTCGACAAGGTGAACCTGCTGGAAGAGCAGGGCGACTCTTCGTGGTATGGCGAGATCGCGCTCGACGCGCTCGGCTACAGCCGCGAGCAGTGCAACTTCGCGAACATCAAGAAGCTGACGGACAAGAAGGCGGGCCGCTACCAGAAGGGCGCGTTCGATTCGAACGCTGCGATCGACCGTGACGTGAGCGCCGAGCGCGAGCTGCTGGAAGAAGGCGCGGCACAATGAGCTACGGTCTTGCGGGCGCGCAACGCCTGGGCAAGACCACGCTTGCCAAAGCGTTCGCTGACGAGACCGGCGTTAAGTTCGTGCCGACCGGGGCGACTGCGACGTTCGAGCGGCTGGGCCTTGATCCGAAGGTCGACTATCCGTTCGACGTGCGCCTGCGCATCCAGCAGGAGATCCTGCGCGACTGCGACCGGCTCTACGAGAAAAGCGGCGTGCGGTTTATCACCGACCGCTCACCGATCGACTTTCTCGGCTACCTGCTGGCTGACGTCACGCGGGCGAACGTGCCCTACCGGCTCGCGGGCGACGTGCAGCGCTACATCGCAGACTGCTATGCGTGTGCCAACCGGCACTTCACGACGCTGGTGCTGGTGCAGCCGGGTATCACGCTGGTCGATGAGGAAGGGAAGGCCCCGGCCAACCCGATCCACATCGAGCACCTGTCGAACCTGATGCTGGGTCTGATGGCGAACGGGATGCTGAAGTGCGACCACTTCCAGATCCCGCGCGCCTGCACGGAGCTGGATCAGCGGGTCGCCGCGGTGTCGCAGGCGGTGCGCAAGTCGGCCTCCCGACACAGCGCAAAGATGGAAGCCATGCACGAGACAGGACTTGTGCTGCATTGAGTTTGTCGGGTAACATAAGTAATTAGTTACTCATTCCAAACAGGGAAGACTACACTTCTAAGTGTTGATTTTCCCTGTTTAATCAAACAATTAGAGGAGTTCGCCATGTCGAACAGCGTTAAGCTCAGCAACTATTCCCGCGACGAGATCGTCAAGAACGCAATGCATGGCGCGTTCGACGCCGATTTCAAGGCGATCAAAGCGAAGCTGGCGGCACATGCGATGGTTTGCTACCGCTCCGTAGTCAGCGAGGCTGAGGAGAAGGCAGCGCGCAAGGCGCCCGCTGAGTTTCTGAATCTCACCAACAATTTCCGCCTGTGCTTCCGTGAGCAAGGCAGTAGCCGCCGCCGCCTCGCCGATGAACACAACATTGAGGTCAAGCGGGCCATGCCGTTTCGCTCGGCAACGACTACCGGCTTCATTTCGATCGAAGACCCGGAGCTCTACCGCATCTATCGTGAAATCGTCGAGGAGCGCGACGCGGTGAATGAAAAGAAATATGCATTGCGCGATAGCATCAAACGCACTGTCTATTCCACGACCTCTCTGAGGAAGCTGATCGAAATGTGGCCCGAGGTCGAAGGCTTCCTGCCGGCCAACATGACAGCACCGAAGCCTCAACTACCCGCGCTGCCGGTCGCTGATCTGAACGCCGCGCTGAAGGATGCGGGCGTGAAGGTGGGCGTGATCGTCCCGGCGAAGAAGACAGGCGGCCTCGCACTGGTGGCGGCATGACACCCGAACAAACCGCGGCGCTTCAGGCGCTGAACAGCGAACCGCCGTCGATCCGCGAGGAGCTCGAGCGCAAGACGGTCGAGGAGATCGAGCGCGCGTTCCTGGCCGTCCGTCAGGGCAAGATGACCAGCTACGGCTACCACCAGGCGCTGCAAGGGCTCTGGGGCGGCGTCGCGGGCCTCGTGAGCAAGGAATCGATGGAGCTCATCAGCGCGGCGCAGAAGGAGTATCCGGCAGGGCTCGGCGAGTCCATGCGCTCGGTGACCGTCATCGGCGAGATCGTCGCAGTCGTGCGCTGGCCGGTCGGCGGCATCGTGGTCGAGACGAGCCTGAAGAAGCCCGGCACGCCGCTCGCAGTGAAGGAAATCCAGGTCGAGGACGGCTCGCCGGCGACCGCGCTGCGTCTTTACCTGACGACGACGAAGAAGTTCCGGGACATGGCGGGCGCACAGCCGCTGTAACTCCGATCATTTCGCGCGACCATACTCGTAAGTAACCAGTCACTTATCACACAAGGGAACCATGAGCACCACAGCAAATATCCGGCTCGACGTCCAGAGCCTGCTTAACCGCGCCGACGAGATTCGGATCGTGAGCGACGAGGACAAGCTCTACACGATCCTCGGTGAGCTCGAAAACCGCACCGACGACGAGAAGAAGGCGATCTTCGCGCAGTCGCGCAAGGGCGGCGGCGTCTTCCTGTTCGAGAGCGCGCACTTCCCCGGTCACATCGTGGAATACATCCCCGGCGTGATGGTGAACGACAGCATTTCGTGCATGTTCTCGCCGCACAAGACGCTGGCCGAGCCGCGTTTGCTGCTCCAGCTGCGCGAAGAGCTCGTCGAGGCGATCGAGCGCGTGAACATGGCCGTGCCCGGCTCGCTGCGCAAGGTGGACCCCGCGCGCCACCGCGACCTGCTGCTGATCGAAATGTCCACGATGCAGCTGGTGGACGTGCTGCGCGAGAGCGCCCGCGTCAAGCTGTAACGAATCCGACAGGGCGCCTTTGGGTGCCCGTCAAAATTTTGCAGAACCCAAAAATCCCCGCCAGCGGGGGACCGATTTTTCACTACCTATAAGGATAGACACCATGACCGCACTGAAACGCATCGTGACCGCCGCTTACCAAACGACCGATGGTCAGACCTTCGAGAAGAAGGAAGACGCGCAGAAGCATCAGCGCGAACTGACGCGCCTGGAAGAACTCAAGACCCTCGTGAAACAGGCGCTGACCGACGCGACCACCGAGCCGACCGACCTGATGACGGCGGAAATCGCACAGATGATCTACGACCACGCGGACAAGCTGCGCGAGATCCTACCGAAGCGCGCAAAGACTGCACCGATCAAGCTGAACGAACAGCAGTCGGCGAAGTTCGAAGCGGGAATGGCTCAACCGCCCCTGCCGAACGAAGCGCTGAAGGGCGCGATGGACACGTTCAAGGGTCTGTCGGGTGATGTGACGCCTGCGCTGAACGCACAGATTCCGGTCGGCGGTGTCGTCGAGAACGCGCCTGCCTTCAGCTTCCCGGTCGGCCTCGTGGGCAACGTCGCAAACCAGCAAGCGAACGCTAACGCGTAACACCTGCTGCATCCGACCGGGCGCCAATGCCCGGTCGGGACAATGACCGAATCGCAATCAGAACAGGGTAGAACCCATGACCGCACCGAACTTTGAACTGCTGAAAGACGCCTACGCCATCATCGACGGCATTCCCGACGACAACCTTGCCCTGAACCGCTGGCGCACGAAAGACCAGGGCTCAAGCTGCGGCACGATCGCATGCGCCGCCGGCTGGTTGACGCTGCACCCGAAGTTTCAGGAGCTCGGTCTTGGAGTCAAACGCACCGAATGCGATCAGAGCATGGGACCGTGGCCGTCGTTCGCGGGGCAGACGCGTATCGATGCGCTGGCGGTTTTGTTTCGCCTGGAATTCGAGGACGCATACGGCCTCTTTGGTGAACGCTGGAACACGCCGGCGCGTGATCTCGGTTTGCGCGAGCAAGCCACCGACAAGGAGATTTTCCTCGCCCGCGTGCTCAAGTTCCTGAGCAAGCACGGTCAGCTGAAGGAGCAACTCGAGCGCCGCGCGCACCAGCAAGCCGTCGTGCAACGGGCGCTGACGCCATGAGCCGCCTGCACATTCCCCGCCTGGGCACCGAGATCATCGTCGCCGAAGATTGGACATTCCAGTTATTCGATGAGCACCGCAACGAAGGACTGCGCACCGCGGCCGGCATCACGCGCGTTTTTGACCTGCTGCCCAACTTCTGGCAGGCGAGGCAAGAGGAGCGCATCAACACGGTCAGCCGCACGAAGTGGCGCATGTCCGATGGCACGCTTCCCGAAGAGAGCCACGACTATCACCGAATGTGCCACCCGCTGACGATGCCGCGGCTCGCCACGCTGAGCATCGACCGCATCTTCATTCGCAAGGGCGCCGCCGACTTCGACAGCGTGACCTTCTGGCTGAAGGCGAAGCAGAACCCGGTGGCAATCAACGGGCGCACGATCAAAAAGAGCGTGCGCTTCTGGGCCAAGCTGGACGACGTGAACCGCATCGAGGTGTGGGAGCCGACGCCATGAACACGAAGCCATTAATCGGCCAACGCGTTCGCCTCAACGACTACGGCTATGAGCAACTGCACCTGACCAGCCGTGAAGCGATCCACCAGTCGCACGACATGCGAATCACCGGCGTCGAGAACATGGGCAACGCTGAGCATCCTATCTGGGCCATCGACGTTAATCAGCCTGCACTGAACATGTTCCTGCTGCATGCGGAAATGGTCGATTCGTTCTGAGCAGCAAATAAGTGCGCGGTCCAATTCCCGCGCACTATAATAAGTAATCAATGAGTTACATAACGAGGTGAAGCAGATGCCACGAATCATTGCCGGCTATGACGTCGAATCCACCGGTCTCGATTGGGCTGCCGGTCATCGACTGATCGAAGTAGCCGCAGTTCTCTATGACCTGGACAGCGGCAAGCGCCTGGGTCAATACGTTCAACGAGTGAACCCGCAGCGCTCGATCGACCCGGACGCGCAGCGCGTGCACGGCATCACGTTCGACGTGCTCGCGCACGAGCCGACGTGGGAGAAGGTTGCGCCGAACCTCGCGCATGTGCTTTCCAAGTGCGATTACGTGGTGGCGCACAACGGGATCGGGTTTGACTTCCCGTTCACAGCCCATGAGTTCCAGCGCGTCGGTGTCGCGGTGCCGAAATTCGAAGCGATCGATACGTGCGCGGACGCACGCTGGGCGACGCCGCTCGGGAAGCTGCCGAATCTCGGGGAGCTTGCTTTCGCGTGCGGCGTTGAATATGACCCCGACCAGGCCCACGCCGCCTTATACGACGTGGAAGTCATGATGAAAGCCTACTTCGCCGCGCGTGCGATGGGCTTCTTTGGGCCGGCGAACATCACGCCGGTTCCCGCAATTCTTGAGGAGGTAGCAGCGTGAGCAAGGTAAAAGTTATCGTCCGCGGTCGCGCGGGCATCGGTCGCGTGCCAGTTCTCCTGCGCCTCCATAACCTTCTGACAGCGGGTTCGCTCGCGGAGGTGTCGCTCGGCCCGACCGCAAAAGACGAAATCGGCGATCTGGACACGAGCGTTGGCATGGGCATCGCGGGCGTGCAGATCGAGCTGGAGCTCGAACAAGAACCGCGCAACAGCTACCTGCCGTCCGAGGGCCGGGTGC
The DNA here is from genome assembly GCF_041355255.1 of Paraburkholderia sp. RCC_158. Classification (NCBI taxonomy): domain Bacteria; kingdom Pseudomonadati; phylum Pseudomonadota; class Betaproteobacteria; order Burkholderiales; family Burkholderiaceae; genus Paraburkholderia; species Paraburkholderia sp. RCC_158. The sequence goes on along the minus strand of NZ_JBFUPM010000022.1, from coordinate 43,487 downwards.
AGGAATGGCTCACCCCGGACGAATGGACGATAGTCCAATCGCGCCGCGCGGTAGACATCGCGGGTTGCCCGATCCACAACCGCAGGAGCGGCGACAACGTGCGCTACTACATGTGGAGCTGGGGTCGCCAGCCGGAGGGCGCGCAGCGCGACGAGATTCTGGATGAAAACCCGGTCGAAGCGGCGAAGAAATTCATCGCCCTTTATCAGCGTGGGCAGGGCGACTGGTCGTGCGTGCAGCCGACGCGCCGTAAGGTGGCAGCGTGAGCCCGATCGCCTTTTCCGAAATGCTCGTATCGAAGCCCGTCGAGCGTCCGAAGTCGAACCGCGTCATGGTCAACGTATGGGGTGACGACGAAGGCCAGGTGACCAACGTCGCGCGCGCCGTGCGTTTCGGTGTGGGCGTGCTTGGTGCAACCACCGAAGCGGTTAACGTCCCGGCTGAGACCGCTGAATCGGGCGGTCTGGACAAGATGCAGGGCGTGACCGTGCGCGTCGAGGCGTGCAACGACTTCACGACCCGCCCATGGCCGCACGACGGCGAGGAGTTCGATGCCTTCTTCGCTGTCCTGCCGGCGGCCGAGCACGAGCATGGCGTTGACGTGCACTGGATCGACCCGCCCGAGCAGGTGCAGGAAGTCATCAACGACTACGGCCGCATGGGCGTCGTCACGGACGAACTGTTCAACGTGAGCACCGAGGGGTTGTTGGAGAAACTCGGCCTGCATCGCGTGCGTGTGCGCTTCTGGTTTAACGACCGCGAAGACCACGAAGGCAACCGCGACCCGGAGTTCGGCTTCGAGATTCTTTCGGTCGAGGAGGTCAAGTCGTGAACCGCCATTCATTCAAGCAGATGCTCGAGGAGCTGAACCCGCAGGAAGTTGCCGCGCACTCGGCGCTGAATCACCACGTCGAGGGTATGGACTATCTTTGCCTGCACCGCTCGCCGAAGCTCACGGTCAAGCTGTATTTGATCGACCCGGCTCGAATAGGGAAGACGCCGGGCTCCATTCTCGTGACCCCGCACACGCACCGCTACGCCTTCGAAAGCACGGTGCTCGCTGGAAAGCTCGTTCACGAGACGTTCACTGAAGGCGTCGATTCGGACTATGACAGGTTCATTTACGAGCCGCAGACGAAGATCCGCATCGGCGCGGGCGCAGTTGGACTGTTGCGAAGGAGTGCAGTAGCGCACCTGGCCCGCTCGGACAACGATTCGTATTGGGTGGGCACGGACGACATCCATACGCTGATCGTGCCAGATCGTCCGGTGCTGCTCGGGCTCGTTCAGTTTGCCGACACCTCTCCAACCTCGACTGTTTATCTTCGAAAGGGCACCGAAATGGTGTTCCCGCAGTCCCGCGCGCCGGCGCCGATCGAGGCGTGGGGACTGCGTAACCAGGCTCTCAAGATAATGGAGGTTGCGTAATGGCTGGACACACGAAAGGGCCGCTCACGCTCGGCAAGCTGGGTGTTATCAAGGGCGGCCCGTTCCACCAGTTCACAAACGGCGACGCGCAGTCGCAGCTTTTCATGGCGACGACCGGGCTCGACATGAGCCACCAGGAGCGCGATGCGAACGCCGCGCATCTGGTCAAGTGCTGGAACAGCCACTACGAGCTCGTGGCGGCCCTCCAGCGCTACCTGGACTGCGACAGCGCGCGGGACGTCGCCGGTGACACGCCGGCTGCCCAGGCGCGCGCTGCGCTGGCGAAGGCGGGTGTCGAATGAAGCGCCGCTACTTCGTCTCCTACACCTACTGGCGCGCGGACGGCAAGAGCACGCAGGGCGTCGCCTGCACTCAGATCGAGCGCGATGCGCCGATTACCGGGTTCGAAGACCTCAGACGGATCATGAAGGATCTCGAGGCGCTCAACAACATGGAGCTCGTCGTCATCAACAGCTGGCAACCGTTCGAGGGGCAGCCATGCTTGTGACTGTGATCGCTGATGCCTCATACGACCCGCAGACGCGCGCTGGCGGCTTCGGCTACTGGGCCGTGTCCGAGCGTAAGCGCGAGTCCGGCGGTGGCCCGTTCAAGTCGCTCTCGCGCAATAACAACGTCGCCGAAATGATGGCGATCATGAACGGCGTGCATCTGGCGTTCGTGCATGGCGTCGCGCTGCCGGGTGACGCGATCCTCGCGCAGACCGACTGTCAGGCGGCCATTCTCGCGTTCGAGGGCAAGCGCGTCCTGCAACCCGACGAGACAATTCTGGTTGAGGGTTTGAAGACGCTCCTGGAGCTCAAGGGCGCCACGGTGCGCTTCAGACACGTCAAGGGCCACACGAGCGGGAAAGAACCCCGCTTGTGGGTCAACAACCATTGCGACGCGCTGGCAAAGCAGGGCATGCGTGAGGCACGCGACGCGACGCGCAGGCAAGTGCTGCCCGAACTGATCGAGCAGCCGAAGCCGCAGAAGCACCGGAGCGTCCCCGGCCATCGACGCGCCGAGCGCGAGCAGGACCAGCGCAACCGCCGCACATTCGCATTCGATCAACAGGAGTGGAACCGCTATGTCATGGACCCCGAGCTTTCATCAATACCGCCTTGGGAAGAACAAGAACTACCTGAACAGCCTCTGGCTCGGGACGGTGTGGGCCTTTCTCACGCTGCCTGAGATCCTGCTGTTCAACCTGATCGTCCCTTGCTTCGCGCGCCCGGTAACGGCGCCCGCGCGGCTCTGGTCGACGCTGGTGCTCCTGGTCAAGCTGCCCGTTCTCGGGTTGCTGGGTCGGGTCTCCAGCGAGAACGTGTCGATCGAGGAACTCATGCGCAGACTGCGCGCGGTCCAGTGATCGGTCTTTAGACTTGAACCTGTAGAAGAGAGAAAGCGTATGGCTGGTTTTTCGTGTGATTGTGGTGAAGACCTAAGTGAGGATAGCGTGAGCTGTTCGACGATCCTCGCGGGTGAGCCTGATACGGGCACCGGGATTCCCGGCAGCTCAACGCTCGTCCTGACCTCAACGTGCCCCGGCTGCAACGTGCAGCGCGTCGGCTATCTGTCGTCAGGCGACATGACGTCGATCACCTGAGTAGCACCGTAGGACCGGGCCGGCACTGCGCCGGCTCGATTAATTCACGGATGACTTATCCGTTCCAATTTCGAGAAAAGCGATGAGCGAACAGAAAGAAGGCACCTGGCGCGTGACGCAGGGCAACCGCCGGGAATATCCTGTCCATACCGAGAATAAGGCGCGCGTCGCAAGCAACTGCGGCTACACGGTCGAGCGCATTGATGACGCGCCGGCTGCGGAATCTGCCGCGCCGGCATCGTGCGCTCACCGAATCGTGGACGCTCGCAATGAGATTGTGAAGTCGGGCTACCTATGCATCGACTGCGGCGCCGTGTTCGCGGGCATTCATCCCCAGACAGCACAGGCAGACAGGATCGCCGAGCTCGAACGTGAGCGCGACCACTGGAAGGCCAACCACGACGCGCAGGTCGAGCGCGCCCGCGTGCTGATGGAGCGCACCGACGTGCCCGTGGAGCGCACGCGGGCCTACCAGCACATGCGCACCCTGCAACGTCTGGTTGAGGTGCAGAAGATGCTCCTCGAGGCGTTCACGGGCCAACTCGAGGCGCCGGCTGACTTCAATGCCTGCACCGACGACCCGATCCCGGCCTTCCCGCATTCGCTCAAGCGCCTGACGGATGCGTATTGCGTGCAGCAGCCTTTGCCCGTGCCCGATCAGATGGCGCTGGTCTATCGGGTGGACATCGGACGGTTGCGCGGTGCTTGGATTCACAAGAACGCCTATTTCGAAAACACGGTTCCGCACATGCAGGCGATCCGCGCCGCGATCCAGGACTATCACTTTGCACTCGACACGCGGGCACATAGCGGCGTCGCGATGGATAACGCGTTTCGCGCCATCTGCAACGCGCTCGGCATGCATTGGGAGCAGGGAGCCGAGAAAGCGCGTCGCGACGCCAACGCTGCGTCGGGACAATCGAATCATTCAAACGAACAGAGGGAAGCATGAGCGATACACAGGACTGGACCACCATGACCGCCGAGCAACTGATCGCGCGCGGTCACAAGCCGGTGGCAATTCAGCACACCGAAAAAGAGGGCTGGCAGGAGGTCAGTGAACAGACTGCCAAGCCGCGCGTCGAGATCCGGGACTGGTCGATCATCGACAACCGACTGCACGGCTATGTCGACAACCATCCGACGCTCGGAAACGCGGGGTTCGTCCGCACTTCGCCGATCGTCAGGGCCAACGTGACGACGGGCGTCGTCCAGACGCAGAACACGCTCTACGTCCTGGTGGGCGACGGCGTGAAGCTAACTGCCACATCGGGCTCGCGTTTTTCGGTCACAGCAGCGGTGAACACGCTGAAGGCAGCCATGAAGACGGATGGTGACATCGCGTGGGGCTGGCACTGCAACATCGCGATGGCGTTCTACGACGCCGCCGGCGACACGCTGAACAAGCACCGGATCAGCAACGAGGGCGCCGCGCGCTTCATGCGCAATGCGTTCGACGTGGACGTGACGCAGTTCCCCGAATACCAGGCGCTCGTCAAGGGCTGGGCGCTGCTGGAAGCCGGCGGGCACCTGAAGGGCCATCAGTCGATCGCCGAAATGGTCTCGACGCATACCTCGGTGTGGCGCGAGGCGCTTGCGCACATGCTGACTAACAAGGCGTATGACCGCGCCTATGTCGAGCATGAAATCAAGGCGCTTGCCGACATCGAGGCCGCCTGCAAGGTGGAGGTCGCCGCGCAACCGCCGGTGGGCAACAGCGCGTCGGTCGCGGCGATTCAGTTCGCGCTCGACGCTGACGAGGGCATGACGTGGCTGCGGCTGTGGAATCAAGGCGAGTTCGAATCGTGTCGCCGCGAGTGGCCCGAAGCTCCCGACGAGTGCTACATCGGCGCAGACCAGTTTTTTACGCCGAAACCCGAATAACGCGAGCACCGGAGACCCCAATGAAAAAGTTTTTGATGAAGCTGCTTCGCTTGACACGCCAGCCTGAATTGCCTGCTGACCATACGTGGAGTCAGGAGTCGATTCGCGAGCAACGGGCTATAGGGGAGGCGGAAGAAGCAGCTTCTGCCACAGAGGGAGAGATCAACAAGGTCATCGAGGATGCTCGGGCGTTCATAGCTACTAGGAGCGAAACATGAATGGGCAGGACGAGCGCGGGGCGTTTGAAGAATTGCGTGGTCAGATGAACTATATCGCTGCGTATGACCCCGACGAGTTGGACCGCATGAGCAAGGACCGACTTGCCATTCGTCTTCGAGCAATCATTGAACGCGCACGCAGAGCCATGAGCGACCTCAACGCCGCATCAACTTCCGCCAATGTGGCGCAGGGTGAGCGCGGAGCGTCAGAGCCAACACCCTGCCCATTCTGTAGCTCTAAGGCTGAGTTGAGCGAGTGGGAAGAAGTGGACGCCACGCGATGGGCCGCGCAAGTCAAGTGCAGCGACTGTGGCGCCGAAGGCCCTAAAGGGTATGCCAACAATCGACGCGGCTGCTTTGATGCGGAATACGGCCTGCACAAGGACCGAGCCCTCGCCGCGTGGAATCGCCGCGCCGCTCAATCCGCAAACGGAGACCCCCAATGACGCCCGAACAACGCAAGCAGCTGGAATTCATTGAGCGCTGCGATCCGACGTTCCTGATCATGCACGTCAAGGAGCGCACCAACTACGACGCAAAGGCTCTGGAGAAGGTGTTCGAGCTGGCGAAGATTCTGGCCCGCGCGCTTCTCGCTCAGACGTCGGACGCCGCCGTCGGTGCGATCAGCCGGCGCAACCACCCGCAATGAGCGCTGCAAAACTGTCCGAGAGCGACAAGGCGTGGCTGCTGGATACGCTGCCGCCCGCCATGTCTCGACGCGTGGTCAAGGTGATCGAGGCTACTTCGGAGGATGCGGAGCGCTATCGGTTCCTGCGTGATCACGCCCACTGGGAGGACGAGCGCGATTGCGGGCCAGGCGGGCGCTGGTGGGTCTCGGTGAACGTCAAGAAAGGGCGCCCCAACATGGAGAAGGCGGTCGATGCCGCACGCAAGGACAAACAGTCATGAATAACAGGTCTATCCGCTACAAAGACACGTGGGCCGCGCCGGGCAGCCGCCTGCACGCAGCGCTCGAGGACGGCAACAAGAAGCTCGCCGAGCAGATTTACCAGGAGTGCGAGCGCGAGCGCGCCAAGCTCGAAGGCAGGGACAAGCCGGTGCGTCGCTGTCCGGGCGAGTTGTCGATCTATCGCTGAAATCAGCGCAATGATCCAAAAACACGCCAAGAATCGAAAGTCAAAATACATATACCGAAACGCAGCGCACTAAACAAAACGCAGCGTAAGCGGGGCAGATTTAAAAACCGTGACCGGCGGGTTCCGGTCAATCCAATTTAGGAGAACTTCGCATGAAAAACGCAATCGCACTGGCAGTCCTGGCACTCGCATCGGCAGCAGCACTCGCACAAGGTGGTGCAGTGGGCGGCGGCGCAGTGGTGGGCGGCTTCGCGAACAGCTACGGCGGCACGATCAACGGCACCGCGCAGTCCACCAGCACGGGCACCGCGATCTCCACGACCGAGATCATGGGCAACGGCACGTCGTTCCAGCACACCGACGGCGTGTCGCAGGGCACCGCGACGATCGGCGGCAACATCAACGCAGCGGGCGCCACCATCGGTTCGCAGACGACGCAGCTGTCCGAACAGCACAGCTACGGCACGACCACGGGCGGCGCACCGAACATGGACGGCGGCTCGATCGTGAACGGCACGACCGGCTTCGGCAAGGTCGATAACACCGCCTCGGTGGGTTCGACGTTCGGCGCAGCAGCCATCGGTGGTGTCGCGGGCATCGGCGGCATCGCAGCGATCGGCAGCACGCGCTTCTAAAGCGTCCGCAGTCGCAATCTGAACCACACCCCGGCTGCGGCCGGGGTCATCATTCGAGGGGCTTCATCCATGAAACTGAAAGTAGCTTTTGCGGCGATGCTGCTCGCCGGCGCGGCTCACGCGCAGACCGCAGTGGACTCGAACAGCTCGGCCACCACCGCCTCCACCGCTGGCGCGAATAACGCTGGCAACGCGCAGCAGATCACGTTCAACAACGCGGGCGACCAGCATTACTCGGGCTCCTACACCGCGCGCACGACCGGTCAGGCCGTTGTCAGCGGCTTCGCGGGCTCGTTCAGCTCCGACTACTGCGGCGGCACGGCGGGGCTCGCGGTAGGCGGCCCGGGCTTCTCGGTCTCCGGCGGTGCGCCCAAGATGGACGACACCTGTCGCTTCCTGCGCGTCTTTGAGCGTATCGAGCAGGCCGCGACGTCTGATTCCGAGCATGCTGCACAACTGCGTGCGGCGGCTTTGGACGTTCTTGCAGAGATTGACCCAAAGGTCCGGGACATCTTCACGCGGCGTGGCCTTATCCAAAGGCCAGATCCGAGCAAGTCAGTGAATGCTGAGGGGCAGACGGTTTACAGCGTGGCTCAAACCGGGAAATAACAGGCGAACCGCCGGTGAGACAAGCATGGCAAAGATTGAAAAAGAAAGCATCGTTCTACCCGGCGGGTGGCGCTTCCCGGGTAAGGAAATGCCAACGTTCAGAAAGACGCCGAATGTTCGAGGTCGGCGTTACAAAGGCGAGAAGCTATTCAGGCTAACTTTAGTTGAAGATCTTGGTGTCCATTCGACAAGATACGCTCGCTACTGGGGCTGTTTATGTGAGTGCGGCGAGAAGGTTGCAGTCTCGCAAGAGCATCTAGGTAGAGGCACGAAAAGCTGCGGGTGCATGTTTTGGGATCAGGCTTCGGAGCGCATGAGGAAGGCGTCTGACGCAAGCGCGACAAAGCGAACATTGGCACCCGGTCTTGTGGCAAAAAATGTGATTCTTCTCGGCTACAAATACAGGGCGTCAAAAAAGAAATTCGCATGGGGTCTTTCCGACGAGCAGTTCTTCGAGTTGGTCCAAGGGAACTGCGATTACTGCGGACACCCTCCTTCGCAAACCGTTACGCGCGGCGCGGGTTCGTTCAAATATAACGGCATCGACCGCATCGAGAATACTCTCGGCTACGTTACTGGCAATGTCGTTTCGTGCTGCGGTGTTTGTAACAAGGCAAAGCGCGATCTTCCATTCGATGAATGGGTTGCCTGGCTTGATCGCCTGACATTATTTAGGATGAGTAGACCATGAGCATCGCATTCGTCAGCAAGGAGGGCCACCTGCTTCAGCAGGTGGAGTGGCAGCGCCTGCAGAAAGACCCGGCTTACCGGTTCTTCCGGGAGTTCGAGAACTCGCGCATCCACGCGACGTGCGAGTGGCTCGGCGTGCAGAAGAACAGCAAGACGATTCCGCGCGCTCACTGGAAACTCTACCGCCTGAACGTCGAGAACATCGTCACGACCGATGGCGAGGGCCGCCCGCTGGACGCGCCGCGTCGCACACCTGACCCGCAGGTGTCGCGAGAATTCAGGACGATGCAGGAGTGCATCGACGCCTACGAGGATCTGCTGGTGCGCTACGCAGATTGCGAATGGCTGCCGTCATCGACCGGCGAGGGCGGCCGGCAGTTTGTCGAGAAGGGTAATATTCTGGTTCCGCCGCCGCCCGACGCTGTGGACACGCGCGGGCTGGACGACGATATCGCTGAATTGGCGGGGAGTTGGTAAATGATAAATCGGGGATTAAATTGAAAAAATTGAGGATGGTTATTTCGGGCCTGTTAGTAAGCGCACCGGCGATGGCAGCTGGGCCGAACTGGCTCAAGGTCGGGGACATTGAGCGCAACACGGTGTATGTGGACGCAAACTCGGTTAGACAAGCTGGGCCTCAAACCGTGAATTTCTGGATGCGCACCGTCTTAGATCCAGCCAAGCCAATGATGGCAGCGACTGTTGAGCACATTGCGGCGCGCTGCGACCATCCTGCGACTTACGTGCGTGATGCTTTCAACACGTTTGACGGTGCCGGTAGAAACACGCACAGCGACACGGATCATGACGTGCGGTCATTGACGCCCGGGTCATCGATAGACTCCGTTGTCACCATGGCATGCGAGGCGGTCCACCACTAAACCCACTTCATTGAATCGCGGCTTCGGGTGTCCGAAGCGGTGTGTTTAAGGGCGCCTCGTGCGCCCATTTTTTTGCCTAGCCTCTGCTGCTATTCGCGCGCGCCCGCGCACTTTCTCATTCAGCGTTCACGCATCCGATACCGCAGGATGCCTGCCAATACCCGGTCTTTAAAGTAACACCTGTCGCGCAGCAAACGACACGCAGACCGGGCAGAGAAACGATCCTGATTCAAGCGATACGCGCCTCTACCTGATCGACAAAATTGATTCTGACGCGATGAACGCGTTACCCAATCTCACTCAGGAGAGCACTATGACCACGAAGACCACCAGCCGCGCACGCAACACGAAGAAGACTGCCGCAACGACCGTCGATGTCAAGATGCTGGGCGCAAGCGAAGCGTCCGCAGCGATGGACCCGCAGATTGCCGCCCTGCTTGACGTGCTGGGCGAGGGCGGTAACCTGCCCGCATTCGAGACCATCGAGGGCAGCGCCGCCCCGATCGTCGAATCGTCCGACGTGATCGAGCAAGCCACGGTCGAAACGCTCGACGTCGCGCCGCAACTGCCTGCACTGCCCGAAGAAATCGTCCTGCCCGCCGAGCTGCTCGATGCGCCGGTTGCCCCGAGCGATGAAGCGCTGTCGGCTGCGATCGCCGGGCTCGAAGTGTCCGAACACTATGCACTGGTGCCCGCCGACGCGGCCCCGCACGATGCACTGACCGACGAGGAGGCAGAGAAAGAGCGCCTGCTCGCCGAAGAGAATCTGGTGAACGACGCCGCGGTTGAAGACGCGACCGCCGCAGAGCCCGCAGCAGCGAAGCCGGCCCGTGCGCCGCGCACGCACTACCAGAACAAGACCGACCGCATCAAGGCGCGGCTCGGTGCGAAGCTGGGCGACTACCTCGTGCTGGAGCTCGACGACGCGCTGCTGGAGGGTGACGCGCTGAAGGCCAAGCAGGACGAAACGCTCGCGGTGATCGACGCGATGTCCGTGAAGGTGAAGAACCGCGCCTCGCTGCTGATGGACTGGTTGTCGGGCAAGACCGGCAAGCCGAACGAGATCCTGAAGCGTGCGCTCGATGTTCTCGCAGCGGACGGCAAGATCACCACGGGCGATAACGGGAACCTCCACAAGAACCTGATCGCGAAGCCGTATAGCCCGAGCGCCGCGCGCGCGATGGGCCGCAACACGGTCACGGTCATGGAGAAGACCAAGATGATTGTGGCAGGCGCAACCAAGGGCGAATACCTGCCGAATCCGGCATCGCTCTTTCTCGTGATGGCGCAGCAGCTCACGGGCGCGGAGCCGGTCGCAGAGGAACCGGCAGTCGAGACCCCGGCCCCGGTGGTCGAGGAGCCCGCTGTCGAGACGACCGAAGAAACGGCGGCTGAATGATGTGCGGGCAGGGCGGGCTTCGGCCCGCTTTGCCTTTGCGGGTGTTGCGCCAAGGCGCACGGTGCCTGCCCTCGAAATTTACCCATACCTGACCCTTACCCGGTGCCCGCAAAGGGCACGCCGACGCGCGCCGCGCCCGGTAAAAAGTTGCATGTTTCGTGCAAAAAGTTGCGCAGCAGATGAACGCCCAGATCCTCGCTGGCTATAATGGATGAATAAGCAGTGACTTACTAAGCGCCGCACAATCGTAATGAGAATGGTTTCATCGAAACCACCAATGAGCCGCAGCAATGATCACCCGGAAATTCATCTGTAAGGAACACCCCGAAGGCGGCTTCAATGGCTGGCGCCCGAGCTGGATGCCGCACTTTGACCCGATGCCGGGCCTGGGTGTCGCACACGACACGCTGGAGCACCTCGTCAGCGACGACGGCACGGTTGAAGCAGAGTTCAAGGCATTCGGCGCGATCGTGTGGCTGCGCGACGGCGCTAGCTGGTTCGGCCGTAATGGCACCGACAGCGACGTCGCAGTTCACATGAGCGGGGACATCCGCGAGCAGGCCGAGTATCTCAATAGCGAGTGCCGACGGCTCAGGGCCGCGCCGAGAACGCAACGCCTGTCCGACGACTGCGCCGAAGAAGCGATCGAGCGCTGCATCCAGAAGGGGTTCAAGGAAATCCTCGACGAATGCAGTGAATCGACTGCACGCCTGCTGAACCGGAACGACGTGCGCAGCTACATGCGGATCGGCTACCGGCGCACGCAGCGCCGCTTTGCCGCCGCCGGCCCGCACAACATGGCGTGGGTGTTCGATCAGATCGTGGAGCAAGCCGATCGTAAGCTCAAGGGCGCCGAGCTGGACGACGAACTGATCGTGCGCGTTGACGCGACGCTTCATCGCGTCTACGTGGACACTTGCTACCCCGAATAAAAATCCGTGCGAGTGCCGTAAGGGCATCCCGAGAGTGGGTCTATCCCACTTGCCCGCACAAACACCATGAGCGAATCGAGCTACGACAGTATTGCCGAAGCTATCGCGAAGAACCTGGATGGCATCGTGAAACCACTCTATGAAGGATCGAAAGCGGCGTTCCGCTTTCGTGTGTCCTTGCCGCAGAGAAACGCCGCACTGCTGCTGCGCTTCTCGCCGCACCGCGGGAATGAGCGCCTTGCAGTGAGCTGCCTGTTTCCCGAGCGCAAGGGCGTGACGGTGGTGCCGACCGACTACCTCGACGCGGACGAACTCAGGGCGCTCCGGTATGTGCCAGAGATCACAGTGTCGCTGAAGAAGACACCGGCGCTGATTGCGGCCGATATCCGGCGGCGCATCGTGCCCGGATACCTGACGGTGCTAGAGCGAATCGCCGCGGGTTCGTCCCGACAATGAATGAATCGCAACTACAACGGGGAACGACCTTGAACGCCAATATCGAAGAAGCCTATGCGGCTGAAGCGGAGCGCATTGCCGCGCAGCTGGACGGCATCGCGTCGCCACAGTATCCGGACGAAAACCTGCCGTCGCGTTTTCGCATCGACCTGCCGAAAGCCGGTGTGAACGACGCCGCACTCTACCTGCATTTCTCACCATACAGCGCCAAGGGTCGCATCGTGGTGGGCTGCCTGTATCCGGCGGTGAAAGCGCTGAGGCACACGGTCAATGTGCCCGGCAATTTCCTCGACGCGAGTGCGCTGGAATCGCTCGGGTATGTGCCGAAGATCACCGTCGCGCTCGACAGCACGGCGGAACAGGTGGCGGCCAGCGTGAAGCGCCGCCTGCTGCAGGGTTACCTGCGTGCGCTTGCCGCAGTTCATCAGGGCAACGCGGACACAATCGACCGGCAGAGCCAGCGCACGGTGCGCATCCAGCGTCTTGCGGACGCGGCCGGCGTGACGCTTTCAGAGCAGAGCCTTGCAAGCGAGCGTTTCAGTCGCTGGCATCAGCCGACCAGTCGCTCACTGGAAGTGGACTGCAGCGGCGGCAGCGTGTCGATCAGCCTCAAGTATGTGACGCCCGAGATTGCCGAGAAGGTGATCGCCGTTTACGTCGACTCGCTCCCGAAATGAATCCACCGGTGCGCCTATGGGTGCCCGGGAAAATACATTCATCGCAACCACACACCGACACGACGATGACACCGACCGTCCAGAACAACGAGCCCTACGCACTCGCCTTCTCGCGCAATGCGTATGACTTCGCCGAGATCAAGATCGAACTGCGCCGCCTGGTGCGCGGGTTGGTCTACAAGGATCACATCTACAGCTCCACGCTGGTGATCCGCTGCTACGTGAGCAGCCAGTTCGAGCACCCGTATGGCGTGAAGTTCTGCCTCGATGGTGGTGATCAGCTGGAGTTCGACGAACTCAACGCCGCGCACAAGGTGATGACGGGCATCGCCAAGAAGCTGAAGAAGCTGGAGCAGGAGCTCGGCTACGTGCCTGAAGGCAACCTGCCCGAGTTCGCGCGCCGTGTGCTGGTCGGCACGGGTGTCCGCACGGTGTTCTACGAGCGCAAGCACCAGCAGGGCGCCGTCGATCGCAACGGGTTCAACCTGAAGGATGGGATTTTCGGGCTGCCGCAGGTCGATCCGCGCGATGGGAAGGACTTCCTGTCGGTGATCGGTGGGCTGGTGGATGACACGATCGAGAAGAAGGCAAAGAAAAAGGAGAGCGCATGACAACCGCCGCGACGCAAGAACAGATGTTCCACGCGGCCGGGCGCCGCGTTGCCGAAGTCAACGACACCTTCCTCGAGCTCGTGAAGGATGGGCTCACACGCGAGGAGCTCGCGCGCAACATCGAGCGCCGCCCGTCGCTGTGGGCACGCTACCAGCACTGGCTGCCGCACCTGCCGTCGAGTGTCGCCATCCATGACAAACCGCTCGCCGCCGCGGGCCTGACTAGTTACCGCTACAAGGGCCGCTATGGCTGGATGATGATTGGCGCGACCGATCATGCAGACGCCTTGCGTGAAGCGCAGCGCGGCACCGACGACAAGGTAGACGTGGAGAACCTTCAGGTCTGGGGTGGCAGCCAATACGTCCCGGTTGGGGTGACGGCATGACGGTCAACGAGTGCATCAAGGCGCTGCAAGCGCTCAAAGACCAAGGGCACGGCCGCAAGCAGGTCGTGCTGACCGACTGGACCTGCGATTCCTCGATCGACACGATCCAGTTGAGCGAGGGCAAGAAGCCGCGCGTGCTGGTCTCGTTCGACTACGGCGATCTGAACGGAGACGATTGACATGGCATGCCTCACCAACTACACGATCCAGTGCCGCGACGTGACGAGCGGGCTGATCGGCTGCTTCCTGTTCGACACAGAGCACTGGCAGAAGACGGGCGAGTTCAAGGCGATTTCGCCCGTGTTCGCCGCACTCACGTTGTTCTACGAGTGGGACCGTGCAAACGGCGACCGCCGCGCGTCCTGCTATCTCGAACGGATCACGGAGAAGCCATGCGCCTGACCTGCAACCAGCTGATCCTGCTGCTCGCACTGTATCGCGGCTCGCCTGTTGCCAGCGTCGCGTGCGGCACGAAGGAGGCTGACTTCAAGCGCCTTCGTGAGCTCGGCTACGTGGACGAACTGGACTGCATGACGCGCGCCGGTGACGAACGCGTGGTCAAGGCGCTCACAGGTGTCGCATGCGTCTAGTCCACTTCCGCTACGCGACCCCGACGCCGTTCGCCATCGCGCTGACCGGCACGACCATCGACGACTTCGGCAACGAGGTGCGCCTCGAAGGTAACGCGCAGTGGCACGCCGCTGCTGACTTTCTGGACGACAACTTTTTTGACGACTCGCTGGGCTTTGGCGCCGGCGGCTGGAGATCCTGATGCATCTGACCAAACGAGAGCGCGCCTTGCTGGGCACGCGCATGACGGCAACACAGCGCGTATCGCTCGCACGCATTCACGGCCCGCTCAAGCGCCGTCCATCGAAGCCGGTGACGATCCGCGCGGCGTCTGAAAAGCAGCGTGCGCAACGCGTCATCGACAGCCATCTGGTCGAGCACGAAGTGGATCAGACCGGCAAGGGTCTGTTCAAGGGCAAGTGCAACCGCACCGCTTGCGACCATCGCGGGGAAGGCATCGTGTGGTGGAATCGCTCGACCCGGTTCTACTACTGCCGTGACTGTCGCAACGCGATCGACAGCTGGATCGACCGCGACTACGGCGCGTGCTTTCACAAGCATCCTCACAGCGCTGATGGTGTGCCGCATCCCGACGACGAAAATTGAATCTGTCGCGTAAGTCACGCGTTACTTGAGAACCATCATGAAATCAATCCTCGTTTCACCTGCGGGCTCCGCCAGCATGAGCACCGGCAAGCAGAACTACGGCGATAGTCTCGAAGCGGACTTCGACATGTTCTCATTCCTCACGAACGAGTTCGACAACCAGGACATTCGTGCCGAGGTGGTCGAACTGCTCGACTCCAGCGCGCATTTGGACTTGATTCGTCTGCGCAAGCAACACAAGCGACTCCAGATGGTCGCGCGCTGCGTGGTCGCGCGCTGGGAAGGTGGCGATCTGGCTGCTGCCGTGCGCAACCTCGCCGAGCTGGTGAAGGAGGATGCATGATCAAAGCCTACGCAATGCTCCTTGATGCGACCGGCTATGCCGATGCTAAGGAAAATCACGGGAACGGCTACACGCTGCGCGTGCATCTGCGCGGCGGCCGGATGATTCAGGGCGCCGTCGTGCGCTTTGACGACAGGATGCTGCGCCTTGCAGTCTGGGAGGGCGACAACGACGGAGTGATGCAGCCGACGGACGTCACGGCCTTCATCGACGTCACCGAGATCGCTGCCGTCGAAGTCTGCTGGTGATGCGTTTCATCCCGCCGCGCGTCGATCCGTTCAAGCATGTGCAGCCGCGCTATGTCGCCTACTGCGTCGCGCAGGGGGCGGCGTCGGCCGCCGCACAGGAACAGGTGGACAAGGCGCGGTGGGGTCATCGCTGGATGATGCCTTTTGCCATGTGGCTCTCTGACGAGACGCGGCAGTGGTGCCGTGAGACCAACACGCCGCCGGCCGGCATGAGCTGGACCGAGCACGCCGCATTCACCGAATGGCTCACCGCCAGGTATCCGGTCGTGGCGCCCGTGCCCGAACAGGTCCGCAAGGTCGCCAACGGTCGATCCCGAAAATAGCTACATCGCAACCAAACCACGACACAGAACCATGTCCATCACCTACGAAGAGATTCTCGCCACGGTCGACACGTCTGAGCACAAGCTGAGCGCCGACCCGCTCGCGCACTGCCCGCCGCAAGTGCTCGACAACCTGTATCTGGACCACTACGGGTTCGTGATCGACCAGTTCCACAACCACGACATCTGCGCCGCGTCGGTGGGCATGGTCTACGCAGCGGCCAAGGTGATCTTCGCACGCGGGCCGCAAGAGCACTGGATCTACGACCTCGACAGCGCCTCATCCGAGTTCGGGTCGCCGTGGGAAAGTCACTGCAAGACGCCCGAAGACTGGGCCGTGTGTTTCGCGCGCCGACTGGTCGAAACGACCGATGCGAATGTCGAAGACGATGACGTGACCGAGGAAGTCGTGCAGCGCGCGATTGCCGTGCTCGACATACTGAAGCGCGTGGGCATGACTGCTGAACAGGTGCACGACCTGCGCCACGACGTCTGCTATTCCAACGAGAAACTGGTCCGCATGCTCGACGCTGCGCTGATCGCCTGACAACGTGCAACCCGGGCCGCGCCCGGGTGCGCTGGAGAACAACATGAGCCAAGTCACACAGAAATTCGATGTGGATATTATCCCGACCATTTCCACCTGCCACGTCTCTGAAGAGACGGCGAAGGCGCTGGACAAGGGCGACAAGGAATGCCCGTGGGCGATCGTCGCCGCGTATGAGCACGGTTGGTTCCTCTACGTGCAGCCGCTCGATCTGCTCGATGCGCTGGAGATGCCGGCTGACCTGCGAGAGGTCATGGAATGGGGCAATCGCCACAGGGTCCAATGGTTGCGCCTCGACTGCGACGCGACGGGCGTCGATGACCTGCCGCAATACGACTGGTAAGGAGCAGCAATGGATTGGCTCGACCGCATCATTGAAGAACAGGCAGCGCACTACGGACTGCCGCCGGAGAAGTTCGGCGAACTCATGCACGACGCCGCCGTAGAGCAGGAGCGTCGCGAGAAGGAGTTCGAAGACTGATCCTCACCCGACCGTTCGCGCGCCACGCGTCGGTCGGGAAAATGACTTCATCGCAACCACAACACAGCAGGGCAAGACGATGAGCCATTACCTTGAGCGCGGTTCGTTCTACTTCATGGGCCGCGAGTTCGAAGCCGGTTCCGCACCGGGCAATCGCAAAGCCGTTTATCAGATCACCGCGGGCCTCGAATGTGCCGCGGGTTGGATAACGATCGCGGAGCTTGCGTTCGCGCCAAGCTCCGCGATGTTCGAACAGATCGTTGACGCGTGGTGCTACGCCGACGAGCAGCAGCAAGCCAAAGCAAAGCGCGAACGTCTGTGGGCCAAGTCCAAGCTGCCGTTCGGTTCGACCACCGGTCCTATTCCCGTCCGCTGAGACCTCGCCATGACAAAACCAGTCCGACTCCTGCGCGTGAGCGCCGTCACCACCACGGGCGCCGAGTTGTTCGTCGGTGAATACACGATGCGCCAATACGAAGACATGGGCGAATACGGATGCCTGCTTGAAGCGCGCGACGTGTGTGCCGCTGCGGGCGTCCAGTTCAAGACGATGAACGTCGAAACACTCTGAGGAAACCGCCATGCCCTTCCACATCAATCGCAACGACATCACTTTCCAGACCACGCATCGCGGAATCAAGATGTTCTGAGCTTCCTTGCCTGATGAATAGCGCGGTCTTCCTTCGGAGCACCGGGCTTTATTTTTGCTGGTCCTATTGGTCCGCCATGGAGGCCGCAATGTGCTATCAGGAACCTGTCGAGATTCTGGAAAAGATGCTTGAGGTGACGCCGCTAACGCCCAATAGCCGCGGCTATACGCCCCTCGATGACTTCGAACATTTCTGCGCCTATTCCGGGTGCTCGGAAGAGCTGCTCGGCGCGAAAAACTTCGCCTGGGTAAAGCTCGCATTCATCACTGCGAAGCAGGAGTGCAATGTCCACCGTCCAGACGATTGAAGCCGCGGACCTGATGCTCGCAACACTGTGGCCCAAGCCGTTCTCGCGCAAGGGCTGGCTCTATGAACTCAAGTATGACGGATACCGGTGCCTGGTTCGCAAGCGGGGCGGGGCGATGGTCGATCTGATCACTCGGAACGGCAACCTGCTAAATCGCTCCTTCCCGGACATCGTTGCGGCGGTCGCCGCGGTGCCGGGCGAGTTCGTGTGGGACGCCGAGCTCACGGTGGATGAGTCCAACGGCCGCTCTTCATTCGAGCGACTCCAGACACGGGCGCGCACGTCGGTTCCGTCTCGCGTGCGCGCCGCTATCCGGGAGCACCCCGCGCGCCTCTATGTGTTTGACATGCTCGCCGAGAATGATCGGGACATTCGGCAGTTACCTCTCATCGAGCGCAAGCAGATACTGCGCGACAGCTTTGATAACACCGCCGCGCTCGTCTACGTTAATGGCATCGCAGAGGCGGGCGAGTGGGTGTTTGAGCAGGTGCAAGCGCACGACTTCGAAGGGATGGTCGGCAAGCGACTTGATGCGCCATACCAGCGCGGTCGGACAAGGGATTGGCTCAAGGTCAAATACCCCGATTACAGCAGACAGGAAGCGCTAGGGTTCGGACGCGCCGCCAAGGAAACGCCCTAGCTCACTGCCGGCACACCGCCTTCATCACAGCGTCGCCGATGCTGCCGGGGATCACATCCTTCCAGTTGCTCGATGATGGCCCGCTATAGATCAATGCTCGGTCGGTGCCATAGAGAGCGAATCCACCGGCATTGCTCATCTGCTGCGCGCAGTCGAATGTCCAGCGCGCCTTGTCTTCAGCGACAGGTTGCGCGGTTCGAAAGTCGTTTGTCGGAGGCGTATAGATGGAATCTGTCCAGACCTTAACCGTGCTGCCCGAGCGAATAATGGACGCCGTATCGACGAATACTTTGCTGTCGCCGGAATCGGCGACTTGCACCCAGTTTGACTGGGCGTGAACCCCGGTAGCCGCAGCTAGAAGCGCGGCACAAACCACCCCTTTCCTGATCATTTTCGGCCCCTCTTGATAGTAGTTTTGCCAGCATGATAACGGCAGTCAAGAGGTGGAAAGTTTGCCCATTACTTCAGGGTATGGGGCGCATCGCGCGCACCCATAGCTAAGCCATTGATTTCAAACGATAAAGCACGCTGAGCCGCGCAAGCAACGTTCCCGCATGATTCCAGTCCACTTCAGACCGTCAGGGATGCCCACAGAAGCCCCACCAAGCCCGCCGCATTCTTCCCGGTAGACAGACGAGGGAAAGCTCACGCAAGCCCGCTGCCGACCGATCTGAGAAGCCCAAACCGATCGCCGAATCACGCGCTGATGACCTGATTATTTTCCCGGTAGAGAGAAAGGATAGAAAGCGCACTTTTGATGAGAACGCCGAGGACGACAAATCGAATAGAGACATCGCGGAAGACATAGACGATCACATTGCGCACTCACATAGATCATCCGGGTGTAGAGAACACTGGCTCTATGCATACGCATTCACACATCGCTATCCGCATAGGAACGCTACGTATAAGAACTTCATAGGCGGGGGCCGCATCCTTGTCTTTCAATCGTCGATCGCCAACAATTTCTTATACGTCACGCCAACCCCAGCCAAGGACGCTCCAAGGCACGTAACGCCAAGCCCAGCAAGGGCCGCGGCGATCCAAGGCAATCTCGCCATGGCCCGAAATCCGTTCAGATCCTTGGCAGTTTTCGGAAAGACGCACGCCCGGTAGGCATGCCTCGGCCCTATAAGGTTCGACCCGCCACGTATAAGGTTCGCGCTCTCCCTATAAGAGTGCCCTATAAGGTTCGCCATGGCTACGTATAAGGTTCGGCGCAATTCCCTATAAGGTTCGGTATCCATGGCGGTGCTCTCTATGTGGATAGGTGTGTCTGCCCTATAAGGTTCCAAGCCTTCGTCGTGAAAATGAAGTCTCCCAACCACGACGCAGCACACCACACCATGCAGATCAAACACCCGAACGTTGTCCCGTGCCAAGGTTATGGTTACGGTGCCGTGCAGAACCCGACCGACACCTACCTCGATTCATCGATCGGTAACCGCTACGCCTATCTCGGTGACCGGGTATTCGACGTTCATCCATACCGCGACGATGTGATGGGCTACCCGATCCGCTGGGAGCTCGACACGCGCCAAAAGCAGAAGCTCGCCGGCGACCGCGCGTTCTGGAAAGAGATGGGCGTCGAGTAAGCGGTCAGACGGGCTTCGGCCCGTCAACCCAACTCTGGGCCATGGAGCACACCCCGGACCTGCAAACGCATCCTGCAGTGGTCCAGGGTCTGATCGCGAAACTGAAAGCTCACCAACCCGAACGAGCTTTCATCATGATCGAACAACTTCAGTGGTTCTGTGCCGTGCTTCTGGTCATCTGCGCCGCGGTCGCCATCGGTGCGGTCGTCTACACGCTGATCGACCTCGTGACGGGTGGCATCAAGCGCGCGGCCCGCGGCCGTCGCTGTGCGATGCCCAAGCGCATTACTGACCTCATGAAGGGGTGACGCGATGCCAGCGACCATTCACTACGCGGCCAACCGCCTGTATTCGTTCATCGAGCGCAACACCTATCTGGGCGCCCGCTCGGAAGGGGCGTCGCCGCGTGAAGCCTACCGCACCGCGCGCCACTACCAGCGCTGGGCCGAGCGTCGGGCACGGCGAGGCTAACTCTTCAGGATTCGCATAACAGAAAGCGGGCCTCTCTGTTATGCGGATAAGACGGCCAGGTGCGGGGACGCAACGCCGAGGCGGGCAATGACTTATTGCCAGTGCCGCAATAATGTCCGTGAGGCGCATGTTTACGGCAATCGGAAGAAGTTACTTGAGAAATCGTTTGTAAGAAAGTGTTTCCGACAGAACAAAAAAGCGCAAAATGGCTTCAGTGCTTGAGCACACAATTGCCGTCCAAAAACGGCCTAATCGCCTATAAAAGCAGACAAATCTCCCCTGGAGTCAATACAAGCATGTGCAGGATCGTATTCGAGTGTTTGGATCAGGAAGGCCACCTGTTCACCATCAACGTGGAGTCGGAGAACGACGTGATTACCCAGAGCATCGCGGCGGTGGTCGATGCGCAGCGCCGGGTAGGCATCGAGGTGATCTCGGCCTCACGCATTGAAGAAATGCCCATTGACATGGACCTGCATGCTGTGCCGGCGCACCGGCCGGCTCAGGTGGCCCAGTCGTCATGGCGTGATCTGCTGCCGGCGGTGCCGGCATGGGCGAGCCGGCTGGGCACGCGCGTTGCCGCGTTCGGCAGCCTTGCGCTGAGCGTGGTCGGCTTTGATGGCGGCTTCTCGCCCGCCAGCATCGTGCACCACCTGAGCCGGCTGATGCCCGTCGTTGGACACGTATTCCACGCGATTGTGTAATCCGAACGACCCGGGAGTCCTGCCCGGGTCCGCAGACTGGTCGCTAAGCTGGTGGTCTTCCCTCGCTAGTGACCGGTATGAAAATCTTCTTCGCCAAAGGGCTCTGGACCATCCCGCTGCTGGGTGCTGTGCTCATCGTTGTCTTCCTCGTCGTGATGGTGACCGCGGCCATCTGTGATCGCCTCGACCGCGCACGCTATGAGCGTGACCTGCGGCGTGCCCATCGCTACCGCTCGTTCTAGCGTCTTTCCGCACAGTGCGCCCTGCGCTGTGTGTCAGCTGACCCTCCATGGCGTGCCCCGCGCCCGCATACGCGCATCCAAGCGTGTGCCACCCTTCGGTCGTCAAACTTCTATCTCCCGACAGCGCACTGCAGCGCTCAACCGAATCAAGGAGATCATCATGTCCATCCGTCGCATCCACGTTGAATCAGCGCTTGCCCGTCAGGACGACACCGACGAGCAGCTGAGCGACCTGGAGCTGCTACAGGAGCATGAGGAGCAACGTCTGCTGCGCACCATGACCGCGCGCCGCCGTCGACCCCTGATCGCCGACCGTTCATACGCGGACTGAATACAAGCTGGTGCTGTGCCGTTTTACCTGAGTGAGTCCCGCCGTGATACGTGTGACTTTGCCAGCACCTTCGGGTGCTGGTCTTTTTCATGCCGTGAATTGCCGCGGCTGCGGTCCAGGTAAGGTATCCATGGCGGGCCGCGGCTCTCGGTGACCACCCTGAAATCCGTTCAGATCCTTGGCGATTTTTGGAAAAACAAGGGCCAGGTAAGGGCAACTTGGCAGAAAACGGCTTTGCGTGCGCCGGCGCACGCATGGCACCGGGTGGGCAGCGCATCGTTCGATCCACGAAGCATCCGATCGTTCGATCCACGAAGCATCGCATTCCCGATCAAATCCACGTCAGGGCATATGCGCTCCGCGTCGCGCTGCGCATAGTGGGCTCCTGCACTGTTCAAGTGTGAGCGGGTGCGCGAATAGCACGACGGTTTTCGTGCGTCAATACCATCCTCGTAAAAACCACAAAACGACATAACTTTAAAAAGTAGCAAAAAAGCGTTGCAGATAGTTCATCGATGACTTATGATTCTCTCACTGACTCGCAACCAAGCGGGCAGCGGGAAAAATCCCGAATCAATCACTCAATCAAAGGTAATCAAAATGTCGAACGCACAAATCGCCCAAACCGAATTCACGCTTGAAAATGTCATGCTTGCAATCAAACGCGCTAACGATCGTTGGTCGGTCAAAACGGGTTCAGCGGGTGAATGTGACGACCTGAAAACCGCGCGCAAGTTTTGGGATGAAAAACTCTGCGTGTTTGCTGCGGGCATGCTGAAGAAAGCGCGCATTGATGAGATTACCTTTCTCGCAACCATCGCTGACAATATGGGAGTGAAAGCAGTCAAGCGCGTGTCTGAATTCTTCGCATGCTTGCATGCTAAAGATTACAGCATGCTCGACGGTGTTACAGCGCTTTCCCTGCTGTCTGCTGTGCATGCGGGCGCTACCACACGAAGCGCGCTTGCGTTCGCTGCTACGGGCAAAGGGGACGAAACGACTAGCGATGTGGTAGCAGATACCGCATTGGTTCGCAAACTGCAAAAGGTTATGCGCAAGGTAGGTGTGACTACTGAACCGACACAGAATAGTCGTTCGTTCGGTTCTAACGGGTTCTGTAAATACCTGCAAATGGGCAAGATGGTTAAAGCAAAGGGCGCAACCGAATCAAGCATTGAAGTGAATGCAAAGTCCCCCTTTATCGCTGCAATCGCTAAGATGGTCGAGCAAGCAAGTGAAGAGACCCTGCAATTGGTTAAGGGCGCAAAGAAAGACTAACTGCAAAGTAAGTCACCAATGAATTAGCGGGCGCATAGCGCGCCCGCTAACCCTCGCCCATACCAGACCATACCCGCGCCCATGAAAACCGCTGCAATCGCCCACTTTCAAGCAATCAACCCACACAGCACACAAGCAATGCACGACGCGCACGACGCACATGACTTCTCACCTGTGCGGTATGACTCGCGCGCATTCGAATGCGCTGAATTCGAACGCGATGCAATCGACCGGTTTTCACTCTCGATTGATACCCTGATTTAGTTAGTCGACCGAACCATCATTCGAAACCGTGCGAAGTGGTGCACGGTTTTTCGCAAGTGTCAAGACCATCACGGCAGACGTCGGTGGTCTTAGGATTTGTCAAGTGTGGTGTGGGGCCTCGCGCCTAATTTTTTGCCAGTCGAAACCCGATCCTTATACAGCCAGGCGCCGGTGGAATTGCGATCCTTATACGGCCAGGGTGGACAGTGGACAGTGGAGCGTGGAAGGTGGGGAAGGGGATTCTGGGGCTCTGGGACGCCCCGAGTGGTCAATCGCACTGGCTCGGCCCTGCGGGGCCAGGCAACGGCGCCTTGGGGCGCTGGCGCGCCCCTCAGCTACCGTCGTGCCCCACGCCTAGCTCGCGCAGGGATTTGACTTCAGATAGTGGAGCAGATCGTTCGCCTGACCAAATGCTGAAGCCGACCCAGTTTGCCGCCGATCGACCGCCGTCTCATTGGCCGACACCTGCTTGAGCTCGACCAGCGTCAACGGCTGCCTGAACCATGCCGAGTCACCCGTGCGGTTGATGAATGACGTGAAGGGCGGCTCCGAGAAGCTATTTGCCCCGGCCGTGTGTTCGACGCCCTTCTCGTAGAGGCACGACAGCGGGGCCGCGACCGTGAACGTCTCATTTGCGCCCGTCGCGCGCAGGTCTTCCATCTGTGCTGCGCACCCTGTAAGCGCGAGCAGCAATGCCGGTAAAAACAGCTTTCTCATCATTTCCCCCGTATTGAAAGGCGCCTTTCTACCACGCGCCCCAGTTTTCGTCATTCAGCGGCGTCTGCTCGAGCAGCCTGCCCACTACCGCGTTGACCTCCTCGTCCGATGAGCGCCGCGGCTTTATCTTCGCCGCCGCCGGCGGATTCGCCGTTTCCCGCATCTCCCATTCATCGTCATCAAGCCCGTGGCGCACCGGCGGCGCTGGCTCGGGCAACCCCTTCTCCCGCGCGACCCGGCACTCGAGCGCATGCCTGAACGAGTTCACCATGTCGTCATTCATATCCGCGACGAACCGCTTGTAGAGAGTCGCCGCAGACGCTGGGTTGAGCATACGATTGCTCGTGAGCGTCATGCGCCAGCCGCCCTTGCCTTCGGGCAGTGACGCAGCGTCGGGCACGTAGTTGATCCGGCGCATGACCTCCGCGACCGCGTTCATCACAGACTGACGGCTGCGCAGGCTCTTCGAGGTGTCGTAGTCAATATCCGCGGCGATCCCGGGCAGGTGCTCGCGCGCATACTCCATTACCGCATGGAAGGCGCTCACTGCGCGCCACCGCTCTTCTGTGCCAACTCCAGCAGCACTTTTTGCTGTTCAGGGGTGAGGTTCAGCAGTTTCTCGCGCAGCACGCGCTTCTGGTCGAGCCGGGAGCGCTTCTCGCTTTTCACGAGCGCGTTGCCGCGCGCGATGATCGCCTGCACCTGTTCGTCAGTGACGCCGAGGATCAGCGACTCGATCACTCCGTTCTGGGAGAGGCCCGTCAGGTGCGAGAGTTCCGCAATGCGATTGCGGGCCGGCTCGCCGAGCGCGATGCCGGTTCGTGTGCGTTCAGTCATTTGTTATGCAGCCCCAAAAGTTATGTCATATTTTGATTATAGGGGCTGCGCGGCAATGTCGTTACACGGTGTGCTTCACGCGGCCTTCCTGAAAACCGAGTAGTCGAAGTCGCCCACGATGTGCTCGGCAAAGCCCGGCGTGTTCTGGATGATCTGCATGCGCTCGACCTGATGGTCGCGCAGCGTCGTATTGGCCGCTTCGATGAAGTCCACGACGAACGCAACGTTCGGCCCACCCTTCTTCGCGCGCAGCCCACGCCCGATGCGCTGGCGGGTCTGCACCTCGGCCTTGCCCGCGCCCGCGAGCACGATCATGCCGACGGCGGGCACATCGACCCCGACGTCCAGAATGGTCGAACCGATCAGCGCCTGGATGCGCCCGTCACCGAGCGCGGCGAGCGCCGCCTTGCGCTCATCCTGGTCGTGCTCACCGAAGATGAAGTTGCACCGGATGCCCGCCTGCGTGAGCATGTCCGAGAGCTGCCGGCCGTGGTCCTTACGCCCGACCAGAATCATCGACGGCAGCCCGTGCGCGGCCGCGCGCTGCACCTCATAGACGATCGCGCGGTTGCGCTCCTCATTGTGCACGACGCCGATCTCAAGGCACTTGGGCCACGGGGTCGAGCGGAAGAGCCGATGCGTGACCTTGCGCGTGAGCCCCTTGCTTTCGACCATTTCCTCATACTGCGGCGCCGGGTTCTGCAGCCGGATGAACTTGAAGTAGGGCGTCGCCAGCACGCCGAGGTCGATCAGCTGCTTCTCGGTGACGGTGATCGCCACCGGGCCGCTGCACGCCTCGAGGCGCATGTTCGCCTCCTGGCTGTCTTTCATGAACGGCGTCGCGGTCAGCGCCAGCCGGTAGTGCGCATTCACGCAGTGCCGCATGATCTCGTAGAAGCCCGCACCCGATGCTTCGTGCGCCTCCTCGAGGATCACGAATTCGATTTTTGACAGGAACGCGATCATTTCCTCGCGCTTCCGGTTGTGTTCCTTCACCTTCGCCTGGATCTCGGCAACCACTACGGCGTCCGGCTGGCGCGCGGCGACGAGCTGCCTGCGCAGCGTCGTGGTCGCCTCTGCGATCTCGGTGGTCGTCGCCTTCTGGCGTTTGAGGCGCGCGTGCTGCTTTTCGACCTCACGGTCTTCGGCCGCTTCGCGGTTTTTCATGAACGCGAGCAGCTCGCCCTCGTCGGTCCACTTCTCGATCGCCTGGCTGATCGTCTGCACCATGCCCAGCGTGAACTGACGTGAATAGTCGCGCTGGCTGTCGCCCACGATGCCCACGCGCTCGCCGAGGTTCTCGGTGACCGCTTCACCCATCTGATACATCAGGATGCCCCGCGTGGTCAGAAAGAGCGTCGCGCGGTTGATGCGTTTGTAGCAGATGCGCGCGATCCGGGACTTGCCACCGCCCGTTGCGACGCGCGCAATGATCTGGCGGTGCTTGACGAGCTTGTCGGCCACCTCGGGCTGATACGCATAGCGCGGGTCGTAGCCAAAGCTGTCGACCTCGGGGCGCTCCGGGCCGAGCGGCGCGGGCGCGGGCTTGCGCACCAGATTCACGCGGTAGCCCGCTTTCAGGAGCGTCGAATACACCTTGTAGACGAAGCCCGCCGGGAAGGTGTCGGTCGCGAAGTCGTAGAAGCTCGATGAGCCATCCCACGAGGTGCCCTTGAACGCCTGCGAGTAGCTCGCGCCGTCCACGAGATAGGACAGCTTCTCGCGAACGAGCAGCTTCACCTCGCGGCTCGCACCGATCAGTTTCGCGTTCACCGCACCAGCGGCGAGGGTCATGGGAGTGGTCATTTCTTGCCTCTATAAGAGTGAGGAAGTATAGTAAGCGGTGACTTCCTTATACGGACACATTATGTCAGGTTCACCCACCAGATTCCAGGTTACGCAGGGCGTGGTCGCTATCGACAGTCTTCGCGCGAACCCTTGGAACACCAACACCATGACGGTCGAGAACGAGGCCAAGCTCGACGAGAGCCTGAAGCGCTTCGGCCTCTACAAGCCAATCGTCGTGCGCCCCGCGTTGAACGCTGATCACCTTGAGATCCTCGGTGGGCAGCATCGCTGGGAAGCAGCACGGCGCGCGGGCTACACCGAAGTGCCGATCGTCAATGTCGGCCCGGTCAGCGATACCGTCGCAAAAGAAATCGGGCTGGCCGATAACGGCCGCTACGGCGAAGACGACACCCTCGCACTGTCGCGCCTCTTGAAAGAGCTTGGCGCCGAAGACGTGGGCTCGTTTCTGCCCTACACCGAAGGCGAGCTGGAAACCATTCTCGCAGCGTCGAGTATAGACATCGACGAGCTTGACCGGCTCGATGACACGCCGATGCCTGATCTGTCGGGCGCCGGTGTGGGCGCCACCCATCAGGTGATGCGCTTCAAGGTGCCGGTCGAAGACGTGGCCTGGGTCACGAGCGCCATCGAGCGCCGCCAGCGCGAACAGGGATTCACCACCGAAGACTCCATGACGAATGCGGGCAACGCCTTCGTCGATCTCATGAAGGCATACAAATGAACCGATACATCGGCACGAACGTTGTGTTCGCAGAACCCATGACGCGCGCGGCCTACAACGAGTTTCGCGGCTGGCCGCTGCCGGCCAACGAGAACGGCGCAGACGAGGGCTTCCTCGTCGAATACGCGGACGGCGGCAAGCCCAACGTCGAAGGCCGCGCCGGCTACGTGAGCTGGTCGCCCAAGGATGTGTTTGAAGGCTCCTATCGCGCGGCCGTCGGCCTGAGCTTCGGCATGGCGCTCGAAGCGATGCGCATGGGCCACCGCCTCGCGCGCGTGGGCTGGAACGGTAGGGGTATGTTCGTCTACCTCGTGCCGGCCGCGGCCTACCCGGTGCAGACGGGTGCGGCGAAGGCCCACTTCGGCGAAGGCTCGCTCGTGCCCTACAACGCCTACTTTGCCATCAAGAACGTCGATGACACGGTGAGCACCTGGGTGCCGAGCGTGAATGACTGCCTCGCGGACGACTGGATCACCGTATGAGCCGACCGCAGGGTTTTGCCCGCATCCCGCACGCCGAGTTCCAATACCCGGAGTGCCAGCAGTGCTACTTCCATAACCGGGAGCCGGCGATCTGTGAGAGCTGCGTGCGCGCAGAGCACTTTGAGCCGATCGACAACCTCGATGAGCACATGTCCGAGCGCAAGGCGGCGCTCGTGCGCTTTCACGGCGGTGCCACGTCGATCGACTGGTCGCCCATCTTCGATGGCGTCGAGCCTGAGACCGATGACGAGCTTGACCGCGTGCTCGCCGCGTATTCCCAACCCGAAGAACTGGAGACCCAATGAAGCCCCGCATTACGCGTCAGGAGGGCACCTGGAAGGTCGCCAGCCTGATTCCCTACGCGAAGAACGTCAAGAAGCACGACGACGCGCAGGTCGCCAAGATTGTCGAATCGATCCAGCAGTTCGGCTGGACCCAGCCGATCGTCATTGACGTGCACGGCGAGATTATCGCCGGCCACGGCCGCCGACTGGCCGCCATCAAGCTCGGACGCGAAGACGTGCCGGTCGTGGTCATTTCGGGCCTCACCGACGAAGAAAAGCGCGCACTGCGCCTCGCCGATAACCGCACGAACGAGGGCGGCATCGACACGCTGATGTTCCGCGACGAAGTAGGCGGGCTTGAGGCACTGCTCACCGGCATTTTCGACACCAAGGAGCTCGAGTTCTCGGCCGCCGATCTGGGCGAGCTGAACGACGCCGCCTTTGTGCCGGATGTCGCTGTTGCCGTCGAGCTGCAGGAGGAGGCGGCCCACGCGAAGGCTGATGAGGTCAGCGCGCGGCGCGTGCCGCTCGCGAAGGTCTTCGGCTTCAAGGATGTGGCTGGCGCCGACGAGATCCACATCGTGCGCTTCATGGCGCGCGCGCAGGCAGCAACGGGCCTTGCCGGCGCAGACGCGCTGGTGGCATTCCTTCAGACTGTCGAATAAGTCACAGGTGACTGTATGAGAAAACGAAGCATGAAGCACTACGATGGCCTGCCCAAGCGCGTGCGGGTCGGCAACCTCTGGTTCGATATCGAACTGGTCAGCGCCGAGGTGGGCGACGCCACGGGCGGCTTCTACGGCGCATCGTCGGGCATTCGGGAGAACATCCTGATCCGCGAAGAGCAGTCGCCGGGCAACCTCGCCGACACGTTTATCCACGAGGTCATGCACTGCATCCTGACCCTGTGCGAGGCCGACGACGGCAGCGATCGCAAGGACGAGGAGGAGTTCCACGTCACGCACCTCGCGCACGGCCTATGCCGCTTCTGGCAGGACAACCCGAAGGTCATGATCTGGTGGTCGCACGTCAACTCGATGGAGCTGGCATGAGCGTCTACACCATCGACAAGCGCTTTCACACCCGCGTCGCGCGTAGCCAGCGCGTCGTGGAGGTCGCTGAAGCGTTCGGCCTGGGCCTCGACGACAAGGAATTCGTGATCTTCGACCAGCTCAAGCTCGACGTGGCGCAGGGCGATGTCGTCTACATCACGGGCCAGTCCGGTTCAGGCAAGTCGCTGCTGCTGCGCGAGCTCGCGCAGCAGATGGCGCGCGAAGGGCAGAAAGTCGCGAACCTTGACGAGGTGGCGATCGACCCGGATCTGCCGCTGATCGACCAGATCGGCACCTCGACCAACGACGCGATCCGGCTGCTCTCCATCGCCGGCCTTAACGACGCCTACCTCTTCATTCGCAAGCCGGGCGAGCTCTCCGACGGCCAGCGCTATCGCTTCAAGCTCGCGAAGGCGATCGAGAGCCAGGCCGACGTGTGGGTGGCTGACGAATTCATGGCGGTGCTCGACCGCACGGCCGCGAAGGTGATTGCGTTCGCCTTGCAGAAGACCGCGCGCAAGGTCAACGCGACGGTGATCGTTGCGACGACCCACCTCGACCTCGTGGAAGACCTGCAGCCGTCTCTCTACATCGAGAAGCGGTATCGGGAGAAGCTGCGCATCGAAGCGTTCACAGCGCTTTCTGACGCGTCGGAGGGGCATCGCGCGATGACACGCGACGAAGCCTATGAACTTTTGAAAAGGATGGCCTGATGAACGCCCTCTATGAAACGGCGGTGGCTGCCTCGAAGCAGGCTCCGCAAGTCGTGATCTTTACCGCGCCGTGGTGCGGTCCCTGCAAGATGGTGAAGCCGGCGCTCGTCGCGCTCAAGGCTGAGTATGGGCTCGACCTGACCGAGCTGAACGTCGAGGACTTCAGCCCCGAGGATCTGCAGACGCTGGGCGTGCGCAACGTGCCGAACGTGCGCGTGGTCCATAACACGGTCGTGAAGGCCCAGTTCGTCGGCGCGCGCACGAGGGCGCAGGTCGAGGACTGGCTGACCGTGCACGGCGTGATTGCACGCGGGCTGAGTTTCGAATGAGCGCGCCGGCCACCGCACTGAACCTGGCGGAGCAGCTGACGGCTTCCGACGACCCGGACAGCCCCTTGCTCGCCTGGCGCGACCCGGCGGCCGGCACGCGGCCGCTCTCGCTGATGAAGCACATGTATGTGGAGCGCGGCACGCTGGAAGACTGGCAGCTGCTGCACGAGCTGCACTACAAGGCAAGCCAGAACGGGATCGGCCCGCGCTACGTGCGCCTCGTGCTTGATGACGGGGTGAACACCGCGCACACCATCGGCGTGATGGTCTTCACGGTCCCCAAGCCGCTCGATTCCGGCCGCAATCAGGTGTTCCCGCACATGCGGCCGAACCAGAACGGGCGCGACACCAAGCTCATGAACGTGCAGCGCATGGCGTGGATCAACAAGAACCTGATCCTCTCGTCGCGCACGGTGCTCGACACCATGTATCGCGGCGGCGGCATTGCCTACCGGTTCAAGAACATCGGCTACCGGCTGATGGGCTTTCGCTACGTCGAATCGCGGAGCTCGATGAGCCGCTACAACCCGTTCTCGATCAAGGCGGGCATGCGCTTCGTGAAACCGAAGTCGGCACCGGCGTTCGAGTCGGGCCTCGCGTTCTTCGCGCGGCATTTCAAGAGCCCGGCCTACGACTACGTGGCAATCAAGGCTGAGATCGAGGCGATGCCCGATTACCTGCGCGAGCACACGTTAAAGGAGCTGCGCGCCTTCTACTACCGCAACAGCTCGATGGAGAAGTCGGGCGACAACCGGCTGAACGGCACGAGCCGCGTCGAGTCGATGGAAATCGGCTACCTCCTGAAGCAGACGCAGCAGCTGGTGTTCGGCGCGACTGTCTACGCGGCATGGGTGAACCCGGACTGGGACGCGGCCACGCAGGCGATGCGCGCGCTGCCGGCGCGCATTCCCCTGTCGGCGTTTGAGAATCAGGGCGTTGACGAGCCGTTGCGCCTGGATCTTCTGGAGACGCCATGAACCTCACCATCAAGCAGATCGAGATCATGAAGGTCGTGGTGGCCGGCGCCGCCGCGGGCGCCGTGGTCGACCTTGACCAGCTGCTCGAGCGCCTGCCCTACGCGACGTCCAAGGAAAGCCTGCAGTTCTCGCTGCGCGCGATTGAGCGCCACCAGCTGATCGACCGCAGCGTCGCCGAGCACCGCCGCGGCCGCGTGCGCCGGCTAATCGCACCGACGGCGCTGGGACATGCAGTCATCGGTGGCACGGGCCGGCCGGCACCCGGGCCTGGCGCCGCGGTCGGTGCGGCAGCCGCGCAGGTAAGTGGGCCGTCAATTAAAGAGGACGCGCCGCAGGTCTCCGGTTCGGCCGCCCTTATCCCGGAGCTGGATATGGGAGCCGCGGAGGTCTCCCTCGAGCCGCAGCTTCTTTCTCTCCCGGAGCTCACTTTCCCCGAGCCGCAGGTCTTCTTCGAGGAAGAGATCATTGATTAAAAAGTGAGCAAAAATTGTAATTGTTACCATGTGTCACTTTTTCGGTTTCCCTCTATATATAACCCTTCTTTTTTAAAACCTTATAAAAGCTACATTTAAAAACTATGGGAACCCCGAAAAGTGACACATTTTGAAAGAATCGTAAGAGAGGGCGCGGCGCGGGAAGGTTGGGGTCTCTAGGCACAGGATGAAGCAATGAACAGAAGTCTGCGGGTGGATCAGTCTGCCCATAATGATAAGTCACGGGTTATTTACAACTTGGCGCCGAACGGTTATAGTTTGCTCCTCGAAGCAACACCTCCAAGGGGCGCACCGCACAGGTCGCCCCATTTTTTTTACGGGGTCCAGTGATGAGCGACACGAACAGCGCGGCCCCGAAGTCACGGGTGGGCCAGGGGCTCGGCACGAAAAAGCTCACCGAGAGCCAGAAGGCCACCATGATCGCCCTGTGGGAGTCGGGCGAGGTGACGCTTTCCGATCTCGCGCGGCGCTTTGCGCGCACCGAGCGCGGGGTGAGTCTCGTCTTGTCGAAAGCAGGGGCCGAGAAGGGCTCAAAACGCGCGCAGGTGCAGTCCGCGGTCACCGAACAGGTCAACGCGCAGCTTGCGGGTGAGGCGGGCGTCATCGCGGGCAAGATTCGCGAGACGAAGGATTCCCACTACGCCGCGGCGAAGGTGATCGCGGGCCTCATCCAGAAGCAGCTCGTCACCGCGCAGCAGCAGGGCCATCCTTTCGCCACTGTGCAGAACGAGATCAAGACGCTCAAGCTCGCGGCCGAGGCACTCGCCACGCTGCGCGAGGAGCGCTTCATCCTGCTGGGTATCAACGACGGCGAGAAGGGCGACGAAGACGAGCTGCCGGAGCTGGGCATCCACGAAATGACCGCGGACCAGATCCTCGAAATGCAGCAGCGTCAGGATGACAGCGGCATCGACATGGGCGACGACGACATCATGACCGTGCTGCCATCGCCCGACACGATCGACATGGACGAGGGTGGCGATGCAGCTGCGTGAGCCGGGGCTGCCCTCCGTCAAGGCGATCACCGCGGAGCTCGGGGCGATCTTCCTCCATCCGAAGCAGATGGAGGTGTTCCGCTCGCCGCACCGTTTCCGCGTGGTGGTCGCCGGCCGGCGCTGGGGCAAGACGCAGCTGGCGAAGGTCTCGCTGATCAAATACGCGAAGGTGCCAAAACGCCTCGTGTGGTATGTCGCGCCGTCCTACCGGATGGCGAAACAGATCATGTGGCCGGACCTGCTTGCAGCAATCCCGAAGCGCTGGATCAAGAAGGTCAACGAGACCACGCTCACGATCTTGCTGGTCAACGGCACACGCATCGAACTGAAGGGCGCCGACAACCCCGACTCGCTGCGCGGCGTCGGGGTGCACTTTCTCGTCATGGACGAAGTGCAGGATATCAACCCCGAAGCCTGGAAAAAGGTGCTGCGCCCGACGCTCGCGTCGACCGGCGGCCACGCGCTCTTTATCGGCACGCCGAAGTCCTACAACTTCCTCTACGACCTCTACGTGCTCGGCCAGGACACGAAGAACCAGATCCTCGGGCGCTGGAAGAGCTGGCAGTTCCCGACGATCACCTCGCCGTTCATCCCGGCGTCCGAAATCGAGGCCGCGCGCGCCGACATGGACGAGAAATCGTTCAAGCAGGAGTTTGAAGCCTCGTTCGAGACGATGAGCGGCCGGGTCTACTACCCGTTTGACCGGAAGATCCACACGGGCGACTACGCGTTCAACCCGGCGCTGCCGATCTGGGTGGGGCAGGACTTTAACATCGACCCGATGAGCTCCTGCATCTTGCAGCCGCAGGAAAACGGCGAGGTCTGGGTGGTGCACGAGCTGTCGCTCAAATCCTCGAACACCGAGGAGGTCTGCGACGAGCTCGAGCGCCTCTACTGGAAGCTCATGAAGCGCGTGACGATCTTCCCCGATCCGGCCGGCTCCTACCGCCAGCACGCGCGCGGCGAGTCGGACATCGACATGTTCAAGCAGAAGGGCTTCAAGCACATCGTCTTCCACAAAAAGCACCCGCCGGTGGCCGACCGCGTGAACTCGGTGAACCGGATGCTGCGCTCGGCCGACGGCAAGGTGAAGCTGAAGGTCGACAAAAAGTGCAAGGAAGTGATCCGTGCGCTCGAGCAGACGATCTATCAGGAAGGCGGGCGCGAGGTGGACAAGAGCATGGGCGTCGATCACATGGGCGATGCGCTGGGCTATCCGGTCCAATACATGTTCCCGGTGCGCGAACTGACCATCGCAGGCGTCTCCATTTGATTGACATAGTAAGTCACGAGTGATTTAATCACGCGGAACAAGGACACAGGCATCCATGGCACTCAGTCATCAAAAGAAGCTCGAACAGTTCGTCGCGCGCCGCCACCCGCTTTACGAAGCAATGGAGGCGCACTGGGACTTTCTGGAATCCACCTACGAGGGTGGCCGGGCCTGGTTCGTCGAGAACCTGCACAAATACATCAAGGAAGGCGAGGACGAGTTCAAGAAACGGCTCGCGCGCGCCTACCGGTTCAACCACACGCGCGAGGTGGTGGACCTGCTCGACAAATACGTTTTCAAGATCGACATCAAGCGCAACGACGACGCGCCCGAGTGCATCAAGAACTTCTGGAAGCGTGCCACGCTGAACGACTCGCCCATTGGCGACTACATGAAGCGCGTGAGCAACCGGACGTCAACCTTCGGCCGCGTGTGGATTGTGGTCGATTCGACCAAGACGCCCGATGTGCAGACGAAGGCCGACGAGAAGGCGAGCGACGCGCGCGTCTACTCCTACATCGTCAAGCCCCAGCACGCGCTGGACATGAGCTACGACGAGAACCAGAAGCTGAACTGGATTCTCATCTACGAGACTGCGCGCGACGACGCCGATCCGCTTGAGTCGAGCGGCAATATCGTTGACCGCTTCCGGCTGTGGACGCGCGAGTTCTCGCAGCTGTTCACGGTGGATGTCGATGCGAAGGGCCGGAAAACGATCAGGGTTGGCGAGCAGGCGATGCACAACCTCGGCGTCGTGCCGGTGTTTGCGGCCGACAACGTGATCTCCGACAGCCCCTACACGTCGCCCGCGCTGATTACCGACGTCGCCTATCTGGACCGGGCGGTGGCGAACTACCTGTCGAACCTGGACGCAATTATCCAGGACCAGACCTTCAGCCAGCTGGTGATCCCGGCGCAGGCGCTCACCGCCGGTGACGAGGGCAACTTCGACAAGCTGGTGGAGATGGGCACCAAGCGCATTTTCAGCTACGACGCCTCGGGCGGCGGCAAGCCCGAGTTCATCAGCCCGGACGTGAAACAGGCAGCGCTCGTGCTGCAGGTGATCAGCAAGATCATCAACGAGATTTATCACTCGATCGGCCTCGCCGGCGAGCGCACCAAGGAAGACAACTCGCAGGGCATCGACAACAGCTCCGGCGTGGCAAAGGCATACGACTTCGAGCGAGTGAACTCGTTGCTCTCAGCCAAGGCTGACGCGCTGGAACAGGTCGAGCGCAAGCTCTGCGAGCTGGTGTCGCTCTATAACGGCGTGCCGCTCGATACCGCGCCCGATGCGACCGTGACGGCCGAGCGCCAGATGGTCGCGTATCCCGATAACTTCGACGTGCGCGGCCTGTATGACGAATTTGACATCGCCGCGCGCCTCGCGCTGATCGATGCGCCCGACGCGGTGCGCCGTCAGCAGATGGACGCGGTGATCGACAAGCTCTTCCCGATGATCTCCGAGGCGATCATCAAGCAGATGAAGGGTGAGCTGAAAGCGTGGCCGCCAGTGGACGCACTGGCAGCCCCTGGCGCCGGCGCATCGGGTGATCCGATGTCCAGCGCCTCGATTCAGAAAATGGGTGGCAGAACCATTTCGAATCAGATGTTGAAGTCCACGTAGTAAAGATTGGGCCAAGCGATCGGCCTAACCAAACCAACCCGACCGAGAGAACGGTCAAACCGAGAGTAGAGAACATGCGATTCCGTAACGTGAAGCAGACGCTGATTGGCCGTGGATACTGGGCGCCGCAGGGCGACGAAGGTGGCGCGGGCAGCGGTGGCGGTGCCGGTGGTGAAGGCGGCGGCGAAGGTGGTGCCGGCGGCGCTGGCGCGGGCACCGGCAATGCAGGTGGTGAAGGCGGTCAGGGTGGGCAGGGTGACCCGGCTCCGACTGGCGGCAAGAAGCCAACTGACACCGAGGCAGCACTGCTTCGCGAAGTGATGGACAAGAAGGAAAAGCTCAAGACGAAGGATGCCGAGCTCGCAACGGCCGCCGCACGCCTGAAGGAGTTCGATGGTCTGGACCCGAAGGAGCTGCGCGCGCTGGTGCAGGCGAAGAAGGATGCCGAAGTCGCGCAGCTGGAAGCGAAGGGCCAGTGGGACGCGCTGAAGTCGCAGATGGTCGAGCAGCACGGCGCCGCGCTCAAGGAGCGTGACGACAAGCTGACGGCCTCGGAGCAGCGCGCCGCGGGTCTCGAGTCCCAGATCGCCGAGCTGACCGTGGGCAATGCCTTCGGTTCCTCGAAGTTCATTTCGGATGAGCTCACGCTCTCCGTTGCCAAGGCACGGCGTGTCTATGGCAGCCACTTTGAATTCCAGGACGGTCAGGTCGTGGCGTTCGACAAGCCGGCGGGTGCGAAAGACCGTCATGTGCTGGTCGATGCCAAGGGCGAACCGCTGGCCTTTGATGCGGCACTTGCCAAGCTCGTCGACATCGATCCTGACAAGGATTCGCTGCTGAAATCGAAGCTCAAGGCCGGCGCCGGTTCGAACACCAACCCGGCTGCCGCGGTCGGCGCCTCGCCCAACAGGCAGGTGGTCGGCCATGGCCGCGCGAAGATCGCAGCAGGGCTCGCCAAGGCGGGCGTGAAGTAACAGGCGATCCGCTTGTAAACCCGTGGCTTTCCTGATAAAGTAAGTCACGGGTTACTATACCCATTTCTTTTCGAAAGGAAACAGCCATGCCATTGCTGCAAGTAGAAGCCGACAAGCTGAGTAACAACCAGCTGGTCGCAGGCGTTATCGAGGAAATCATCGAGAAGGATGAGCTCTTCGCGTTGCTGCCGTTCGTCGGCATCAACGGCAAAGCCTACGTGTATGACCGTGAAAACACCCTGCCGGACGCCGACTTCCTGTCGCCGAACGACGAGGTGAACGAATCGGCTGGCACGTTCACCGAAGTCGTGTCGAAGCTGCGCATCCTTGCGGGTGACGTGGACGTCGACAAGTTCCTGCAGGAAACCGAGTCGGACACGAACGATCAGCGCGCGACGCAGATCGGTCTGAAGGCCAAGGCGGTCGGTCGCAAGTTCAA
This sequence comes from Paraburkholderia sp. RCC_158, assembly GCF_041355255.1. NCBI lineage: Bacteria > Pseudomonadati > Pseudomonadota > Betaproteobacteria > Burkholderiales > Burkholderiaceae > Paraburkholderia > Paraburkholderia sp. RCC_158. The sequence goes on along the minus strand of NZ_JBFUPM010000022.1, from coordinate 6,655 downwards.
AAAGACCATCGCGCAGGGCAACGCCACGACCAGCCCGAAGGAATTCGACGGTCTGCCGCAGTTGGTCACCTCGGCCATGACGCTGGACGCCGATACGAACGGCGCAGCGCTCACGCTGAACATGCTGGACGAACTGGCCGACGCCGTAATCAACGGCGCCGACGCATACGTCATGCGTGCGGGCACGATCCGCGCGTATCGCGCGCTGCTGTATGCAACCGGCGGTATCCAGCCGGCGATGGTCGAGATTCCGAACTTTGGTCAGGCAGTGCTCGGCCACAACGGCATTCCGATCCTGCGTAACGACTGGCTCGAAGCTGGCGAAACGATGGGCACGAACGTGAACACCACGTCGGTCTACGCGATCCGCCTGAACGAGCTCGACGGCTTCCACGGCCTGTGGGGCGGCAAGGAAGCGGGCATTCGCGTCGAGGACATCGGCACGGTGCAGAACAAGGATGCAGACCGCTTGCGTGTGAAGTGGTATTGCGGTTCGGCACTGAAGTCCACGCGTTCGCTGGCCCGCCTGCGAGGCATCACGAACGTCTAAGCGATAGGTAAGTCACCCGTGACTTACCCTGCTAAAATAAAGGGCATGGGCTTGGGTCCATGCCCTTTTTTCTTGAGAGGAACACATGAAGATCAAACTGGTTCAGAAGGGCTGGGAGTCCTATACCGGCAACTTTGGCGGCGTCAATTTCGCGGCCGGCGAGTCGGTCAGTGACGTAGCAGAAAGCGACGCGCGCCGCCTTGCGAACATCGTGCGCATCGACCGGCTCGACGGCACGAATCCGAGCTCCTCGCAGGTAGCGCTCGACAGCAAGTGCATTTCGATGAGCGTGCTCGGCACCGACCCCACCACGGGCACGCCGAAGCCCGTGCTGCAGTTCTCGGTCGAGCAGCTGGAGCACATCGCGGGCGAGAAGGGCATCAAGGGGCTGCGCGAGATTGGCGACGTCTACGGCGTGAAAGCGACCGGCATCGCCGAGCTCATCAAGCTGATCCTGAATGCGCAGGCTGCGAAGGCCGCGGGCGACGTGCCGGCTGAAGAAGTGAAGACAGCCGTGCCGGTGGTCGAGCCCGTAGTTGAGGCAGCGGTCGAGCCGGTAGTCGACGCGCCTGTCGCCGAGACCGCCGAAGCGCCCGTCGCTGCGCCGGCCGCGGAGTAACGCATGAACACGTATCTCGCCGCGTCGGATGTCAAACTGAGCTTTCCGGCCGTTGACGCCCAGGGCCAACCCGTTCTGCCCAGCGCGGCGAGCTACCGCGTGCTGGATGAGGACGGCACGGTGCTGGCGGGGCCAGTCGCCATGGACACCTCGGCCAACCCGCTGATCGTTCTCATTCCGGCCGCGATGAACCAGACGCCCGCGCCGCCGGCCTCGAACCTCGTGCCGCAGTTCGGCACGCTGCGCGCGTATCGCCGCGTCGAGCTCACGCTCGGCACGCTTGCGGGCGACGTGCTGCAAACGCAGGAATACATCCTCGAGCGCGACAGCAACAGCGCGCTCGTGCCGGGCACGAACTCGTTCCAGACGATCAACAAGGCCGAGCTCGTCGCGCTCGACATTCCGAACCTGAACGGCTGGAACGCGGCCGACCGCAGCGCGCGCGTGGCCGCGATGATCCAGGCCCGCCTGAACCTCGGGCAGATGAGCTACCGCTACCGGTGGAGCGAGAACTGGCAGAACTTCATTTTCCCGGAGTTCGGCATCTACTCGATCATCCAGTTCACGCAGGACCAGTATCTGTCGCTGCCGATCGACTTCCGGCAGAGCATGGAGCGCGCGCAGGTCATGGAGGCTGACGATCTGCTGGGCACCGATCCGGTGCTCGCCAAGCGCCAGCAGGGCATCACGTCCGAGACCATCGGCAGCTCTACCACGATGTTCGGTCAGGTGCGCCCGGTGCGCCAGCTGATCTGTCCGCGCGCGATGCACGAACTCTCGCGCTACATCGTCAAACGTGTCCGCCTTTCGCGAGCCTGAGCATGAGCCTGAAAAACCACACCACCGATACGATCGGCGCGCTCGTTGAGCAGACCTACCGCAGCTTTCACCTGGCGCTCACCGGGCTCGTCGCCGAGAGCATGTCGGGCGCGGTGCCCACCTCGGCGCGCGCGATGAACACGTTTCGCCTGAACAGCGACCAGCTGGAGCAGAGCACGCTCACCGCGTTCGCCAACTGGCTGGATTCGGGACTTGCGGACGCTTCGGAGTCTGCGGTCAACGATGCGGGCGCCGCCGGGCAGGTGCCTGAGCCGCTCGTGGCTGACATCGTGAAGACCGCGCGGGCCACGCGCGCCGAAGTGCTCGGCATCCTGTCTGCAGCCCTGCACAAGGACTGCGCGGTGGCCGCCAAGCGCATGCGGGACTTCTACCTGCGCGTGGAGCTCATGATGGTCAACGAGGGCTGCCCCTACGAGAATGCGATCCGCGCGGTGCGCATCGCCAGTCAGGAAAAGCCCCTGTCGTTCGCGGTGCTCGACACGCGCGGGCGCAACTGGAAGCCCTCGGTGTTTGCCGCGGCGACCGTGCGCGCCGCACTGCAGACGACCTATGCTGACGCGTTCGTGCGCATCGCCGCAGCGCGCGGGGCGTCGCGGGTGCAGGTGAGCTACCCGGACCCCGCGCACGAGGGCAATGGTCAGATCCTCGCGATCTCCGATGGGGGCGTTCACCCGTCATACCTGTCGGTGCGCGATGAGATTTTCCATCCGAACTCGAGCGCGCTGCTCGCGGTGGCGGGGTAAGCCATGTTCACACCTAACATGCGCTGCCTCATTGCGCCGAACAGCGCGCGCAACCTCTACGGCGAAGACGTGCCCGGCACGCCGTTTCCCGAGGGGTGCGCGCTTGTCTCGTTGAAAACCGAGGCGAAGGCCACGAACTCCCGCGCGCAGCTCGCGGGCTCGATGGAGCACGCCGAAGACCTGGGTGTCACCGCCAGCATCATGCTCACTGCCGCGACGAAGGCGAAGCTCGGCGACCAGCTCACGATCGCCGGCCAGGTGCTGCGCATCGTGTCGATGGAGCCACAGATCAGCACGATGGGCGTGCTTGACCATTACCTCGCCGGGGGCACGCCATGGGTCTAGTCAAAAGCAATTTCAGCCCGGAGCTGCTCGCCATCAGGCTGAACCAGCTCGGCGAGCGCTCGAGCCGGCAGATCCTCGCGGTCATGCGCGAGGAGGCCGATAACATCGTCGAGCTCGCCAAGGAGAACGCGCCGCACAAGGATGGCGACCTCGAAGACGCGATCCACGCTGTCGAAGACCGCGGCGGTATCAACAACCGCACCCAGATCACCGTGCAGGTGGACCCGGCCGCGATCGACATTCACGGCAAGCCGGTGAGCGAATACGCGGTGATCATGCACGAGGCGCTCGCACCTTATGGCACCGGCGGCTACAAGCTCGATGAGGGGTCGATTGCCAAGGATGGGGGCTCCGGCAAGGTCGGCGGCAAGTATATGGAACGCGCGATGCGCTCGCGGGTCGGCGAAATGGGCAAGAAGGTCAAGCAGATCGTAAAGGACAGCGTGTAATGGAACTCGAACCGATCGCCGCACTGCTCGAGCAGACAGGCTGCGGAGTGAAGGCACAGAGCATCTTCATCAACGAGATGCGCGCGGGCGACGCGGGCATTCTGCTCAAGGCAAGCTACAAGGGCACGAAGATCGACCCGGAGCTCCCAGGCTACTACAAGGGCGAGTTCGCGCTGGTCGCGCGCGGCAAGAACTACACCGCCACGCGCACGCTGATCATGCAGGCGATGGCCGCGCTCACCATCAACGCAGAGACGCAGGTTGGACCGATGCTCGTGAAGTATTCGCGGCCGCGCACGCTCCCCGTCAGCTACCCGATTCCCGCCGGTGGACTGACCGAGTTCGTGACGAACATTGACTGCGCCTATGTGCTTCCGCTATAGTTAAGTAACGTGTGACTTACTGTCTCCGTTCAAACCTCTTTGCAAAGGAGTTTTTCAGGTGGCAAGCGATACAAAAAATGTGAAGATGGGCATCTGCTCCGTCTTCTACAAAGGCAAGGATCTGGGTTACACCCAGGGCGGCGTGACGGTGGCCGTCACGACCAACACCCACAAGACGAACGTGGACCAGTTCGGTCAGACGACCGTCAACGAAACGATCATGTCGCGCGACGTGTCGGTGAAGACGCCGCTCGCCGAAACGACGCTGGATAACCTCGTGACCACGATGCCGGGCGCGTCGCTGGTTGGCTCGGGTGGCGCTGCCGCAACGGGCAAGATCACGGTTTCGGCACTGCCGGTCGATGGCGACACGCTGACGGTGAACGGCAAGGTCTTCACGTTCAAGACAGCAGCTTCGGCATCGAACGAAATCCTGATTGCTGGCACGAACGCAGCACAGGCGTCGGCGATTGCCGCGGCGCTCGCGGCCTCGATCGATCCGGCCCTGACCGTTGCGCACTACGCTGCATCGGGCTCGGACGTGAACGTAAGCTATCTCACGAATAGCGTGACGGGCAACACGTTCTCGCTGGCAGTCTCGGTGCCGGCCGACTTCACGCTGTCAGGCGCGACCCTCGCGGGCGGCGTCGACTCGACGGCCAAGGCGATCGTTACCACGGGCGTCGGCACGAGCCTGCTGGACCTCGCCGGCGAGCTGCGTCTGCACCCGATCGGCAAGGCCGCGAACGACTACAGCGAGGACTTCGTGATCCCGCTGGCAGCAACCGCGGGCGCCATGAACTACACGTATGACGTGCAGAAGGAACGCATCTTCGACGTGACGTTCACGGGCTACCCGGACCCGGCCACCAAGCAGCTGTTCGGTATCGGCGGCGCACCGGCGTAATACCCGGCGCGTCAGATAAGTCACAAATGAATTAAGGCCGGCTCAATGCCGGCCTGCCTACATCGGAATACACCATGAGCAAGAGCGCCGCAAACATCAAGATCCTGAACCTCGACACGTTGCCGACCAAGGCGCCCAAGCGCCAGGTAACGCTGGGTGGCGCGTCCTACGACGTGCAGGAAATGAGCGTCGAGGACTTCATCGAGACGAACCTCGCGGCCGAGCGCCTCGAAGGCAACAGCGACCCGAAGGTCCAGATGGCGGAAATGATCGCGTCGGTCAAGCGCGCGGTGCCGACCGTCCCGGAGAGCGAACTGAACAAGCTGCCGCTGGAAAAGCTCGGCGTGCTGGTGGGCTTCATTCGCGGCATTTTCGACCCCGAAAAGGCTGACGTCGAAGGCGCTGCACCCGCGGCCGGAGCAGACGCCGAAAAAAAGTAGGTCCTGACGGGGAAGACGACAGCCCGAACGAACTCGACTTCGGCCTGCTCTTCACCCGTGTGATGCGCCATTACCCGCTCAACTACGAGCAGGTAATGGCATTGCCCGTTCGGGCCTTCTGGACCCTTAACCGCAACATCAACCGGCTGCTCGCGGAAGAAGACCTCCGCGCCATGACGTTGCATGTATCGCGCCAGAGCGCCGAAGGGTGCAGCGCATACGAAGCCAAGCTCCGAGCTGAGATTTTCCAGACTGCCCAAGGGTTTGATCCCCTGAAGGCGGAACGCGACGAGGCGGGCTTCGCAGAGTTGAAGGCGATGGCCCGTCAAGGACTGTGACAGGACCACGATGAGCAATACCCTCGACAATATCGGCTACAACCTGATCCTCGACGACAGCGGGTTCAGGGTCACGGCGCAGGCAACTGCCGCCCAGCTCAAGGCGCTGGAGGCACAGTTTGCCAGCACCGGACAGGGGGTGGCCGCGATCGAGGCGAAGATCAACTCGGCCGGCGTCACCTTCCACCAGTGGGTGACGTCGATCGGCGCGGTCAAGTTCGCGCTGATGGACCTCGACAGCGTGTTCCTCGCGCTGCCCAAGGCAGTGCTTGAGACGTCCGGCGAGCTCGAAAAGCTGGGCGTGGTTCTGAAGGGCCTGTCCAGTGCCGCTGACGACGCGGGCCGCTCGGCCGATGCCGCGCTCGGCAAGGCGTTCATTCTTAATCTCGAACAGAACGTCCCGTTCAAGCTCCAGTCGCTCACGGACACCTTCGTGAAGCTGCGCACCGGGGGCATTGACCCGATGAACGGGTCGATGGAGGCGCTGCTCAATCAGGTTGCGAAGTATGGTGGGGGTTCCGAACAGCTGAAAAGTGCTGCGCTCGCAATTCAACAGATGGCGGGCAAGGGCGTCGTGTCGCTGCAGGAACTGCGCATGCAGCTCTCGCAGGCGATCCCGAACGCCGCACAGATGATGGCCGACTCGATGGGCATGTCGATGGCCGACCTGACCAAGGCGATCAGCAAGGGCACTATCGCCTCGGGCACCGCAATCAAGAAGATGCTTGGCGCCTTCGAGATCGACTCGATGGGCGCGGCTGCCGAGCAGATGCAGACCTGGATGGGCACGCTCGAAAAACTCAACACCAAATGGGATCTGTTCAAGGCCGACGTCGGCGATGCGGGCTTTTTCAAGGCCGCCAAGGACGAGCTGAACTCCATCATGGAGCTCTTTGGCACGCCGGATGCAAAGAACTGGGCGCAAGGGCTGAGTAACGAGTTCACCTCGCTGGTGGGACTGTTCCACTCGGTTCGCACAGAGATTCAGGCATATCTGCCGGAGATCGTTGAGCTGGGCAAGGTAGTGCTCGCCGTGTTCGC
>NZ_JBFUPM010000021.1:0-119512 GCF_041355255.1 Paraburkholderia sp. RCC_158 | reverse complement strand
AAGTAGGTAATCGTCAGGCTCCCCAGCAGTGTCAGAAACCCCACCCCGAAAAGGTGGGGTTTCTGCGTTTACACGGCGGAATAAACGCGGAACAAAGGGCGGCAAAATGCGGGGCGCCGTCACGGCCCGCCCATGCGCAGAGCGCCGGCATAACCGGTCAGTTCCAGATACGCCCGCCCGAGCTCCGCGCCATCGCGGCTCACCCGCGCCGCGCCTTCCAGTACACCGCGCCGGTCGACTGCCGCGAGTCGAGTTCCTGAAGCGGATCGGGCTGCCATGTCAGCGCGCCAGGCAAGCCATACGCGCGTTCCCGGACCCGACGGACAACACAACACATCGTCCAGTCCCAAAACCCTCCGTCCTACTTCTCTACCGCCAGAAACCGCTGCGCAAGCCGCACCCAATACGTCGAGCCGATCGGCAGCAACTCATCGTTGAAGTCATAGCTCGCGTTGTGCAGCATGCAGGGGCCTGCACCGTGGCCGGCGTCGCGATGGCCGCCCTCGCCGTTGCCAAGAAACGCATAACATCCCGGCTTCGCCAGCAGCATGAACGAGAAGTCCTCCGCGCCCATCGTAGGTTCGACCGAGTCGTCCACCTTTTCTGCCCCGACAACTTCCTTCATGACGGCGGCCGCAAACCGCGCTTCCTCACTGCTGTTGATAGTGGGCGGATAGTTTCTGTGGAAATGAACGTCGACCGTGCAATCGTAAGCGTCCGCCGTGCTTTGAGCGATTTTGCGCATGCGCGCTTCGATCAGATCGAGCGTTTCAGTCGTAAAAGTCCGTACGGTGCCCGCGATCCACGCATCGTTAGGGACGACGTTGACTGCATCGCCGGCATGAATTTGCGTGATCGAAAGCACAGCCGTATCCAGCGGCTTCTTGTTCCGCGTGATGATGCTTTGCAAGCCATTAGCGATCTGCACAGCGGTAAACACCGGATCGCGTCCGTTGTGCGGCAGCGCTGCGTGCGAGCCAACACCTTTAATCTCAATGCGGAATTCGTTGCTGGACGCCATGATCGGCCCTTCGGTTACGCCGAAGTGGCCCGCCGGCATGCCCGGCCAGTTATGGATGCCGAACACTGCATCCACAGGAAATTTTTCGAAAAGGCCGTCGTCGATCATGGCCTGTGCGCCGGCGCCGCCTTCTTCGGCCGGCTGAAAAATGAAAACGATGGTGCCGTCAAAGTCGCCATGCTTCGCCAGATGCCGGGCTGCGCCGAGCAGCATCGCCGTGTGTCCATCGTGACCGCACGCATGCATTTTTCCATCGTTTTTCGACCGATGTTCGAAGTTGTTCAGCTCCTGAATCGGCAACGCATCCATGTCGGCGCGCAGGCCGATCGAGCGCTTGCCATTGCCGCGTTTGAGCACGCCGACAACACCTGTCTTACCCAATCCGCGATACGTTTCTATACCCCATGACTCAAGGGTCTTCGCGACCAACTCCGCAGTCGCTGTTTCTTCGTAACGCAGTTCGGGATGAGCGTGGATCGTTCGTCGAAGGGTCTGGATTTCTCCGTGAGCAGCCTGAATTTCGGGGATCAGTTTCATAATAGAGTGCCGATGTGCTTGCGCTTAAACTTGCATGGAATCGCTCGGGCGACATGCGCCCGGACGCAGTGCTAACGATTCTACGCCGAAGGCTTTTTGGCGGCAGCATGCAGGCAACCGCCGGCGGACGTAATAAAATCCCGCGTTGCGCCCTGCTTACCGTCTCCTGAATGGTTACCCAATGAACGCTCCGACCGAATTCGCTCGCGCAGTTTGCCCGCACGACTGCCCCGACACCTGCGCGATGCGGGTAACAGTCGAAGGCGACCGGGCAATCAAGGTCGTCGCCGATCCAGATCATGCTCCGACCCAAGGCGCGTTGTGTACCAAAGTCAGCCGCTATGCGGAGCGCGTTCATCATCCGCAACGCCTGACGACGCCCATGAGGCGCGTCGGCCGCAAGGGCGAGGGCCGTTTCGAGCCGATCGGCTGGGAAGAAGCGTTGGAGCTGGCCGCAAAGCGCCTGCGGGAGATAGCCGGCCGCGTGCCGCAAGCCATCCTTCCATATAGCTACGCGGGCACGATGGGCCTCGTGCAGGGCGACAGCATCGCGCAGCGGTTCTTCCACAAGCTGGGCGCGTCGCAACTGGATCGCACCATCTGCGCGGCAGCCGGCGCCGCCGGTTTGAAATACACCTACGGCGCGAGCATCGGCATGCTCACTGAGTTTTTCGAGGAAAGCGAGGTCATCCTCATCTGGGGCTCCAATCCGATTGCGTCGAACCTGCATTTCTGGACCCGCGCGCAGCAGGCCAAGCGCCGAGGCGCGCGCCTCATTGCGATTGACCCGTATCGGTCGCTCACCGCGGAGAAGTGTCATCAGCACATTGCGCTGAAACCGGGCACCGACGGCGCCTTGGCGCTCGGCATGATGCACGTCTTGATCTCGGAAGACCTGCTGGATCACGCTTACATCGCCGCGCACACGTTGGGCTTCACCGAGCTGAAGGCTCGCGCGCTCAACTATCCACCGTCGCGGGTGGCTGAAATTTGCGGCATCGACGAGCAGGTTATCGTCGACCTCGCGCGACTTTACGGCAGCACGAAGAAAGCGGCGATTCGCCTGAACTATGGTCTGCAGCGAGTGCGCGGCGGCGGCAACGCGGTGCGCGCAATCGCGTGCCTGCCGTCGCTCACCGGCGCGTGGCGCGAGCGCTCGGGCGGCGCCCTGCTGTCGTCGTCCGGTTGGGCGCCGGTGGATTCACATGCACTGCAGCGTCCCGACCTGATGCCCGGCTGGCCGGCGAGCCCGAGCCGCGTCATCAATATGAACGCAATCGGCGACGCGCTGCTGCACCCAGGCGACGCCGAGTTCGGTCCGAAAATTGAGGCGATCGTCGTGTATAACTCGAATCCGGTTGCTGTTGCGCCGGATTCGGAGCGCGTCGCCGCCGGCTTCGCTCGAGAAGACCTCTTCACGATCGTGCTGGAGCACTTCCAGACCGACACCGCCGATTACGCCGACCTTCTGCTGCCCGCCACCACGCAGCTCGAGCATCTCGACGTGCATAAGTCGTACGGCCACACGCACGTCATGGCGAACTTGCCGGCGATTCCGCCGGTCGGCGCGGCGCGTCCCAATACGGAGATCTTTCGCGGCCTCGCGCGGCACATGGCGCTGGATGAACCGGCGCTCTTCGAAAGCGACGAAGCCGTTGCTCAAAACGCATTCCGCTGGCAGGACAAGAAGCTCGAAGGCGTGAACTGGGAAGCGCTCAAGCGGGCCGGCTGGGCAAAGCTGAACCTGCCCGACGCGCCTTTTGCAGAAGGCGGCTTTTACACGCCATCGGGCAAATGCGAGTTCTACAGCGAGCGGCTCGCGCAGCAGGGTCTTGACCCGCTTCCCGATTACCTGCCGCCCTATGAGTCGGCGGAATTCGCGCCTGAACTGGCTGCCCGCTATCCGCTCGCGATGATCTCGCCGCCCGCGCGCAACTTCCTGAACAGCACGTTCGTCAACGTCGAAAGTCTGCGGTCGACGGAAGGCGAGCCGCATCTCGACATCCACCCGGCGGACGCGGGGCCGCGTCACATCGCCGACGGCGATTACGTGCGCATTTTCAACGACCGCGGCTCGATGCAGGCGCGCGCTCGCGTCACCGACCGTGCCCGCGAAGGCCTTGTGGTCGGCTTGTCGATCTGGTGGAAAAAGCTCGCGCCCGACGGCCGCAACGCCAATCAGGTCACGAGCCAGGCGCTTACCGATCTCGGCGGATCGGCAACTTTCTACGACTGCCTCGTCGAAGTGGAGCGCGTCTGACGCGCTCTTGCAACATCGCGCCAGCCTCGCCAACAAGGCTTCCGAAGGTTCGAGGCAGCAGTCTAACGCAGCCGTTTTTCGCGAATAGCGCAGGGACGCCCATGCTACGATGCGTTTTTAGCACGACCATTCGAAAATAAAGAAGGAGACGCTGCATGGATAAAATCTGGCTGAAATCCTACCCGCCCGGCGTTCCCGCAGAGATCGACCCGACCCGCTATTCGTCCGTCGCCGAACTGCTCGAGGAAGCATTCCGCGAGCACCGCAACAAGCCGGCGTTCGTCTGCATGGGAAAGGGCATCAGTTACGGCGAACTCGACGCGCTTTCGCGCAAGCTGGCCGCGTGGTTTCAGTCGAAGGGCCTTGCGCGCGGTGCCCGCATCGCAATCATGATGCCGAACGTGCTGCAATATCCGGTCGCGATTGCGGCGATTCTGCGGGCGGGGTATGTGGTCGTGAACGTCAACCCGCTCTATACGCCGCGTGAGCTCGAGCATCAGTTGAAAGACAGCGGCGCGGAAGCAATCGTCCTGCTAGAAAATTTCGCCGTCACGTTGCAGGCCGTCGTACGCAATACCGCTGTCAAGCACGTCGTGGTCGCCGCAATGGGCGATCTGATGGGCGTGAAGGGCGCTGTCGTGAACTTCGTCGTGCGCCGCGTGAAGAAAATGGTGCCCGCCTGGAGTTTGCCCGGTCACGTCAAATTCAACGCGGCCATCGCCGAAGGCGAGCGCCAAACTTTCAAGCCCGTCCAGCAAGGCCCCGACGATGTCGCGTTCCTTCAGTACACCGGCGGCACGACCGGCGTGGCCAAGGGCGCCACGCTGCTGCACAGGAACCTGATTGCGAACGTGCTGCAGTCCGAAGTGTGGCTCAATCCGGTTCGCGCAAACCGCACGGACATCGAGCAGTTCATCACGGTTGTGGCCTTGCCGCTGTACCACGTGTTTGCGCTGACGGTGTGCGGTCTGCTGACCATCCGCACAGGCGGACTCGGCGTGCTGATCCCCAATCCGCGCGATATTCCCGGCACGATCAAGGCGCTCCAGGGTTACGCAATTACCACTATCCCGGCGGTCAACACGTTGTACAACGCGCTGTTGAACAGTCCTGACTTCGACAAGCTCGACTTTTCGAAACTGATCGCGGCAAACGGCGGCGGAATGGCCGTCCAGGAAGCTGTCGCAAAGCGCTGGTTCGAGCACACAAAGACGCCGATCATCGAGGGCTACGGTTTGTCCGAGACGTCGCCGTGCGTCACCTGCAATCCCGTGACGGTGACTGAATATAGCGGCACGATCGGGCTGCCGTTGCCGTCGACCGAAGTCTCCATCCGCGACGACGACGGCAACGAAGTGCCGCTCGGGCAACCGGGCGAGATTTGCATCCGCGGCCCGCAAGTGATGGCGGGCTATTGGAACCGGCCGGAAGAAACCGCGAAAGTCATGACGCCGGACGGCTTCTTCAAGTCGGGCGATGTCGGCTTCATGAACGACCGGGGTTTCGTGAAGATCGTGGACCGCAAGAAGGACATGATTCTGGTTTCCGGCTTCAACGTGTACCCCAACGAAATCGAGGATGTGGTCGCGAAGCTACCCGGCGTGCTCGAGGTCGCGGCGGTCGGTGTGCCGGATCAGCACTCCGGTGAGGCGGTAAAGTTGTTTGTCGTCAAGAAAGACGACGCGCTGACGGACGCCGACATATTCGCCTACTGCAAACAGCAGCTAACCGGCTACAAGCGGCCGAAGATCGTCGAGTTCCGGACCGAACTGCCCAAGAGCAATGTCGGCAAGATTTTGCGTCGGGAACTGCGAGATGGGCGGGCGTAAGCGGAAGCCCAACATCGCGGACGCTGACACGTCGTAACGCATAGGCATCAGCAGCATGCGAAGGCCCGGCTGACACGACAAGTCAGCCGGGCTTTTTTCGTTTCCGCGCGTCCCCCCACGGCCATAAAAAAAGGCGCCCGAAGGCGCCTTTGAGGCAAACTGCGTTTTTACGACTTATTAGAACTTGTGGCGGATGCCGACGCGAGCTGCGAGCTGGTTCTGGTTCGACGAGCCCGACAGGCCGTTGATGCCAGCCGTTGCCGTGACGACGGCGCCTGCCGCATTCACGGTTTCGCCCGTAGCGTGCTGGTACACACCGATCACGTAGACGTCGGTACGCTTGGACAGGAAGTAGTCCACGCCCAGCGCGCCTTGGTGGTACTGAGCGCGCGAGTTGCCGTTGACTTCCGAACCGCGCGTGTAGTCATACGCTGCGCCGACCAGCAACGCCGGGGTCAACTGGTACTTGAAGTTGACTTCCGCGTTGTTGAACGTAGCCGTTTGGCCCTTGAACGGCGATGCGTACGACGCGCCCAGGTTTGCAAAACGGATGTTCGAGTACGTCAGGCCGAGGGTTGCTGCGCCGAACGTGTAAGCACCGCCTGCACCGATAACCTGGTACGTGTTAGCCGATGCGAAGCCAGCGTAGACCGGCGACGTCACTGCGCCAGCCGGCGTAGCTGCCGTGCCGCCGTTGTTGAACAGACCACCCGAAGCTGCCGGCGTGCGCGCGTTCAAATAACCAACGCCCAAGACCAACGGACCGTTGTTATAGCCAGCGCCCAACGACCAGATCTGGTTCTGCGAGAAGTTGCCTGCAACACCGCCGAAGCTGTACGTGCCGCCGAACTTCAGGCCGCCGTAATCCGCGCTCGTGTACTTGACCGTGTTGTTCGTACGGTATGCGTTGTTGAAGTTGTCGATGTCGCCCGGGTGAGCAGCGATGTAGCCGCCCCACTGGTCGCCGGCTTCCAGCGGACCGACGTAGTCGACGACGGAGTCGTACTGACGACCCAGCGTGACCGTGCCGAACTGGCTCGACAGACCGACGTAAGCTTGACGACCGAACATCAGGCCGCCTTGACCCAGCTTGCCGTTGTTCACGTCAAAGCCGTTTTCCAACACGAAGATTGCCTTCAGACCGCCGCCCAGATCTTCCGTGCCACGCAGGCCGAAACGCGAGCCTTGCATGACGCCGCTGGACAGGTTGTACAGGTGCTTGCCACCCGAGTTGGTGTTGATGTTGAAGCCTTCGTCAATGATACCGTACAGGGTCACGCTGCTCTGAGCATGTGCGACGCCTGCGAATGCGCCCAGTGCTGCGAGAGCGAGAAGCGACTTTTTCATCGAATGATCTCCAAGGATTACGAATCTTTTTTACAAGGCGAATATTTATGTAGCGTTGAGGCCTTGCTTGTCCAACTTCGCGAGAAGTTGCACGTAATGTAACAAAAGGGCTACATGGCACAAAGAAAAAGGACGCTGCCCGGACGGCTCCTGTTTCGTTTACGCAACATGATCTAAAATCGAAATCTTGATGCCTTCAGCGGCTGGATCAGCCCCGCGCGAAGGCCGTGTTTTTTCCCGCGAAGCCTTCTCGCCCGGGCCACGAAGAACGCGAAGCAAGTTGTCGAATCACGGAGTGCCGAATGTTTCTGGACGAGTTGATTACTGAATTTGATCGGGGTTTACGCTCAATGACGGGCGTTTCGCGCATGAGCCGTCCTTTGCCAGTTCCGCAAGAATCGGCGGCTTCGGCCGAGGCGCCCGAGCTCTCGCCGGCCGAGCGCGCGCACTCCGCGGGTCTGATGCGCGTGAACCATGTCGGCGAAGTCTGCGCGCAGGCGCTTTACCAGGCACAGAAGCTCGCGACCAGTTCGCCGTCGTTGAGAAGCGTGTTCGATCGCGCCGCAATCGAGGAAGAAGATCACCTCGCATGGACGGCGAAGCGTCTCGAGGCGCTCGACTCGCGTCCGAGTCTGCTGAATCCGCTTTGGTACGCAGGCGCGCTCGCCATCGGGCTCGCGGCCGGACGCATGGGCGACCGCGTGAGCCTCGGCTTCATGGCCGAAACCGAGCGGCAGGTCGAACAGCATCTGGATAGCCACCTCGATCGTCTGCCGGTCGGTGATCGCGAATCGCGCGCGATTGTCGAGCAGATGCGCGTCGACGAAGCCGGACATGGAAAAGCCGCAATTGACGCCGGCGGCATCGAGTTGCCGTTCCCCGTGCGCGCCATGATGCGCGCGATGTCGAAAGTGATGACCCGCACCGCGTACTACATATAAGAACCGCCGAGTTTCCGTCTCACCACGCAAGGTGGGACGACGCCCCGCGCGTCGTCCCCGCGTAGCCGCCGAAAACCCCGCCGCACACCTTCCAGACGCCCTTCACGATCGCTTACGCCCCGCGCTGTTCGCCCGCACTTTTCACGTATCACCTTCAGAAGCCTCAGTAGTCCCTTCATTTATAACGATTTTCCGTTTTTCGTCTGACATGAACGACTCGCGCTAAGTCCTTGTTCTAACAAACAAAATTCGCTCGAAAACGGCCTGTCTCCCTTGACCCGTGTTTAGCGTTCCTCTAAAGTGGGAGACAGTGTGAGAAAGTGTATTTTTGTGTGATCTCACGGGTGGTTTCGGGTAGATTTTTACGAATTGGGCAGCCGGCGCAAAGGCGCGGGCCAAGAGGGAGAGCGAAGTGTTCCAAGGGGCGTCGGCGCTGACGCTCGATGCGAAAGGGCGGATGTCTATTCCGTCCCGCTATCGGGATGCGCTGCAAACACAGGCTGAGGGCCGGGTGACGATCACCAAGCACCCGGACGGCTGCCTGTTGCTCTTTCCGCGCCCGGAGTGGGAAATCTTCCGCGACAAAGTCGACAAGCTGCCCATGAACGCAGCCTGGTGGAAGCGCATCTTTCTCGGCAATGCAATGGACGTCGATATGGACGGCGCGGGCCGCGTGCTCGTGTCGCCGGAATTGCGCGCGGCCGGTTCGCTGGAAAAAGAAGTGACGCTGCTCGGCATGGGGCGTCACTTCGAACTGTGGGACGCACAGATTTACGCCGCGAAGGAACAGGCGGCCATCGCCGAGGGCATGCCCGAAGCGTTGAAGAACTTCACGTTCTGATCGCGGCATACATATATGGCATCTGCGATGAGAAACGAATTGCAGCATCGCACGGTGCTGCTGGAAGAAGCGGTAGCGGCGCTGGTCACGCGCGCGGACGGCGTCTATGTCGACGGCACGTTCGGGCGCGGCGGCCACAGCCGTCTGGTGCTGGAGAAGCTGGGGCAAGCGGGGCGTCTGATCGCGTTCGACAAAGACCCGCTCGCCATCGCCACGGCGCAGCAGATCGGCGATCCGCGCTTTGGCATCGTGCACGAGAGTTTTGCTTCACTGCGCACCGCGATTGCGGAGCGCGGGATTGAACGGGTGTCGGGCGTTTTGCTGGATCTGGGCGTGTCGTCGCCGCAAGTCGACGATCCGGAGCGGGGTTTCAGTTTCCGCGCCGACGGCCCGCTTGACATGCGGATGGACCCGACGCGCGGCGAGTCCGCGGCTGACTGGCTGGCGCGGGCCACAGTGCAGGAACTGACGGAGGTGATACGAGATTATGGGGAAGAACGGTTTGCTTTTCAGATTGCAAAGGCGCTTGTTGCTCGCCGGGCAGAGTCCGACCGTCTTGGGCCTCTCGTCAGCACGGGCGAGCTTGCCCAAATCGTGGCTAACGTCGTCAAAACCCGTGAGAAGGGCAAGGATCCGGCAACCCGCACCTTTCAGGCTATACGGATTCACATCAATCAAGAGCTTGCGGAGCTGCAAGTCGTTTTAGAAGCAGCGTTGTCGCTGCTGGAGCAAGGGGGACGGCTGGTGGTCATCAGCTTTCATTCGCTCGAGGACCGGATCGTCAAGCGATTCATGCAGGCACACGCCAGTGCGCCCGCGGTCGATCGTCGTCTGCCGATTCGTGCCGTCGACCTACCGAGCCCTCCGCTCAAAATCATCGGCCGCGTGTTTGCGAGCGACGCTGAAGTCGCCGCGAACCCGCGCGCCCGTTCTGCCGTGATGCGTGTGGCGGAGCGGATCGCACCATGAATCGCCTCAATATCTTCCTGCTGATGATCGTGATGGGCTGTGCGTTGTCGGTTGTCAACGCAACGAACCAGCAGCGCCAGATCTTTATCCAGTTGCAGCGCGCGCAGTCGCAGGAGCGCCAGTTGCAGCAGGACTATTCGCAGCTTCAATATCAGCAGAGCGCGCTCTCCAAGACGTCGCGCATCGAGCAGTTCGCGACCACGTCGCTGAAGATGCAGGCGGTCAGCACCGGGCGCACGCAATACCTGACGCTCGATCCTGGCGCCGCAAAGGCCGAAGACGCGCCGATCCCGACTTCGGCTCCGGCATCGGCGCCGTCGGCGACTCGCAGCGGAGGCGTTCGATGAAAAAATCGTCCAGCCGCAAGAGCGTCGCTTTCTCCGCTAATCCGATCCTGTCCGTGCGCCTGCCGATGTGGCGCTCGAAGCTCGTCGTGTTCCTGCTCTTCATGGCGTTTGTCGCGCTGACCGCGCGCGCCTTCTGGATTCAGGGCCCCGGCAACGCGTTCTATCAGAAGCAGGGCGAAATCCGCTATCAGCGCCGCCTCGAATTGCCGGCCACGCGCGGCAAGATTCTCGACCGCAATGGCCTCGTGCTGGCCACGAGTCTGCCGGTGCGTGCGATCTGGGCGATTCCGGAATCGGTGCCGGACGACCTCGGCGCGGACAAGCTGAACTCGCTCGGCAAACTGCTCGGCATGACCGATAAGGAATTGCGCAGGAAGCTCTCGGAAGACAAGAACTTCGTGTACGTCAAACGTCAGGTGCCGGTGGATATTGCCGAGAAGGTGAAGGCGCTCGACATCCCCGGCATTTACGCGCGCGACGAGTACAAGCGTTTCTATCCGGAAGGCGAGATCACGGCTCACCTGATCGGCTTCACGAACGTCGAGGACGAAGGCCAGGAAGGCGTCGAACTCGGCGACCAGAAGCTGCTCGCCGGCATGTCGGGCAGCCGTCGCGTGATTAAAGACCGCATGGGCCACATCATCGAGGACGTGGACGAGCAGGTCGTGCCGCACAACGGCCAGGACGTGGATCTCTCGATCGACAGCAAGATCCAGTACATCGCGTACACGAACCTGAAAGCGGCCGTCGAAAAGTTCAAGGCGAAGGCCGGCGCGGCGATGGTGATCGACGTGCGGAGCGGCGAAGTGCTGGCGCTCGTCAATTACCCGACCTACAACCCGAACGACCGGTCGCACATGACCGGCGACCAGTTGCGCAACCGCATCCTGACCGACACGTTCGAGCCGGGCTCGATCATGAAGCCGTTCACGGTGTCGCTCGCGCTCGACCTGCACCGCGTCACGCCGACTACACTGGTTGATACAGGCGGCGGCCGCTTCGTGCTCGACGGTGCGCCGATTACCGACGACAGCGCGTTCGGTGTCCTGACGGTCGGCGGCGTGATCCAGAAGTCGAGCAACATCGGCGCGACGAAGATCGCGATGCAGTTGAAGCCCGAAGAGATGTGGAACATGTACACCAGCATCGGTCTTGGCCTCGCGCCGAAGGTCGGTTTCCCGGGCGCTGCGGCGGGACGTCTGCGTCCGTGGAAGAGCTGGCGCCGTATCGAGCAGGCGACCATGTCGTACGGCTACGGCCTGTCGGTGTCGCTGTTCCAGCTCGGCCGCGCGTACACGGCCATCGCGCACGACGGCCAGATCATGCCCGTGTCGATTTTCCGCACGCCTGGCGACCAGCCGGCCACCGGCCCGCAAATCTTTTCGCCGACCACCGCCCGCGAAGTGCGCGCGATGCTCGAAACCGTCGTCTCGCCGGGCGGCACGTCGCCGGATGCGGCGGTGCCGGGCTATCGCGTCGGCGGCAAGAGCGGTACGGCGTATAAGCACGGCCCTCACGGCTACGATCACTCGAAGTATCGGGCGTCGTTCGTCGGCATGGCGCCGATGCCGAATCCGCGCATCGTCGTCGCCGTATCGGTCGATGAACCGACTGCGGGCAGTCACTTCGGCGGTCAGGTGTCGGGTCCGGTGTTCTCGGGCATCGTCGGCGATACGCTGCGCTCGCTGAACGTGCCGCCACAAATGCCGGTCAAGCAGATGGTTGTGTCCGACGACTCCGCGTCCGCTGCGCCTTCGGCCACTCCCGCGCCGTCCGCAACGAAGAAAATTTCGGCGAACGCGAGCGCGAAGAAGATGACGATTTCCGCGAATGCGAAGACGCATGCGGGAGTCGTTCGATGAGCGCGCTGCGCAACAATCATCCGTCGCATCGGCAAATTGCCGAAGCGTTGAACTGGCTGCAAGCGCACCTGCAGCGAGGCGCGCATCTGCACGCGGACACGCGTTCGCTCACAGCCGGCGACGCGTTTTTCGCCTACGCCGTGGATGGCGCGGACAACCGCGCGTTCATCGACGGCGCGCTTGAACGCGGCGCTGCCGCGGTGCTCGTGCAGCCGGAAGGCTTTAGCGGCGCGATCGACGCGTCCACCACGCTCGCGGTGCCCGCGTTGAACGAGCTCGCGGGCTCGATTGCCAGCGCCTGGTACGGCGATCCGAGCGACAGCATGCTCACGGTCGGCGTCACGGGAACGAACGGCAAGACGTCGTGCAGCCAGTGGATTTCGGCGGCGCTCACCGCGCTTGGCAAACGTTGCGCGATCATCGGCACGCTCGGCACCGGCTTGCCGGGCCAACTCGTGCACACCGGCTTCACGACACCCGACGCGCCGCAACTCCAGCGCAGTCTCGCGCAGTTGCGCGACGCGGGCGCAAAGGCGGTTGCGATGGAAGTGTCGTCGCATGCGCTGTACCAGGGGCGCGTGAACGGCACGGCGTTCCACATCGCCGTGTTCACGAATCTCACGCAAGACCATCTGGACTATCACCACACGTTCGAGGCGTATGAGGCCGCGAAGGCGCGCCTCTTTGCCTGGCCGGAACTGCGTGCGGCCGTGATCAATCGCGACGACGCGGCGGGTCGCCGTTTGCTGGCAAGCACGCAAGGCCACGCACGCACGATCGCGTATGGTCTCGATTCCGCACAACAAAGCGCGCCGCAAGCCGACGCGTCGCTGCTCGCATCGAACGTGCGCGCGACGGCCACCGGCACCGCGTTCCACCTGAGCACGTCGGACTGGGGCAATGCCGAAGTGGAAGTGCAAACGCTCGGCGCATTCAACGTCAGCAATCTGCTCGGCGTACTCGGCGCGTTGCTCGCCGCTGAGATTCCCTTCGATGCCGCCCTCGCCGAACTCGCGAAGCTCGAATCGGTGAACGGCCGCATGCAGCGCCTCGGCGGCCGCTTGCAAAACGACGAGCCGCTCGTCGTGATCGACTACGCGCACACGCCCGACGCGCTGGAAAAAACACTCGAAGCGTTGCGTCCGATGGCGGCCGCGCGAGGCGGCGAACTGATCTGCATGTTCGGCTGCGGCGGCGATCGCGATGCAACCAAGCGTCCCCTGATGGGCGCCATCGCCGAAAAGATGGCGGACGGCGTGGTGGTCACGAGCGACAACCCGCGCAGCGAAGATCCGCAATCCATCATCGAGCAGATCGCAGCGGGAATGAAAGACGCGTCGAAGGCACGCCGTATCGAGGACCGCGCGAGCGCGATCCTTCAGGCGATCCGCGGCGCGGCGCGCGAAGACGTCATCGTGCTGGCCGGCAAGGGGCACGAAGCAACACAGGAAATCATGGGTAAAAAGCGCGCTTTCTCCGACCAGGACCACGCCCGCCTCGCGCTCGCCGCGCGGGCCACGCAGGCACGCGGAGGTGGCGAATGAGCGCGCAAGGCAATGCGATGTTCACGCTGCGTGAAGCGGCCGCGCTGATTCCCGGCGCAACGGTTATCGGTGACGACAGCGTCGCGTTCGAACGCGTGTCGACGGACAGCCGCAGCGCGGGTCCCGGCGATCTGTTCGTCGCGATCAAGGGCGATCGCTTCGACGCGCATGACTTCCTCGCCGACGTCGCCGCGCGCAACGTGAGCGCCGCGCTCGTCGCGCGCGTGCCCGACGGCTGGAACGTGCCCGCCTTGCGCGTGGCCGACACGCGCGTTGGACTCGGCGCGCTGGCTCGCGGCTGGCGTCGCAAGTTCAGCATGCCGCTCGTCGCCGTGACCGGAAGCAACGGCAAGACCACGGTCAAGGAAATGATCGCGTCGATTTTCGCCGCGGCTGTCGGCGTCGATGCGCGCCTTGCCACCGCCGGCAACTTCAACAACGACATCGGCTTGCCGCTCACGCTGTTTCGTCTGCATGCCGCGCATCGGTTGGCGGTCGTCGAACTCGGCATGAATCATCCGGGCGAAACGTCGCTGCTCGCGAAAATCGCCGAGCCGACCGTTGCCGTGGTGAACAACGCGCAGCGCGAGCATCAGGAATTCATGGCGACCGTCGAAGCGGTCGCGCTCGAGCATGCGAGCGTGATTCACGCGCTCACGCCTGATGGAATCGCTGTCTTCCCCGCCGACGATGCCTACGCAAGCATCTGGCGCGTGGCGGCCACGGGCAACCGCATCGTCGACTTCGCGCTGAACATCGCCGAGCGCACAACGGAAGCGGCGGTTACGGGCACGTTCGACGGCAAAGTACTCAGCATCGAAACGCCCGAAGGCCACACAAATATCACGCTGCAAGTGCTCGGAAACCACAACGCGCACAACGCGTTAGCTGCGACGTCAGCGGCGCTTGCCGCAGGCGTTTCGCTCGACGCCATCAAGCGCGGCCTCGAATCGTTCGGCGCGGTGAAAGGCCGCCTGCAGGTCAAGCACGCCGCGCTCGGCACGCTCGCGGGCGCGACCGTGATCGACGACACCTACAACGCCAACCCCGATTCGATGCGCGCCGCGATCGACGTGCTCGCGTCGCACGCATCGCCGCGTGTGCTGGTGATGGGCGACATGGGCGAAGTCGGCGACAACGGCCCCGAATTTCACCGCGAAATCGGCGCCTATGCGAAGGAACGCGGTATCGACGCGCTGTACGCAATGGGCGACGCCTCGCGCGACGCCTGCACCGCGTATGGCGAAAGCGCGCATCACGTCGCCGACGTCGGCACGCTGGTCGCGCAATTGCAGCAGGCCGGTTTCGGTCCTGCTGCAACGCTTCTCGTGAAAGGCTCGCGCTTCATGCAAATGGAGCGCGTGGTGGACGCCGTAACGAGTCCACAACCCAACGCAGCGGGCAGCGCGCCCGCTGCACACTGAAATAGAAGGACCGAAGCATGCTACTGGCGCTGGCGCAATGGCTGCAGAATGACGCAAGCTTCTTGCGCGTGTTCAGTTATCTGACTTTCCGCGCGGTGATGGCCACCATCACCGCGCTGTTGATCGGGCTCGTCTGCGGCCCGGCTGTGATCCGCAAGCTGACCGCGATGAAGGTCGGCCAGGCTGTCCGTAAAGACGGCCCGCAAACGCATCTCGTGAAATCCGGCACGCCGACGATGGGCGGCGTGCTGATTCTGCTCGGCATCGCCGTGGCAACGCTGTTGTGGGCCGATCTGACCAACCGCTTTATCTGGATCGTGATTCTGGTCACGTTCGGCTTCGGCGTGATCGGCTGGGTCGACGACTATCGCAAGGTCGTCTACAAGGACCCGCGCGGCATGTCGTCGCGCGAAAAGTATTTCTGGCAGTCGGTGATCGGTCTCTTCGCCGCCGTGTATCTCGCGTTCAGCGTGTCCGAAGCGAGCAATGTGCGCGTGTTCGATCTGTTCATGGCGTGGGTGCGCAGCGGTTTGTCGATGGGCTTGCCCGCGCGCGCCGATTTGATGCTGCCGTTCGTCAAGTCGATCAGCTATCCGCTCGGCGTGTGGGGCTTCATCGTGCTGACATATCTGGTGATCGTCGGCGCGAGCAACGCGGTGAATCTCACCGACGGCCTCGACGGTCTCGTGATCATGCCGGTCGTGCTGGTCGGCGCATCGCTCGGCGTGTTCGCTTACGTGATGGGCAGCTCGGTCTACTCGAAATACCTGCTGTTTCCGCACATTGCAGGCGCAGGCGAATTGCTGATTTTCTGTTCGGCGATGGGCGGTGCCGGCCTCGCGTTCCTCTGGTTCAACACGCACCCGGCGCAGATGTTCATGGGCGACGTCGGCGCGCTCGCGCTCGGCGGCGCGCTCGGCACGGTGGCGGTGATCGTGCGTCAGGAAATCGTGCTCTTCATCATGGGCGGCATCTTCGTCGCCGAAACGCTTTCGGTGATGTTGCAGGTGACGTGGTTCAAATTCACCAAACGCCGTTTCGGCGAAGGCCGGCGTCTCTTCAAGATGGCGCCGCTGCATCACCATTTCGAATTGTCGGGTTGGAAGGAAACGCAGGTGGTCGTGCGCTTCTGGATCATCACATTGATGTTGTGTCTGTTCGGATTGTCCACGCTCAAACTGCGTTAAGCAGAAGGTATTAAAGGGAAGCAGACGATGTTCGGCGAGAAGTTTCGGGATCGGCAAAAGCCGATGGTGCTCGTGCTGGGACTGGGTGAATCCGGTCTCGCGATGGCGCGCTGGTGCGCGCGGCACGGCTGTCGGCTGCGTGTGGCCGATACGCGCGAAGTGCCGCCGAACCTGTCCGCGCTGGAAGCGCACGGCGTCGACGCTGCGTTTGTCGGCGGCCCGTTTTCGCCGGTGCTGCTCGAAGGCGTGGAACTCGTCGCGATCAGCCCCGGTTTGTCGCCGCTCGCCGCCGATTTGTTGCCGCTGATCACGGCGGCGCGCGAGCAAGGCATCCCTGTGTGGGGCGAACTCGAACTCTTCTCGCAAGCGCTGAAGACGCTCGGCGAAAGCGGTTATGCGCCGAAGGTCGTCGCGATCACCGGCACCAACGGCAAGACCACGACGACGAGCCTCACGGGGCTGCTGTGCGAACGCGCGGGCAAGAAGGTCGCGGTCGCGGGCAACATCAGCCCGGCGCTGCTCGACAAACTGAGCGAAGCCATCGACAACACCGCGCTGCCCGACGTGTGGGTGCTCGAACTGTCGAGCTTCCAGTTGGAGACTTCGCATACGTTCGAGCCGGACGCGGCGGCGATCCTCAACATCACGCAGGATCACCTCGACTGGCACGGCGGCCTCGATGCCTATGCCGCCGCGAAGGGCCGCATCTTCGGTACACAAACCGTGCGCGTGCTCAATCGCGACGACGCGCGCGTCATGGCGCTCGCGCCTTCGGAGCCGGGCGATGTCGACGTGGTGACCTTCGGCGTAACCGAACCGAAGAACGACGGCGATTACGGTTTGCTGCGCGATAACGCGATGATCTGGCTCGTCGAAGCACACGATCTCGACGCGAGTGAAGACATCACGCCGAAGCGCCGCCGCAAGAACGAAGCGGTCACGCCGCCGAATATTGCGCTCAAGCGCCTGATGCCCGCCGACGCGCTGCGCATTCGCGGCCTGCACAACGCGGCCAACGCGCTCGCCGCGTATGCGCTCGCACGCGCGATCGGCTTGCCCGCCGCGCGGCTGTTGCACGGCTTGCGCGAGTATCGCGGCGAGCCGCATCGCGTGGAATTGATTGCGTCGATCGACGGCATCGACTACGTGGACGACAGCAAGGGCACCAATGTCGGCGCCACGGTCGCCGCGCTCGACGGCCTCGCGCAACGCGCGGTGCTGATTGCAGGCGGCGACGGCAAGGGCCAGGACTTCGAGCCGCTCGCCGCGCCCGTCATGCGCTGGTGCCGCGCGGTGATGCTGATCGGCCGCGACGCGCCGCAGATTCGCGCGGCGCTCGAAGACACCGGCATCGCGATGACCGATCACGCGACGCTCGAAGAAGCGACGCGTGCCGCCGCCGCACTCGCACAACCTGGCGACGCCGTGCTGTTGTCGCCCGCTTGCGCGAGCTTCGACATGTTCAAGGGTTACGCGCATCGCGCCGCGGTGTTCCGCAGCACGGTGGAAGAAATCGCGGCCGAACGGGGGACGATGATATGAGCTGGTCCGAACGATTCGGTTCGCGCACAGGCGCAGGCGCCGGCGACACGGCCAACGCAGCACGCGTCGGTGGCCGCACGGGCGGCAGCGGTCTCGCGAGCGCCGTCAATGGCGTGCGGCCGCTGCGCTCGCGCATGCTCGACTACGATCATTCGCTGCTGTGGGTGGTCGTCGCGTTGCTCGGGCTCGGCGTCGTGATGGTGTATTCGGCGTCGATCGCGATGCCCGATTCGCCGAAGTACGCGTCGTATCGCGACTACGCATTCCTTGTGCGTCAGATCATCTTCGTGACGATGGGCGCGGTGGTCGGCGTCGTCGCGTTCCGTATTCCGATTTCGACCTGGGACAAGTACGCGCCGAAGCTCTTTCTGATCGCGCTCGTCGCGCTGGTCATCGTGCTGATTCCGCACGTCGGCAAGGGCGTGAACGGCGCGCGCCGCTGGATTCCGCTCGGCATCACGAACATGCAGCCGTCCGAAATCATGAAGCTCGCGGTGACGATCTACGCGGCGAACTACACGGTGCGCAAACAGGAATACATGCACAGCTTCGCCAAAGGCTTTCTGCCGATGGCGATGGCGGTCGGTTTCGTCGGCGCATTGCTGCTGCTCGAGCCGGACATGGGCGCGTTCATGGTGATCGCGGCGATCGCAATGGGTCTGCTGTTTCTCGGCGGCGTGAACGGCAAGCTGTTCGGCGGCCTCGTCGCCACGGCGGTCGGCACGTTCAGCTTGCTGGTGTGGGCGTCGCCGTGGCGGCGCGAGCGGATTTTCGCGTACCTCGATCCGTGGGACGACCGTTATGCGCAGGGCAAGGCGTATCAACTGACGCACTCGCTGATCGCGTTTGGCCGCGGCGAGTGGTTCGGCGTGGGACTCGGCGGCAGCGTCGAGAAGCTCAACTATCTGCCCGAAGCGCATACCGACTTCATCCTCGCTGTTATCGGCGAGGAGCTCGGCTTTGTCGGCGTACTCATCGTGATCGTGATGTTCTACTGGATCGTGCGCCGCGCGTTCGAGATCGGCCGCCAGGCGCTCGCACTCGACCGCACGTTCGCGGGCCTCGTTGCGAAGGGCGTCGGCATCTGGTTCGGTGCGCAGACGTTCATCAACATGGGCGTGAACCTCGGCCTGCTGCCGACTAAAGGTCTGACGTTGCCGCTCGTCAGCTACGGCGGCTCGGGCATCGTGCAGAACTGCATCGCCATCGCGGTGCTGCTGCGGGTGGATTACGAAAATCGTGTGCTGATGCGGGGAGGGAAAGTATGACCTCCACGCAGCAACGCACGCTGATGGTGATGGCCGGCGGTACCGGGGGACACGTGTTCCCTGGGCTCGCGGTCGCGCACCTGATGCAGGCGTGGGGCTGGAAGGTCGTATGGCTCGGCAATCCCGCGGGCATGGAAGCGACGCTCGTGCCGAAGCACGGGATCCCGATGGAATACGTGCGCTTCGGCGGACTGCGCGGCAAGGGCCTGAAAACGAAGCTGATGCTGCCGCTGAATCTGCTGCGCGCATGCACGCAAAGCTTGAGCGTGCTGCGTCGCGTGAAGCCGGATGTGGTGCTCGGCATGGGCGGCTACATCACATTTCCGGCCGGCCTGATGACCGCGTTCAGCGGACGTCCGCTCGTGCTGCACGAACAGAATTCGATTGCGGGCCTTGCAAACAAGGTGCTCGCGAAGCTCGCCAAACGCGTGCTCGTTGCGTTTCCGAATGCGTTGCCGCACGGCGAATGGACCGGCAATCCGATTCGTGCGGAACTTGCGCGCGCGATTGCGCCCAAAGCACGCTATGCAGAACGCAACGGTCCGTTGAATGTGCTGGTGGTCGGCGGCAGTCTCGGTGCCGCGGCGCTCAATGAAGTCGTGCCGCGCGCGGTCGCGCTGCTGGCCTCGAACGAACGTCCGCGCATCGTGCATCAGGCGGGCGCAAAACATATCGACGCGCTGCGCGAGAACTACGCGGCAGCCGGTTTGCAAACGGGCGCTGACGTGCAACTCGTGCCGTTCATCGACGACATGACGAGCGCCTATGCAAGCGCGGACCTCGTGATTTGCCGCTCGGGCGCGATGACCGTGTCGGAGATTTCAGCGGTTGGTGTGGCCGCGTTGTTCGTGCCGTTCCCGTATGCGGTGGACGATCATCAAACCACTAATGCAGCGTTTCTCGCCGATAACGGCGCGGCGCTGGTCGTGCAGCAACGCGATCTGTCGGCGGAAAAACTCGCCGGCTGGTTGCGCAGCCAGACGCGGGAAAGTCTCGCGGAGATGGCGGAGCGTTCGCGCTCGCTCGCGAAACCCGACGCCACTGAACAGGTCGCGCAGATTTGCGCGAGCGTGGCGGGTTCGATTTCGGGCGCGAGCCCAGAAGGAAAGCAATGAAACACATCGTCAAACATATTCACTTTGTCGGCATCGGCGGTGTCGGCATGAGCGGCATCGCGGAGGTGCTGCTCAATCTCGGCTATCAGGTGAGCGGCTCGGACTTGTCGAGCAACGCTGTCACGGATCGCCTGGCCGCACTCGGCGCGCGTATCGCAATCGGTCACGCGGCGGAGAACATCGAAGGCGCGAACGCGGTGGTCGTCTCGACCGCGGTGCGCAGCGACAACCCGGAAGTGCTGGCCGCGCGTCATCGACGTATTCCGATCGTGCCGCGCGCGGTCATGCTCGCGGAACTGATGCGCCTGAAACAGGGCATTGCGATTGCCGGCACGCACGGCAAGACCACGACCACGTCGCTGGTCGCAAGCGTGCTCGCTGCGGGCGGGCTCGATCCGACCTTCGTGATCGGCGGACGGCTGATCAGCGCGGGCGCGAACGCGCGGCTCGGCACGGGCGACTTCATCGTGGCCGAAGCGGACGAATCGGACGCGTCGTTCCTGAATCTCTTTCCGGTGATCGAAGTCATCACGAACATCGACGCCGATCACATGGACACCTATGGCCACGACTTCGCGCGGCTCAAGCAGGCGTTCATCGAATTCACGCACCGTCTGCCGTTTTACGGTATCGCCGTGTTGTGCGTCGACGATCCGAACGTGAAGGAGATTCTGCCGTTCGTGTCGAAGCCGATCATCCGTTACGGCCTCGCACCCGACGCGCAAGTGCGCGCGGTCAACGTCGAAGCGCGCGACGGCAAGATGCATTTCACCGCGATGCGCGAAGACGCGGCGCCGCTCGACATCGTGTTGAACCTGCCGGGCGAGCACAACGTGCAGAACGCGTTGGCCGCGATCGCGATTGCGACTGAACTCGAAGTGAAAGATGCCGATATCCAGCGAGCGCTGGCGGATTTCAACGGCGTGGGCCGGCGCTTTCAGCGCTACGGCGAAGTGCCGGTCGTAAGCGACGGCGAGCCGCGCGGGGGGTACACGCTGGTCGATGACTATGGACATCATCCGGTCGAAATGGCGGCAACGGTCGCGGCGGCACGCGGCGCATTTCCGGGGCGGCGTCTGGTGCTCGCGTTCCAGCCGCATCGCTTCACGCGCACGCGCGATTGCTTTGAAGATTTCGTCAAGGTGCTGTCGACGGTCGACGCGCTCGTGCTGACCGAAGTGTATTCGGCCGGCGAAGCGCCCATCGTCGCGGCCGACGGCCGGGCGCTCGCACGCGCTTTACGCGTCGCGGGCAAGGTCGAGCCGGTGTTTGTCGATACGGTGGATGAAGTGCCGGACGCGCTCGCAGCATTGGTGCGCGACGGCGATGTGGTGATCACGATGGGCGCGGGTTCGATCGGCGGTGTGCCGGGTCGCCTCGCTCAGGAAACGAAGGTGTGAGATGAGCAGTATCGACCCGAAAAATTTTGGCAAGGTGGCCGTGCTGCTCGGCGGCAATTCGGCCGAGCGCGAAGTGTCGCTCAATTCCGGGCGCCTCGTGCTGCAAGGTCTGCGCGACGCCGGCATCGACGCGCATCCGTTCGATCCGGCCGAGCGTCCGCTCGCCGCATTGAAGGACGAAGGCTTCGTGCGCGCCTTCAATGCGCTGCATGGCGGCTACGGCGAAAACGGCCAGATTCAGGGCGCGCTCGATTTTTACGGCATCAAGTACACGGGCAGCGGCGTGCTCGGCTCGGCGCTCGGGCTCGACAAATTCCGCACCAAGCTCGTGTGGCAGCAACTCGGTATTCCGACGCCACCGTTCGAAGCCGTGCTGCGCGGCGACGACTACGAAGCGCGCGCGCAGGAGATCGTCGCGAAGCTCGGCTTGCCGCTCTTCGTGAAGCCGGCGAGCGAAGGGTCGAGCGTCGCGGTCATCAAGGTGAAGAGCGCGGACGCGTTGCCTGCGGCGCTCGTCGAAGCGGTGAAGTACGACAGGATCGTGGTGGTCGAGAAGAGCATCGAGGGCGGCGGCGAATACACCGCGTGCATCGCAGGCGATCTGGACTTGCCGGTGATCCGCATCGTGCCGGCCGGCGAGTTCTACGACTACCACGCGAAGTACATCGCGAACGACACGCAGTATCTGATTCCGTGCGGTCTCACGCCCGCTGAAGAGACGCGCATGAAAGTGCTGGCGCGCCGCGCGTTCGACGTGCTCGGCTGCACCGACTGGGGCCGCGCCGATTTCATGCTCGACGCGGACGGCAACCCGTACTTCCTCGAAGTAAATACGGCGCCCGGCATGACCGATCACTCGCTGCCGCCGAAGGCGGCGCGCGCGGTGGGCATCAGCTATCAGGAACTGGTGGTCGGCGTGTTGGCGCTGACCTTGAAGGATTGATCAGGACTACGCGGGGCAACCCGAAAGCAACACCATGTGGAACAACGTTCGCCAGCTCAATCTCGCCGCCAGCGCATTGCATGCGTTGCTGGTGCTCGTGCTGCTGGCGGCTGGCGCTTACTGGATGATCCAGCGTCCGAATTTCGCGCTGCGCGAGATTCAGATCGACGGCGATACGGAGCACATCAATTCGCCGACGGTGCGCGCGGGCGTGGTAGGTCGTTTGAAGGGCAACTTTTTTACGGTGGATCTCGACGTCGCACGTCAGGCGTTCGAGCAGATGCCGTGGGTGCGTCACGCGAGCGTGCGGCGAGTCTGGCCCAATGCGCTGGCTGTCACGCTCGAAGAGTACAAACCGCTTGGCACGTGGGGCAGCGATCAACTGGTGAGCGTCGACGGCGAGCTGTTCACCGCGAACCAGGGCGAGCTCGAACAGGAGCTTCCCGCGTTCGACGGCCCGGACGGTACGGCGAAAGAAGTGGTCGCGCGTTATCACGACTTTCAGAAGTGGTTCGCGCCGCTGGGCGCCACGCCGGAAGAAGTCACGCTGTCGCCGCGTTACGCGTGGACGGTGAAGCTGTCGAACGGAACGCAGGTGGAGTTGGGACGCGAGCGCAATCAGGACACGCTGCTCGATCGGAGCAAGCGCCTGACGGCGGCCTGGAACGCCGTGACGCAACGTTGGGGGAAGGATATCGAGTATGCGGACTTGCGCTATCCGAACGGTTTCGCGATTCGTGCCGCTGGCATGCGCTTTATCAGCGAACCCGACAAGGGCAAGAAGTAAACGGACATCACACGCAATGAGCACGCTATGAGTAAAGACTATAAAGATCTGCTGGTCGCCCTCGACATCGGGACGTCGAAGGTGGTGGCCATCGTCGCCGAATTGAAGGGCGAAGGTCACTACGAGGTGATCGGCCTCGGCCAGAGCGAATCGAAGGGGCTCAAGAAAGGCGTGGTGGTGAACATCGAAGCCACTGTGCAGTCCATTCAGCGTGCGCTCGAAGAAGCCGAATTGATGGCCGACTGCAAGATCACCAACGTTTTCACCGGCATCGCCGGCAGTCACATTCGCAGCTTCAATTCGAGCGGCATGGTGGCGATCAAGGAGAAGGAAGTCACGCAGGCCGATGTGGCGCGCGTGATCGAAACGGCGAAGGCGATCAACATTCCGACCGACCAGCAGGTGCTGCATATCCTCACGCAGGAATTCATCATCGACGGTCAGGAAGATGTGCGCGAGCCGATCGGCATGAGCGGCATTCGCCTCGAAGTGAAGGTGCATATCGTCACGGGCGCGGTGAGCGCGGCGCAGAACATCGTGAAGTGCGTGCGCCGCTGCGGCCTCGAAGTGAACGATCTGATTCTGCAGCCGCTCGCGTCGTCGCTCGCGGTACTGACGGAAGACGAGAAGGAACTGGGCGTGGTGCTGGTCGATATCGGCGGCGGCACGACGGACATTGCGATTTTCAGCGAAGGCGCGATCCGTCATACGGCTGTGATTCCGATTGCCGGCGACCAGATCACGAGCGATATCGCCATGGCCTTGCGCACGCCGACGCCGGACGCGGAAGACATCAAGGTGGATTACGGCATCGCGAAGCAGGCGCTGGCCGATCCGGACGAAATGATCGAAGTGCCGGGTCTCGGCGAGCGCGGTCCGCGCACGCTGTCGCGCCAGGCGCTGGCCGCGGTGATCGAGCCGCGTGTCGAAGAACTGTTTTCGCTCGTGCAGCAGGTGGTGCGCGAGTCGGGTTACGAGGAACTGCTGAGCTCCGGCGTGGTGCTGACCGGCGGCGCGTCGATGATGCTCGGCATGGTCGAACTGGGTGAAGACATTTTCCTGAAGCCGGTGCGTATCGGCGTGCCGGAATACGCCGGCGGTCTCGCCGACGTGGTGCGCAATCCGCGCTATTCGACGGCGATGGGCCTGCTCGTCGAAGGACGCTCGCAACGCATGCGCGGCCGCAAGGTCGCGGTGCAATCCGGTTCGATGGGACAGGTGTTTACGCGCATGAAGGACTGGTTCCTCGGCAACTTCTAACGCATTCGTTTTCGAAATACGCGCTGGTGCCGGCGGCTGGCGCGCGACAGGAGGTTGCCCGATCTCCTGCCGAATAACGGCCGAGTGGCTGCAATTTTTTATCTTGACGGAGGCATCATGGATTTCCAAATGCTGGAAACCGAAACGAACGGCACCATCATCAAGGTGGTCGGAGTAGGTGGCGCTGGCGGCAATGCTGTTCAGCACATGATCAACAAAGGCGTGCAAGGCGTCGACTTCATCGTGATGAACACGGACGCGCAGGCTTTGTCGCGTTCGCGCGCCACCGCGGTGATCCAGTTGGGCAACACGGGTCTGGGCGCTGGCGCCAAGCCGGAAATGGGCCGCGCCGCAGCGGAAGAAGCACGTGAGCGCATCGCCGACGCACTGCGCGGCGCGCACATGGTCTTCATCACGGCCGGCATGGGCGGCGGCACGGGCACGGGCGCAGCACCCGTGGTCGCGCAGATCGCGAAAGAGATGGGTATCTTGACTGTTGGCGTGGTCAGCAAGCCGTTCGAGTTCGAAGGCGGCAAGCGCATGCGTGTGGCAGAAGCCGGTTCGCAGCAACTGGAGGATCACGTCGACTCGCTGATCGTCGTTCTGAACGACAAGCTGTTCGAGGTGATGGGCGACGACGCCGAGATGGACAAGTGCTTCCAGTGCGCAGACGACGTTCTGAACAACGCAGTTGCCGGCATCGCGGAAATCATCAACGTCGACGGTCTGGTGAACGTCGACTTTGAAGACGTGAAGACGGTGATGGGCGAGCAGGGCAAGGCGATGATGGGCACGGCGACCGTTGCCGGCGTCGATCGCGCGCGTCTGGCTGCCGAGCAGGCTGTTGCAAGCCCGCTGCTGGAAGGCGTCGATCTGTCGGGCGCGCGTGGCGTGCTGGTCAACATCACGTCGAGCCGTTCGCTGCGTCTGTCGGAAACGCGCGAAGTGATGAACACGATCAAGAGCTACGCGGCGGAAGACGCAACGGTGATTTTCGGCGCGGTGTACGACGATGCAATGGGCGACGCGCTGCGCGTGACGGTCGTGGCAACGGGTCTTGG
Source organism: Paraburkholderia sp. RCC_158 (assembly GCF_041355255.1). Lineage (NCBI taxonomy): Bacteria > Pseudomonadati > Pseudomonadota > Betaproteobacteria > Burkholderiales > Burkholderiaceae > Paraburkholderia > Paraburkholderia sp. RCC_158. The sequence goes on along the minus strand of NZ_JBFUPM010000021.1, from coordinate 94,027 downwards.
CCGTGCAGCGAAGAAGCAGCAATCGGCACCGATGACGCTGCTGCGCACCGGCACCGACAACCAGCCGATCGCCGCACAACACGGCTCGTACGCAACGCCGTCGCACGCCAGCACGGCGGACTACGGCGCGCTCGACACGCCGGCTGTATGGCGCACGTCGCGCGACACCGCGGCTTCGCACGTGCAGGCGCTGCAGGAAAAGGGCGTCGACACGTACGACATTCCGGCATTCCTGCGCAAGCAGGCGGACTGAGCGCACGGGAGGCTTTCGCTGTCCGCGCCGTTTTAGTTTCCGGCGTTGGCGGACGAATGCACGAGCGTGGCGGGTGAACGGCTAACAAGCCGCGTATCGTCGGATTCGCGGCAAGGACAAGTGCCCTCTTCGGAAAACGAAGCGGTTTGGGCAACTGTCGCCGATTCACTGCGACACGATAACGTGCGGGCGATGCTTCGCATCGATGCAAAGGACTGAGCAATGATTCAAGCAGGTGACAAGCTGCCCGACGCAACGCTCTTCGAGTATGTCGAAGACGAGCGCGCGGGCTGCACGATCGGGCCTAACAGCTTCGACGTGCGCGAGCAGACGGCGGGCAAGCGCGTGGTGATCTTCGGATTGCCTGGCGCGTTCACGCCGACCTGTTCTGCCAAACATGTGCCGGGTTACGTCGAACACGCTGAGCAGTTGCGCGCGGCCGGCATCGACGAAATCTGGTGTGTGTCCTTGAACGACGCGTTCGTAATGGGCGCGTGGGGACGCGATCTGCATGCCTCGGGCAAGGTGCGCATGATGGCGGACGGCAGTGCGGCTTTCACACGAGCGCTTGGTCTCGAGCAGGATTTGTCGGCGCGCGGCATGGGAATCCGTTCCCAGCGCTACGCGATGGTTGTCGACGACGGCGTGGTCAAGACGTTGAACGTCGAGGCTGCCGGCAAATTCGAAGTGAGCGATGCAGGGAGTATTCTCGCAACGTTGAGCTAGTTATCAGCGCGTCGGCGCCTTCGCCTTCGCACGCGGTTATCCGCGTGGCGCAATGGCAACGGTTGCGACGACGCTTTGTGACAGGCCGTTACGCGGGCCGACGACCGGAAACGCCTCCGTTCCGGACGTCGGCCCGTCACGCTTTCCCTCACGGGCGCCCGTTGAAAAAGACGGGTAATGCAGCGAAACAGATTGATACTTTCCGCGCGAAGACGCTGCTTAGGGTTATGGAGTATAATTCGCGCTATGGAATAAAAAGTCCCGATTGGGATTTTCAATCGAGCAAAAGATGACCATGTTGAAGCAGCGCACTATCAAATCAATCGTCAAGACGGTCGGCATCGGCTTGCATTCCGGCCGTAAGGTCGACCTGACGCTCCGTCCCGCAGCGCCGGACACGGGCATTGTCTTTTCGCGCGTGGATTTGCCCACGCCGGTGGACATTCCTGCGTCGGCAATGGCGATTGGCGATACGCGTCTCGCTTCCGTGTTACAGAAAGACGGCGCGCGCGTGTCGACTATCGAGCATTTGATGTCCGCCTGCGCCGGTCTCGGCATCGACAATCTGTATGTCGACGTGACCGCGGAAGAAATCCCGATCATGGACGGCAGTGCCGGCTCATTCGTGTTTCTGATTCAATCCGCGGGAATTGAAGAACAGAACGCGCCGAAGAAATTCATCAAGGTGACGAAGCCGGTCGAGATTCGCGACGGCGACAAATTCGCTCGCCTCGATCCGTATTTCGGTTTCAAGCTCAAATTCACAATTGATTTCCGCCATCCGGCCGTGGATAAAACCGGCCAGGCGCTGGAAGTCGATTTCGCCAATACGTCGTATGTGCGCGAAATCGCGCGCGCCCGCACGTTCGGCTTCGCACATGAAGTCGAGATGATGCGCGAACTGGGCCTCGCGCGCGGCGGCAGCATGGACAACGCGATCGTGCTCGACGAGTACCGCATTCTGAATAACGACGGCCTGCGTTACGACGACGAGTTCGTGAAGCACAAGATGCTCGACGCGATCGGCGATCTGTACGTGATCGGGCATCCGTTGCTGGCTTCGTACAACGCGTACAAGTCGGGCCACGGCCTGAACAACGCGCTGCTGCGCGAACTGCTGGCGCACGAAGATTCGTACGAGATCGTCACGTTCGACGACACGCAAAAGGCGCCGCGCGGCTTCGCGTACGAGACGCAGACGGCTTTTGCGTAGGGAATTCGCGTCAAGTCTTCGGTGAAACTTCCGAAGCAGGCGTACGAAAAATAAGCGGCTCATGTGAGCCGCTTATTTTTTGTTCAACGATTTCTCCGATGCCGCGCCGCCATCTTCGCCAACGCTTCGCGCAGGGGCGACGGCGCGAGCGATTCGCTCAACGCATGCAGCGCATCGGCGCCGGCCGGCGTCATGCGCGCCTGCTTGGGCTGCGGCGGCTCCTTGACGGGCTGCGGCCGCACCCGAATGCGCAGCGCATTGACCGGCCAGCCGCGCTGCTGCAAATCCGACAGCAGTCGCGGTTCGAGATGGCGCAGCCGCGCCGCCAGCGCGTTATGCGCGGCGAACAGCGACAGCACGCCTTCCTTGATGAAGCCCGGCTCCACGCTCGATCCCAGATAATCGGGCAGCAGCTCGCGCAAGTCCTTCTCGAGCGCGGCGATCTGCTCGACGCCCGCGCGCAGCGCGGCAAACGCGTCGGTGCGCCTGAGCACCTCGGCGACCGGCTGCGGCCGGCGCACGTTGAACTGCTTGGGCGGCGGCCTTGAAAAGGAAGGAAAACGGCTCATGTTTGACAGTGAGGGCGCGTTCGCACCCGATGTGCGCACACGTCCCGATTGTACCGTGCGAGATGCCCCGCGACGCGCCCGTATGCATGCCGCCGAAGCTCCGCGCGACGGGCGTTGCTGCCCCGCCGACGTCGCGCCGCGGACACAGGCGCGGGCGGGGGCGCGTGCTAAAATGCCCGATTCGAATTCACTCTTGGACTAAGCCGCCGAGGCCATTCCGACCCCGGAGCGCGCGTGCTTTTAACCGCACGCCGCGACCAGCCGAAGCCGCGACGCAGACACCGATCCGATGACCACCGGTTTTCTACAGAAGATTTTTGGCAGCCGCAACCAGCGGCTAGTCAAGCAATATCAAAAGACCGTCGCGGCGATCAATGCGCTCGAGCCGCAGATCGAGCAATTGACGGACGATCAACTGCGCGCCAAAACGGACGAGTTCCGCCAGCGCATCGCGAGCGGCGAGTCGCTCGACAAGCTGCTGCCGGAAGCCTTCGCGGTCTGCCGCGAGGCGAGCAAGCGGGTGCTGAAAATGCGCCACTTCGACGTGCAGCTCATCGGCGGCATGGTCCTGCACTACGGCAAGATCGGCGAAATGCGCACCGGCGAGGGTAAAACGCTCGTCGCCACGCTGCCGGTCTACCTGAACGCGCTGTCGGGCCGCGGCGTTCACGTCGTCACGGTGAACGACTACCTTGCGCAGCGCGACGCCGAATGGATGGCGCGCCTCTACAACTTCCTCGGGCTGTCCGTCGGCATCAATCTGTCGCAGATGGATCACGACGCGAAGCAGCAAGCGTACGCCGCCGACATCACGTACGGCACGAACAACGAGTTCGGCTTCGACTACCTGCGCGACAACATGGTGTACGAGCCGGAAGCGCGCGTGCAGCGGGGGCTGAACTTCGCCGTCGTCGACGAAGTGGACTCGATCCTGATCGACGAAGCCCGTACGCCGCTGATCATCTCGGGCCAGGCCGAAGACCACACCGAACTCTACGTGCGCATGAACGCGCTGCCGCCGCTGCTCGAGCGCCAGATCGGCGAAGAGAAGGCTGACGGCACCGGCGTCGAAAAGCCGGGCGACTATACGCTCGATGAAAAAGGCCGCCAGGTGTTCCTGACCGAATCGGGCCACGAAAAGGCCGAGCGCCTGCTCGCCGAATGGGGCTTGATCGGTGAAGGCGAAAGCCTCTACGCGCCGCAAAACATCACGCTGATGCACCATGTGTATGCCGCGCTGCGCGCACACACGCTGTTCTACAAAGACCAGCATTACGTGGTGCAAAACGGCGAAGTGATCATCGTCGACGAATTCACCGGCCGTCTGATGGCGGGCCGCCGCTGGTCGGACGGGTTGCACCAGGCCGTCGAAGCGAAGGAGCACGTGAAGATTCAGAGCGAGAACCAGACGCTCGCTTCCATCACGTTCCAGAACTACTTCCGCATGTACGCCAAGCTCGCCGGCATGACCGGCACGGCGGACACGGAAGCCTACGAATTCAACGAAATCTATGGTCTCGAAACGGTCGTCGTTCCGACCAATCGTCCGCCCAAGCGGATCGACAAGCAGGACCAGATTTACAAGACCGCGAAGGAACGCTACGACGCGGTGATCCGCGACATCCGCGATTGCTATGAGCGCGGGCAGCCGGTGCTGGTCGGCACGACGTCGATTGAAAACTCCGAGCTGCTGTCGCATCTGCTGAAGCAGGCCGGTCTGCCGCACGAAGTGCTGAACGCGAAGCAGCATGCGCGCGAAGCGGAGATCGTCGCCGAAGCGGGCCGTCCGAAGCGCATCACGATCGCCACGAACATGGCCGGTCGCGGCACGGACATCGTGCTCGGCGGCAACGCGGAAAAGCAGGCGTCGTTCATCGAACTGGACGAGACGATTCCCGAGGACGAAAAGCGCCGCCGCATCCAGAAGCTGCACGACGAATGGCAGGCGCTGCACGATCAGGTCAAGGCCGCGGGCGGTTTGCACATCATCGGCACCGAGCGTCATGAATCGCGCCGGATCGACAATCAGCTGCGCGGCCGTGCGGGCCGTCAGGGCGATCCGGGTTCGTCGCGCTTCTATCTGTCGCTGGAAGATCCGCTGCTGCGCATTTTCGCGGGCGACCGCGTGCGCGCGATCATGGACCGCCTGAAAATGCCGGAAGGCGAGGCGATCGAAGCGGGCATCGTGTCGCGCTCCATCGAATCGGCGCAGCGCAAGGTCGAGGCGCGCAACTTCGATATTCGTAAGCAACTGCTCGAATACGACGACGTCTCGAACGATCAGCGCAAGGTCATCTACCAGCAGCGCAACGAACTGCTCGAGGCAAACGACATCACGGAAACCATCGGCGCAATGCGTCATGGCGTGATTGCGGACATCGTTCACCAGTTCGTGCCGGCGGGCAGCATTGAAGAACAGTGGGACGTGCCGGAACTCGAGGAAGTGCTGCGCAACGAATGGCAGCTCGACCTCGCGATCCAGGAAATGATCAACGAGTCGAACTCGATCACGTCGGACGAGATTCTCGAAGCGGTGGAGGCCGCCGCGGACGAAGCGTACGAGGCGAAGGTCGAACTGGTCGGCCGCGAATCGTTCAGCGCGTTCGAGCGCTCGATCATGCTGCAAACGCTCGACCGTAGCTGGCGCGAACATCTGGCCGCGTTGGACCACTTGCGCCAGGGCATCCATCTGCGCGGCTATGCGCAGAAGAACCCGAAGCAGGAATACAAGCGCGAGGCGTTCGAACTGTTCGCCGCGATGCTCGACGCGGTCAAGCTCGAAGTCACCCGCATCGTGATGAACGTGCAGATCCAGTCGCCGGAGCAGCTCGAACAGGCGGCCGAACAGATGGAAGAGCAGGGCGGCCATCTGGAGAACGTCGAGTTCCGTCATGCGGAATTCGCCGAGGCGTCGGCTGCGGCGCCCGCGGCCGTGGAAGCCGCGACTGCCGCGATGATCGGCGACGCAATGAGCCACGCGTCGTCGTCGCAAGCGGCGTCGGCTGTCGGCGCGGACGGCGTGCCGAAGGTCGGCCGCAACGATCCGTGCCCGTGCGGCAGCGGCAAGAAGTACAAGCAGTGTCACGGCAAGATCGCATAATGCCGAAAGCGGCGCGCCTCTGAGCGCGCCGCGTCGCTTTGCCAGTATGTTGTGGTTGATTTCGCGGTGCTCCGGCATCTTGCCCGAGCCACCAGTTCCGTTTTCCTCGATGCCGGCGCCCGCCGGCATTTTCTTCGACAGGTCGCGACCATGGCTGTCAATTTCCCCTCGATCGATCCCGCTCAACTGCATCCCGTCGCCGGCGTCACGCTCGGCTGGGCGGAGGCGAACATTCGCAAGCCGAACCGCAAGGACGTGCTGGTCATTTCCGTCGACGAAGGCGCGACGGTAGGTGGCGTGTTCACGCAGAACCGTTTCTGCGCGGCGCCCGTCACCGTGTGCCGCGAGAATCTCGAGCGCGTGCGCGCCGGCGGCAAGCCGATTCGCGCGCTCGTGATCAACACCGGCAACGCGAACGCGGGCACCGGCGAACCGGGCCTCGCGCATGCGCGCGAAACCTGCGCGGAACTCGCCCGCCTCGCGGACATCGCGCCGGAACAGGTGCTGCCGTTTTCGACCGGCGTGATTCTGGAACCGCTGCCGGTCGATCGGTTGAAGGCGGGTTTGCCTGCCGCCTTGGCCAATCGCAAGGAAGCCAACTGGTACGACGCCGCGCAGGCGATCATGACCACCGACACGCTGCCGAAAGCCACCTCGCGCCAGGTCACGATCGACGGCCACACCGTCACGCTGACCGGCATCAGCAAGGGCGCGGGCATGATCAAGCCGAACATGGCGACCATGCTCGGCTTCCTCGCGTTCGACGCGGCGCTCGCGCAGCCCGTGCTCGACGCGCTGGTCAAGCACGTGGCGGACCGCTCGTTCAACTGCATTACGATCGACGGCGACACGTCGACCAACGATTCATTCATCCTGATCGCGTCGGGCAAATCCAGCCTGCCGGCGATCACGTCCACCGACTCGCCCGCTTATGCAGCGTTGCGCGACGCGGTGACCGAAGTCGCGCAGACGCTCGCGCAATTGATCGTGCGCGACGGCGAAGGCGCGACCAAATTCATGACGGTTCAGGTGGAAGGCGGTTCGAGCGTCGGCGAATGCCGCCAGATCGCGTATGCGATCGGCCATTCGCCGCTCGTGAAGACGGCTTTCTACGCATCGGACCCGAACCTCGGCCGCATCCTGGCGGCCATCGGCTATGCCGGCATCGACGATCTCGATGTCGGCAAGATCGATCTGTATCTGGACGACGTGCTGGTCGCGACTGCCGGCGGCCGCAATCCGGCGTACCGTGAAGAAGACGGCCAGCGCGTCATGAAAAAGAGCGAGATCGGCATTCGCGTCGTGCTCGGTCGCGGCAATGCGCAAGCCACGATCTGGACTTGCGATCTGTCGCACGACTACGTGAGCATCAACGCCGACTACCGCTCGTAATCCGGTTCATCACGCGGCCTCGGGCCGCTCACTCATTGTCATGGACAAACTCGAACAGTTTCTGACACGGGCCGAAGCCGTGCTCGTCCGCCTCGAAGCGATGCTTCCGCCCGCCGCGCCTGAAATCGACTGGTCGGCGGCGGTGGCGTTTCGTTGGCGCAAGCGCCAGGGGCGCGGCTATCTGCAGCCGGTGCCGGCCATCTCGGACATCACGCTCGACGATCTGCAAAACATCGATCGCCAGAAAGCGCTCATCGAGCAGAACACGCGCCAATTCGTCCACAAGCTGCCCGCGAATAACGTGCTGCTAACGGGCGCGCGCGGCACCGGCAAGTCGTCGCTGATCAAGGCGTGCCTGAACGCGTACGCGAAAGACGGCCTGCGTCTCATTGAAGTCGACAAGGACGACCTGCACGACCTCGGCGATATCGTCGATCTGATCGCGAAACGGCCGGAACGCTTTGTCGTGTTCTGCGACGACCTCTCGTTCGAAGACGGCGAGTCGGGCTACAAGGCGCTGAAAGTCGCGCTCGACGGCTCGGTCGCCGCACAATCGGACAACGTGCTGATTTACGCGACGTCGAACCGCCGCCATCTGCTGCCCGAGTACATGAGCGACAACGAGACCTACAAGCACACGTCCGATGGTGAGATTCATCCGGGCGAGCTTGTCGAAGAAAAGATCTCACTGTCAGAACGTTTCGGGCTGTGGGTCAGCTTTTATCCGTTCAAGCAGGACGACTACCTGTCGATCATCGCGCATTGGCTGCGGCATTTCGGCTGCAACGACGCCGAAGTCGAGGCGGCGCGCGGCGATGCGCTGGTGTGGGCGCTGGAGCGCGGGTCGCGTTCGGGGCGTGTGGCGTGGCAGTTCGCGCGCGACTGGTCCGGCCGGAAAGCTCAGGCGTGAGCGACGCTCTGACAAACGCAGCGGGCCGCCCGGTGACGGAAGTCGCCGTCGGCGTGCTGGTGCAGCCGGACGGGCGCTATCTGCTCGCGCAACGTCCGGCCGGTAAGCCGTACGAAGGCTACTGGGAGTTTCCGGGCGGCAAGCTGGAGGTGGGGGAATCGGTCGAGGCGGCGCTCGCGCGCGAGTTGCACGAGGAACTCGGCATCGACGTAAAGGCTTGTCACCTCTGGCATACGCTCGAACACGACTATCCGCACGCCTACGTGCGGCTCTTTTTCTGCAAGGTGACGCAGTGGACGGGCGAGCCGCATGGCCGCGAAGGTCAGGCGTTTGTCTGGCAGGCGTTGCCCGCCGACGTGTCGCCGCTGTTGCCCGCCACCATTCCAGTGCTGGAATGGCTCGCGGCGGAGAAACAGTAATCGGGAAAGGAAACGGCGCGGTTGCGGCCACTCGCGCTCAGGTGCGGCGCGAACGGGGCGCGCCGTGCCGTACCGTACCGGTCAATGCGGGTTGTAGTCCCCGTCAGGCGTCTCGTCCGACGACGCTTCCTGATCGGTCCCGCCGATCTTGTACTTCTCGGCGGCCCAGGCGCCTAGATCCATCTGCTTGCAGCGCTCGGAGCAGAATGGGCGAAACCGGCTTTCAGGTGTCCAGCGGACGTCCTTTCCGCAAGTGGGGCATTTGACGACGGTTGGCATACGGTCAGGCAACTAGTGCAATTTGAACAGTAACGAATATAAGGGCATTTGGCGCCGCTTTAAAGGCGCGGCTGGCTGCGGGCGCCTGCTGTATGTATCTGTGTATCCGAATCTGTCCGACAGTCGGAACGGACGGGGCTTACAGGCTGCAAAGCGTGAGCTGGAAGGGCACGTCGACGTCCACCGCGCGCGGACGCAAGTCGCCGTCCTGCACCGTGAAGCGCACCCACAGCATGTACTTGTTCGCGCTGGCCTCGGGAATCACACGCAATTCGGGCGCCACGCGTACCTGCATCAACTGATACGAGCGGCCCGACAGCATTTGCTGATAGCTGCCCGCCATCGCCATGACCTTCGATGCCTGGCCGGACTCGCGTGCAAGCCTCAGCACGATCGTGGCGGCGTCGCGCAGCGGCAGCAGCGGCATGACCCATTTCGCGATGTCCTGACGACGCTGATCCGGATGAAGCTGCTGCCACGCATAGTACGACGGCAGATCGAACTTGCAGGTGCCGCCCGGAATGATCGCGCGGCTGCGGATGCTCGCAAGCCATTCGTTCTCTGCAAGATGCTGGCCGGTCTTGCCCTGCATCTGCGAAAGCCCCGCCAAGGTCTGCTCGATTTCGCCGAGCACGGCTTCAAGCGCGCTCTGCTCGATTCCCGGATTGCCGCGAAACGGCGCGAGCGTTTGCCGCTGCCGCTCGAGTTCCTTCATCAGATCGGACTTGAGATCCGCACGACCCGCTACCTCGGAGATTTCGAACAGCGTAGTCAGTGCGACGTGATGTTCCCTGGCGTCTTGCTGCGTCAGAAAGAACGTGAAGCGCTCGAACAGATCTTCGAGGCGCAATAGCGTCCGGATTCGCTCGTTGAAGGGGTACTCGTAAAGGATCAAGCGGGCTCGCCTCGGGCGTGGTCGGTGACGGGATTGCAGGACATTCTAATGCCGTGGGACTACCCTAGCAATCGCGCGCTTTTTGTGCGCGTCTGTGCAAACTTTTCTGCGCGTTTTCGGCGGTTTTCAACTGCGTCGGCATGCAGACTGTGCCGAAGTTCAACGATTCGCGCCAACGGCTGACGTCAGGCATCGGCGCGCGGTTTTGTCGTCAAAGCGAGATGCCCGCGGCATGCGTGCAGACGCTCGCGCTGCGCCGCTGACTTCTGTGCCGCTTACGCTCCCACGAGCGCAAGGTACGCGCGATGCTGCGCGTCGACTTGCGCCGCCAAGGAGGCAAGCGGCGCGTTGTCGTTCACGATTACGTCGTCGGCGGCGGCGAGGCGCGCTTCGCGCGTTGCCTGGCGCGCGATGATCGCAAGCACCTGATCGCGGCTGAAACCGTTGCGGCTCATCACGCGCGAGATTTGCGTCTCCACGCTGCAGTCCACGGCGAGCACGCGATTCACGCGGTTTTTCCAGCTTCCCGACTCGACGAGCAGCGGAATCACGACGATCACATACGGCCCCTTCGCCTCGCGTTGTTCGCGTTCGGTTTCTGCGCGAATCAAAGGATGCGTGATGTTCTCGAGGCGCTTGCGTGCCGCGTCGTCGCTGAAGACGAGTGCGCGCATGCGCGCGCGGTCGAGCGAACCATCGGCGGCGACGAATGCATTGCCGAACTCGGCGGCGATCTGCGGCATCGCCATGCCTTGCGGCGCGGTGATGCGATGCGCGATCACATCGGTGTCGACGAGCGGCACGCCGTGCGCCGCGAAGAGATCGGCTACCGTCGATTTGCCGCTGCCGATGCCGCCAGTCAGTCCCACCACGAACATGCTTCAGCCTCCGAGAGCCAGATAAAGCGGTGTGCCGAGGAACAGCGTGAGTGCGCCGCCCGCTGCCAGAAACGGACCGAAAGGCAGCGGTTCTTCGAAGCGCATGCGGCCGCGCCACGTGGCCGCGAGGCCGACGACCGCGCCCGCCACGGCGGCCACCAGCACGATCTGCGGCAGCGCGGCCCAGCCGAGCCACGCGCCGAGCGCGGCGAGCAGCTTGAAGTCGCCGTAACCCATGCCGTCGATACCTCGCACCAGCCGGAACAGCCAATGCACGGCCCACAGCACGAGGTAGCCGAAGATTGCACCCAGCACCGCATCGTGCAGCGGCGCGAACATACCGTTGAAATTGACGATGATGCCCGCCCACAGCAGCGGCAACGTCATCGAGTCCGGCAGCAGATGCGTGTCCATGTCGATCGCGCTCATTGCCAGCAGCGCCGCACACAGCCCGAATGCGGCAAGCGCGGCGAGCGTCGGGCCGAACAGCGCGAGCGCGAGCGCCGCGAGCGCCGCGCTGGCAAGCTCGAGCAGCGGATAACGCAGGCTCACGCGCGCCTTGCATGCCGAGCAGCGGCCGCGCAACAGCAGGTAGCTCAGCACCGGCACGTTCTCCCACGCACGCAGCACGTGCCTGCAGTGAGGGCAGGCGCTACGCGGCACCCACAGGTTGTAGCGCGGCGGCAGGCCGTCTTCTTCGAGAGCTTCGTCCGTCGCCTCGCTCACTTCGAGGCGCCACGCCCGTTCGAGCATGATGGGCACTCTATGCACGACCACGTTCAGAAAGCTGCCGATCACGAGACCGAACACGATTGCAAAAGCGAACTGCAATGCAATGGGCAGGCTGCCGAATGCCTGGCCGGAGCCGGCTGCGAAATGCGCCGGCAGCAGGCTTGAAAGCGGGCCCGAAAGCAGGCTGGATGAGGTGTCTGGCACGAGTGAATGAGCTGCCTGCATGGATAAACAATGGATTCGGCTGCGATGCTACACCACGTTGCCGAGTTGAATAATGGGAAGATACATCGCGATGACGAGGCCGCCGACGAGCGCCCCAAGCACAATGATGACGAGCGGTTCGCACAGGCTCGACAGCGTGCCGATTTTTTCGTCGACCTGACGATCGGCAAGCGACGCCACGTCGAGCAGCATGGTGTCGATTGCTCCGGACTCCTCGGCAACCGCGATCGGCTGCACGACCTCGGGCGGAAAGCAGCGCGCCGCGCGCATGGCCGCGGCAAGCCGTTCGCCGCGCCGCAGCCTCACCGCGATGTCGACGGTCGCGCGATCGAAAAATGCATTGCCGGTGGCGTGCGTGAGCGAGTCGAACGCATCGGCGAGCGGCGTGCCGGCGGAGAGCAAGGTGCCGAGCGCACGGCTCCAGCGCGCGGCACAAAGCGTCGCGAGCAGCGCGCCGGCGATTGGCATTTTCAACGACAAGCGCGCGAAGCGGATGCGCGCCGCTTCCGAACGTCGCAGGAGAAACGTCACCGCCGAACATGCGGCGACGATGACTGCGATCGCGGGCACGCTCCACGTCGCGACGCCGGACGACAGCGCCAATACGAATTGCGTGGGCGCGGGCAACCGGGCGCCGAAGCCGTCGAAGATCTGTTTGAAGATCGGCACGACCCAAACGAGCAACGCAGCCGTGATTGCAAGAGCAAGCAGCAGAATCGCCACCGGATACGTCAACGCGGCGCGCACTTTTGCGCGTTGCGCTGCGGCGCGTTCGCGGTCGTCGGCGATTCTCGCGAGAACGGCGGGCAAGGCGCCGGCCGCTTCGCCCACTTCCACCAGTTGGCAATACAGTGCGTTGAACTGCGACGGGTGCCCATGTAACGCAGCGGAAAAACGCAGACCCGCGGTGATGTCGCGTGCCAGTGCGCCGACGATGCGCGGCATGCCCGCACGGCGCGAGTTTTGCGGCTGAGCCAGCAGATCGAGCGCGGGCGCGAGCGGCAAGCCGGCGCGCAGCAGGCTGGAAAGCTGGCGTGTGAACAGCGTGACTTCGGCGGCATTCGCTTTTGGGCGCGGCGCCGGTCCTTCCGTCTTCAGGTCGGTCAGGAAGACATTCTCGCGCTTCAGAAGTGTCCGCGCAGTGGCTGCGTCCGGTGCGATGAGCACGCCGGTTTTGCGGCTGCCATCGACGTCGACGCCGCGCCATCGGAAGCGCGTATCGGTCGATGCAGGACGGCGCGTTATCGGTGTGCTCACGCGAGATCCGTTGCAGCGAGCGCCTCGGCGAGGCTCGTGGTGCCGTCGCGCACAAGGGCCAACGCGGCGGCGCGCAGCCTGCCGACCCGTTCGCTGTAGGCCTGCCGCGCGAGTTCATGGCTGCCGGCACGCGCGACGATCAGATCGCGCATGGCATCGGACACCGGCATGACCTGATGGACGCCGACGCGGCCCCGATAGCCGATGCCGTGGCAAGCGGCGCAGCCGGTGGCCGCATACGGCTGCCAGTCGCCGAGCTGATCGTCGGCGAAACCGGCGGCACGTAGGGCGGCGGCCGAATGTGGCGCGGGCGCCCGGCACGCCGCGCACAGGCGCCGCACGAGCCGCTGCGCGGTCACCATGCGCAGCGCGGCGGCGAGGTTGTACGGTGCGACGCCGATGTCGATCAGGCGCGCGACGGCGGCCGGCGCGTCGTTCGTGTGCAATGTGGACAGCACCAGGTGGCCGGTTTGCGCGGCTTTTACGGCGACGTCGGCGGTCTCCTCATCGCGTATTTCGCCGACCATGATCACATCCGGGTCCTGGCGCAAAAACGCCCGCAACGCGACCGCGAAAGTCAGCCCGGCCTTCTCGCGCACGCTGACCTGATTGATGCCGGCTAGCTGGATTTCGGCCGGATCTTCGACGGAACAGAGATTGCGCGCCTCGCTATTGAGCAGGTTCAGAAAGCAGTACAAGGACAGCGTCTTGCCGCTGCCTGTCGGTCCCGTGACGAGCACGAGACCGTGCGGCGCGCGAATTGCCGCATCGACGGCATCGCGCTGCTGCGCGTCGAGCCCGAGCAAGTCGAGCGAAAGATCCGCCGGCAGCGCGTCGAGCCTGCGCAACACGAGCTTTTCGCCAAATAGCGTGGGCAGCGAGTTGACGCGGTAGTCCTCGAGCCGTCCGGGCGACGTGGCGATGCGCAGCCGGCCGTCCTGCGGCACGCGCCGCTCGGCGATGTCCATGCGCGCAAGCACCTTCACACGCGTGATGAACGCGTCTCGCAGATGAGCCGGGGGCGGCGAGATTTCGTGCAGCACGCCGTCGATACGCAGGCGCACCCGCCAGCCGTTTTCAGCCGGCTCGATGTGCAGATCCGACGCATTGCGGCGCGTCGCTTCGCGTAGCGTGTCCGTCAAGAGACGCACGGCGGGGGCGTTGTCTGGATCGTTGAGCGTTGCCGCGCCTGAGTCGGCGGTGAGCGGGTTGGGCTTGTTGCGCGACGCGTTTGCGCCGTCGGTGGGCAGCGGCCGCAGCGATGCGGCGGGTTGAAAAGAAGCTTGCATGAGGAGCCGGCGATGCGCCGCCTGTAGAACACGACGGCTCCAGTTTCCGGCAAGGCGCGTCTGAATGACACTCGGCCATTCGGCTAATGGTGCGCGCTCGGACCTTGTGCGATGCTGTCTGTGCGGGCGGTGAGGCGAGCGGTTGATCCGCATGCGAGGCGACCGACGACCGTCCGCCGAATCCGCTAACCGAGCAGCGCCTTGCCCTTTGCGCGCGCCGGCGGTTTGAACAGCTTGACGGTGCGGATCGCCTGATCGTCGCTGCGCATGACTTCGAGTTTGACGTCGCGGATCTGCACGCAGACATCGCCGTCGGGAATGTCCTCGAGAATTTCGAGGATCAGGCCATTGAGCGTTTTTGGGCCGTCAGTAGGCAGCGTGAGTTGCAGCCAGCGGTTGAGCTCGCGCAGCGGCATGCTGCCCGCGACGATGCATTCGCCATGCTCGTTCCAGCCGCCGCGTGAACTGGCGCCACGCGGGATCGAGGTAGTGAATTCGCCGATCAGTTCCTCGATGATGTCTTCCGGCGTGACGAGCCCTTGCAGTTCGCCGTATTCGTTGACGACGAGCGCAATGCGGTGGCGGCTCTCCTGGAAATACTGCAACTGCTGGAACACGGGCGTGCCGGTCGGCACGAAGTAAGGCTCGGTGAGCAGTTCGCGCAGCGTCTCGCGCTCCAGTTCCTGGTTATGCAGAGCCGCGAGCGTCTTGCGAACGTGCAGTACGCCGAGCACGCGGTCGATGTCGCCCTGATAGACGATCAGCTTGTTGTGATAGCAGGTTTCGAGCTGATGCAGGATCTGTTCGAACGGCGCGTCGAAGTCGAGCGCCTCGATGCGGCGGCGCGGGATCATCACGTCGTCCACGGAAATGTTTTCGAGGTCGAACAGGTTAAGCAGAATGCTGCGGTGCTTGGTCGGCATGAAGCTGCCGGACTCGAGCACGATGGTGCGCAATTCCTCGGTGGACAGGCGCTGGTCGCGCGCGCCTTTTGTGTTGATGTGCAGCACCCGCAAGATGCCGGTGGCGAACAGGTTGACGAACCACACGAGCGGTCTGGCGACGCGCATCATCGGCGCGATCAGCAGACTGGCGGGCAGTGCGATTTTCTCGGGGAAGGTCGCGCCGACGATCTTCGGCGTGATCTCCGCAAAGACGATGATCAGGAAGGCGACGATGCCGGTCGCGATCGACAGTACGAGGTTGTTGCGCCCGAACGTGTGCAATGCGATCGAAGTCGTCAGAACCGGGATGATCGTGTTGAACAGATTGTTGCCGATCAGCACGACGCTCAGCAGTTGATCGGTATGCGCCAGCAGACCCTGCGTGGTCTTCGCGCCGAGCGCGTTTTTGCTAGCGAGATGCTTCAGCCGATGGCGGTTGAGCGCCATCATCGCCGTTTCGGAAATCGAGAAGAAGCTCGAGCAGACAAGCAGCAGGAAGACGGCGCCAATCTGCGCCCATAAGGGAAGTTGTTCCACGCGTCGCGAAGGATAGAGGGGGAAAGGATGGAGAGAATATAGCAGAGGGGGCTGCCGAAGCCGTGCGCGGCGCCGCCCTGAAAACAGGGCCTTTGCGCTCGACATGGCCGCGGCATGCGGGCTCTAACGAACATGCGCCGCAAAAACAAAAAACCGCCGAGCAAGCTGGGCGATTTTTCGAGCCTTGAACTAACAAGGCAAATCTGGTCGGGGTGAGAGGATTCGAACCTCCGGCCTCTACGTCCCGAACGTAGCGCTCTACCAGGCTAAGCTACACCCCGAAAAGTACTGCGAACTCGATTCAGACTAAACCGGCGTTTCCGTCTCGTTTAAGACTGTCTCGCCGTCGAGTAAGAACATAATTCTAGCAGGCTTTCTTTGTAAATGGAATCCGGGAACGAAGAAATTGCGGCGGCGGCTGCTTGCGCCTCCTGCTTCGCGCATTCGAGCGTGTGGTCGAGCGCGCCTGAACGCGTGATGGCTTCGAAAATCGTTTCGAAACGGTCGGTGCCGCCTTGTTCGATGGCCTCGCGGGCAAGCGCCGATTGCTCGGGCGTGCCGCGCTCGATCAGATAGATGAGCGGCAGCGTGGGCTTGCCTTCGCGCAAATCGTCGCCGGCATTTTTACCCATGGACTCTGCCGTGCCCGTGTAGTCGAGCCAGTCGTCCATGATCTGGAAGGCCGTGCCGATGCGCCGGCCGAATTCCGCCGCGGCCGCTTCGATGCGGGCGTCCGCGCCGGCCAGCACCGCGCCGAGTTGCGCGGCGGCCTCGAACAGCTTCGCCGTTTTGTAACGGATCACCTGCATGTAGCGGGCTTCGTCCACGTCGGCGTCGTGCATGTTCAGCAGCTGCAGCACCTCGCCTTCCGAGATGATGTTGGTCGCCTCGGCCAGGATCTCCATCACGCGCATCTTGCCTACCCCGACCATCATCTGGAACGAGCGCGAATACAGAAAATCGCCGACGAGCACGCTCGCCGCGTTGCCGAAGAGCGCGTTGGCCGTCTGGCGGCCGCGCCGCAGATCGGATTCGTCGACCACGTCGTCATGCAGCAGCGTCGCGGTGTGGATGAATTCCACGACCGCCGCCAGTTCATGCCGATGCCCCGTGGTTTCTCCGAGCGCGCCGGCCACCAGCAGCAGCAGCGCGGGCCGCAGCCGCTTGCCTCCGGCACTGATGATGTACTCGGAGATCTGATTGATCAGCATCACCTCGGACGCAAGACGGTGCCGGATGACGCGATTCACCTGCTGCATGTCTTCGGCTATCGGAGCGAGCAGGCTGGCGGCGTTGGAGGAGGGGGTGGCAGTCGACGACATGATGGCTGAATTGGGTAGTGCCGCGAATTATAAGGCGAATCGCGGTGGTTCCGGGTCGCGGACTGCCGTGCGCCGCGCCTTACGGCAGCGCACAGAGCAGCGTGGAGCGGCGCCCGGCGGCGGGCCGCGCGTCACCCGGACGGCACGGCGGCTCTCAATGAGTTTTGACCGAGCAGCTAACTCTATGTATAATCACGGGTTTCCGCGCGCGGTGCGTGGAAAAAATGAACACAGAGTGAGGTTCTCAATGTACGCGGTCATAAAAACCGGTGGCAAGCAGTATAAAGTTGCCGTCGGCGAAAAACTTAAAGTAGAACAGATACCGGCAGACATTGACGCTGAAATCACGCTCGACCAGGTTCTCGCAGTGGGCGAAGGCGAATCGATTAAGTTCGGTGCGCCGCTGGTCAGTGGGGCTTCCGTCAAGGCTACCGTCGTGTCGCAAGGTCGTCACAAGAAAGTGACCATCTTCAAGATGCGTCGCCGGAAGCACTACCAGAAGCATGGCGGCCACCGCCAGAACTATACCGAACTGCGCATCGACGCGATCAACGCGTAAGCGCACCGGTTAAGGAGCAAATCAAATGGCACACAAAAAGGCAGGCGGATCGTCCCGGAACGGCCGCGACTCCGAGTCGAAGCGACTTGGCGTGAAAGTGTACGGCGGTCAGGCTATCAACGCTGGCGGCATCATCGTTCGTCAACGTGGCACGCGCATGCACGCTGGCGAGAACGTCGGTATCGGCAAGGATCACACCTTGTTCGCGCTGACGGACGGCCACGTCAAGTTTTCGACGAAAGGCGCCGCGAAGAAGCACATGGTCAACGTGATCCCGGCAGCAGTCTGAGCTTGCTCAGGCACGGGCTTCAGGACCGGAAAAAGGCCCCGCGAAGTTAGCGGGGCTTTTTTTATTGCGGTAGCGGCTGTTGCCGCCGCGAATTCTGACGTCGTCCTATGCCGTTCGGTCGATTGATCATCGCGCGGCGGGCGCGGCAAAATAGCTGTATCAGGCAGTATCCGGCAACAACACATCTGGCAGCACCATCTGGCTGTACACCACGGGACGGAGTTACGCATGAAGTTCATTGACGAAGCGAGGATTGAAGTCATCGCCGGCGACGGAGGGGATGGCAGCGCGTCGATGCGCCGCGAGAAGTTCGTTCCGTTCGGCGGCCCCGATGGCGGCGACGGCGGGCGGGGCGGCAGCGTGATTGCGGTAGCAGACCGCAACATCAACACGCTGATCGACTATCGCTACGCGAAAAAACATATGGCGCGCAACGGCGAAAACGGCCGTGGCGCGGACTGCTACGGCAAGGGCGGCGACGACATCACGCTGCGCATGCCGGTCGGCACCACGATTACCGACATGGAAACCGGCGAACTGATCGCCGATCTGACCGAGCACAATCAGAGCGTGAAAATCGCGGAGGGCGGTGCGGGCGGTTTGGGCAACCTGCACTTCAAGTCCAGCACGAACCGCGCGCCGCGCCAGAAAACGGACGGCAAGCCGGGCGAGCGCCGCATGGTGCGCCTCGAACTCAAAGTGCTGGCCGACGTCGGTCTGCTCGGCATGCCGAACGCGGGCAAGTCGACGTTCATTTCTTCGGTATCGAACGCGAAGCCGAAGATTGCCGACTATCCGTTCACCACGCTCGCGCCTAATCTCGGCGTGGTGCGCGTTGGGCCGAGCCGCAGCTTCGTGATCGCGGACATTCCGGGCCTGATCGAAGGCGCGGCTGAAGGCGCGGGGCTCGGTCACCAGTTCCTGCGGCACTTGCAGCGCACAGGTCTGCTGCTGCATATCGTCGACATCGCGCCGTTCGACGAATCCGTCGACCCGGTCGCGGAAGCCAGGGCGATCGTCAACGAACTGCGCAAGTACGACGAGCAGCTGTATCAGAAGCCGCGCTGGCTGGTGCTCAATAAGCTCGACATGGTGCCCGAGGACGAGCGCGAAGCGCGCGTGTCGGCGTTCCTCGAAGGCTTCGGCTGGGACGGCCCGGTGTTCGAAATCTCGGCGCTGACCGGTCAGGGCTGCGAGAGCCTTTGCTACGCGGTGTTCGACTACATCGCCGCGCATTCGGAAGCTCAGCGCGCGGCTGAGGCTGAAGATCTCGCCGCCGACGTGCGCTTTCGCGACAAGCCCGAAGCGCCGGCCGCCGCCAGCGAATCCAGCGCCGATCCGCAGGAATAAACAACGGGAGCGCCGGCCTTTCGGGGCCGGTGCGTGTCAGGCGTCATCTTGGGAGACCACGCACAATGCGTTCCGTCATCGCAGATTCACGGCGATTGGTAGTGAAAGTCGGCTCGAGCCTCGTCACGAACGACGGCCGAGGCCTCGATCATGCTGCGATCGGCCGCTGGGCTGCGCAGATCGCCGCGTTGCGCGCTCAAGGTAAGGAAGTCGTGCTGGTGAGCTCCGGCGCGATCGCGGAAGGCATGCAGCGGCTCGGCTGGACCAAGCGGCCGCGCGAAATCGACGAATTGCAGGCGGCCGCCGCCGTCGGTCAAATGGGCCTTGCCCAGGTCTACGAAAGCCGCTTTGCCGAGCATTCCATTCAGACCGCGCAAATCCTGCTGACGCATGCGGACCTCGCGGACCGCGAGCGCTATCTGAATGCGCGCTCCACGCTGCTGACGCTGTTGCGGCTCGGCGTGGTGCCGATCATCAACGAGAACGACACGGTCGTCACCGACGAAATCAAGTTCGGCGACAACGACACGCTCGGCGCGCTCGTCGCGAACCTGATCGAGGGCGACGCGCTCATCATCCTCACCGATCAGCAAGGGCTTTTCACCGCCGATCCGCGGAAAGATCCGACCGCGACGCTGGTTCAGCAGGCGGATGCCGGCGCGCCCGATCTCGAAGCGATGGCCGGCGGCGCGGGTTCGAGCCTCGGCCGAGGCGGCATGCTGACCAAGATTCTCGCCGCCAAGCGCGCCGCTCACAGCGGAGCGAACACGGTGATAGCCAGCGGCCGCGAAGCCGACGTGCTGTCGCGGCTCGCCTCGGGGGAAGCGATCGGCACGCAACTGATCGCACGCACCGCGCGCATGGCAGCACGCAAGCAGTGGATGGCCGATCACCTGCAGGTGCGCGGCCACGTCGTGATCGACGACGGCGCCGTCGAGAAGGTGACCGCGGGCGGCAAGAGCCTGCTGCCTATCGGCATTGTCGGCGTGCAGGGTGCGTTTGCGCGGGGCGAGGTGATCGCTTGCCTGAACGCAGCGGGCCGGGAGGTGGCGCGCGGCCTCACCAATTACAGCAGTGCCGAAACCAAGCTGATTCAGCGGCGTCCGAGCGGCGAGATCGAGTCGGTGCTCGGCTACATGCTCGAACCGGAACTGATTCATCGGGACAACCTGGTGCTGGTTTGAGTGGGTAATCAATCAGCGGTCAGTGGCTGGCAAAGAGACACCAGGCAGCAATTAAAAAAGCCGTTCCAGTCACCACCGGAACGGCTTTTTTGCCTAATGCATCGTCAACGGTTCAATGAATTAAAGACGTCGCCGTGCGCTTATAGCGGATGTTCTCGATAATCGACTTGGCGCTGCCTGTCGGCAGCTTGTTTGCACACAGATAGTCCTGGTACAGCGCCGCGTGATACGCGTTGAGCGCGCCGTTCTCGATGCGCGTGAAGTCGTTGGCAACGGTTCTGTCCCAGCCGTCGTGATCGGCGTTCAGGCCGGCATACAGACGCCATTCGTAGGTGTCGCAGCGAATGCCCTCGTAGTTCACATTGCGCGCGCCGCTCGGGCTCGTGACCACCACCGTGTAGCGCACCACGCCGTCGGAACCCACCGTGAGCGACGTCGGATCTATCGCGAAATGCAGCGGCGTATTGCCCGACACTTCGAACGGAAGGAGGCTGGAGTCCTGCGGCAGCGGCGGCAACGTCTCGACCTTGTTTTCGACCCAATTGGTAGGCCGGTCGAGCAGATAGGTAAACGCGCTGTCATCCTTATTGGTGGGTTTGCCGGCACTCGAACAGCCAGCCAGAAGGGCGCCGGTGGCGACGCACGCCACGACGAGAGCGAGAGCTTTCAATATGGTTTTCCTCAAAAAACGGGCGCGGCTCCCGGGTCCGGGGGCCGCGCCCGCATAGCGGCACGGAAAGCCGCGCAGAACGATCAACTACGCACGCCTTGGCGAAGCAACGAAACGGCAGCCTCGCGAGCTGCGTCTTCTTCAAGCTCCGACGCGGCGCTGGCCTCGTCCGTTGACGCGGCATTTTCACCGCAGTCGGACGCGCTTGTTGTGCGAACCGAAGTTTCGATTCTGACGGACGTGACCGTTGTCACCGTCATTACCGTGGAA
Organism: Paraburkholderia sp. RCC_158; assembly: GCF_041355255.1. Taxonomy (NCBI): domain Bacteria; kingdom Pseudomonadati; phylum Pseudomonadota; class Betaproteobacteria; order Burkholderiales; family Burkholderiaceae; genus Paraburkholderia; species Paraburkholderia sp. RCC_158. The sequence continues at coordinate 72,765 of NZ_JBFUPM010000021.1, read as the reverse complement.
TCCGGCGGACTTTCCATTGACGACGCTATCCGTGGATAGCGCGGCCCATGATGAGCGCCGGGTTTTTCCGCACGCGGCACAGTCCGGCGCATGAAACGGGACAGCTCCGTCAGCGCCAACTGATACACATCCCGCTTGAACTCGATCACACAGTCGAGCGGCACCCAATATTCGTTCCAACGCCAGGCATCGAACTCCGGGTGGTCGGTGGCGCGCAAGCAGATGTCGCAATCGCGCCCCACCATTCGGAGCAAAAACCAGATTTGTTTCTGGCCGCGGTAATGACCGCGTACCTCACGCTTGATGAACTTGTCAGGCACCTCGTAACGCAACCAGTCGCGCGTGCGACCAATCACCTTGACGTGCTCAGGAAGCAGGCCGGTTTCTTCGTGTAACTCCCGATACATCGCTTGCACGGGGGTCTCTCCGTACTTGATGCCCCCTTGCGGAAACTGCCAGGAATGTTCACGGAGCCGTTTGCCCCAAAACACCTCGTTGTGCGCGTTCAAGAGGATGATGCCGACGTTCGGGCGAAAGCCTTCACGATCCAGCATACAACCACCTTCGAATCCTTTAAAATTGCTTTGATTATAAACAGATAACGGCCCTGACGCACCGATTCGCACCAGAATGGAACGATTCGCCGCAAAAGGCCTGCATTTGCGGTAGCCTGTCAAGCTTCCCGCGCGTCATCCCTTGTGCAGAAGGCTTTGCGCGGCGGCGTCGCCGGCGCTTTGGCGTCGGTGCGGCGCAGTGCAGCACACCGCGGGTTCTGGCGCCGCAGCCGTGTCGATTTCCCGTTTCACCCTTTCGGGCGGTCCCTCCGGAGCCGCCGCTTTTGGAAAATCTGAATGAAAGCTTCCCGTTTCTTTATCGGCACCCTGAAAGAAGCTCCGGCAGACGCCGAGATCGTCAGCCACAAGCTCATGGTGCGCGCCGGCATGATCCGCCGCGTCGCCGGCGGTATCTATAACTACCTGCCGATCGGCCTGCGCTCGATCCGCAAGGTGGAAGCCATCGTGCGCGAGGAAATGAACCGGGCGGGCGCTATCGAATTGCTGATGCCGGCCGTGCAGCCGGCCGAGTTGTGGCAGGAGTCGGGCCGCTGGGAAAAATACGGCCCCGAATTGCTCCGCTTCAAGGACCGCAAGCAGTCCGATTTCGTCATCGGACCGACGCATGAAGAAGTGGTGACGGACATCGCGCGTGGCCAGATCAAGAGCTACCGTCAGTTGCCGGTCAACTTCTATCAGATCCAGACCAAGTTCCGCGACGAAATCCGTCCGCGTTTCGGCGTGATGCGCGGCCGCGAGTTCATCATGAAAGACGCGTACTCGTTCGACAAGGACGCGGCGGGTCTGCGCGAGTCGTATCGCAAGATGTACGACGCGTACGTGCGCATTTTCACGCGCCTCGGTCTCGACTTCCGCGCGGTCGCGGCGGACAACGGTTCGATCGGCGGCAGCGGCTCGCATGAGTTTCACGTGATCGCCGAAACGGGTGAGGACGCAATCGCCTATTGCCCGACTTCCGACTTCGCCGCGAATGTCGAAGCGGCCGAAGCATTGCCGCTGTACGCGCAACGCGCCGCTCCCACCGAGGAGCTGAAGAAGACGCCCACGCCGGGCAAGGCAAAGTGCGAGGCCGTCGCCGAGTATCTGAACATTCCGCTCGAACGCACCATCAAGTCGATCGTGCTCGCGACCGAAAACGAAGGCGCCGAGCCGACCATCTGGCTGCTGATGCTGCGCGGCGATCACGATCTGAACGAGATCAAGGCAAACAACTTGCCGGGCCTCGCTGACTTCCGCATGGCGACCGAGGCTGAGATCATCGAGACCTTCGGCACGCCGCCGGGCTATCTCGGCCCGCTCAACACGAAGAAGCCGGTGAAGGTCGTGGCGGACCGCACGGTCGCGAACATGAGCGACTTCGTGGTCGGCTCGAACGAGGTGGACTTCCACACCACCGGCGTCAACTGGGGCCGCGATTTGCCGGAGCCGGTCGTCGCGGACATTCGCGACGTCAAGAAGGGCGATCCGTCGCCGGACGGCAAGGGCGTGCTCGACATTTGCCGCGGCATCGAGGTCGGCCATGTGTTCCAGCTCGGCACCAAATATTCCGAAGCGATGAACGCGACCTGCCTCGACGAAAACGGCAAGCCGCAGCCGATGGAAATGGGCTGCTACGGCGTCGGCATCACGCGTATTCTGGGCGCCGCGATCGAACAGAATTTCGACGACAAGGGCATCATCTGGCCGGAATCGATCGCGCCGTTCGAAGTCGTCCTGTGCCCGATGGGCTATGACCGCAGCGAAGCCGTGCGCGAGCAGGCCGACAAGCTGTACGCGGAACTGGTGGAGGCAGGCATCGACGTGATTCTGGACGACCGCGGCGAACGCCCCGGCGTGATGTTCGCCGACTGGGAGCTGATCGGCGTGCCGCATCGTCTCGTGATCGGCGACCGCGGCCTGAAGGAAGGCAAGCTCGAATATCAGGGCCGCCGCGACGCCGAGGCGACCCTGCTGCCGGTCGACGAAGCCGCGCAAACGGTGATCGCGAAGGTGCGCGCGGCGCTCGCGCGCTAAGCGGAGCGGACGGTGGAGTACACCTTCCTGTCCGCGACCGTCCTGCTGATTCTCATCACCGATCCGCTCGGCAACATTCCGCTCTTCATCAGTTGTCTGCGCGGTGTGTCGCCGAAGCGTCGCACCGCTGTGATTCTGCGTGAGGTCGCGATTGCGTTTGCGATCCTGCTGCTGTTCATGGTGCTGGGCGACGCGTTCTTGCGGATGATGAGTCTCACGGACCAGTCGTTGCGAATCGGCGGCGGCATCGTGCTGTTTCTGATTGCGCTGCGCATGGTGTTCCCGCATCCGGACGGCCCGTTCGGTGGCGACGCGCGCGGCGGCGAGCCGTTGATCGTGCCGCTGGCCATTCCGGCGCTGGCCGGGCCGTCGGCGCTCGCAACGGTGATGCTGTTGACGTCGCAGGCGCCCGGCAAGATGTTCGAATGGATCGGCGCGCTGACCGTCACCATGATCGTTTGCGCTGTGGTGCTAATGCTGGCCGAGCGCATTCAGGCATGGCTCGGCGAGCGAACCATGATGGCATTCGAGCGTCTGATGGGACTCGTGCTGGTGGCGATTTCCGTCGAGATGATGCTCGGCGGTATCCGCGCCTTCGTGCATCAACTCTGAAGCCGGCGGCGCGCCTTATCGCTGCGCAATGAAAAAAGCGGCCCAGGTAGGCCGCTTTTTCGTTCCAGCGCAAGACAGATGAAGAACTCACGCGCCTTCGGTCAGCGCGCGAATGGTCGGCAGGTTGCGCCAGTAGCCTTTCGCGTCCATGCCGCAGCCGAACACATAGCGGTCCGGCACTTCGAAGCCGCAGTAGTCCGGGCGCAGCGGCTTGGCCTTCGGAATGATCTTCTCGCACAGCACCGCGCTCAGGAAGCGCTTCGCGCCCATCGCGAGAATGCGGTCGCGAATCGCGGCCATGGTCTCGCCTTCGTCGAGAATGTCGTCGAGCACCAGCACCACGCGATCCTTCACCGACTCGGCCGGCGCCACGCGCCACTGCATCTCGTTGCCGCCTTTGGTGGTGTTGCGATAGCGGGTCAGGTGGATGTAGTCGAACTCGAGCGGAAAGTCGAGGTGCGGCAACAGCATGCCGGTGAACACCGCGGCGCCGCCCATCACCGAAAGCACGAGCGGGAAGTCCTCGCTTATTTCGGCGCGGATGGCGGCAGCCATGCCGCTGATCGACGCGTTCACGTCGTCGGCCGAAACGATTTCTTCGGAGTGGCTAAAAATGTGGAGAGCTTCTTCGCGGTTCATGACGTCTGACGGGCGGTGACTGTATACATAGTGTGAGCGGGAATGCTCTCAACCAATTCCTTTTCCGAGGCGGCGGCTATCGGCGGGCGCAGTGCAACCCGCACGACGCGCGTGCCGCCGTCTTGCTAAAGCTTAGCGCATGCCGGGCAACATGCCCTTCATGCCGCGCATCATCTTTTGCATGTTGCCGCCCTTCAGCTTTTTCATCATCGTGCGCATCTGGTCGTACTGGTTCAGCATGCGGTTGACTTCCTGCACCTGCACGCCCGCGCCCGCGGCGATGCGGCGCTTGCGCGTGGCCTTGATGAGATCCGGCTTGGCGCGCTCGAGCGGCGTCATCGAGTTGATGATGCCTTCCATGCGGCGCATCTGTTTTTCAGCCTGGCTCATGTCGGCGCCGGCGGCGGCCTGCTGAAATTGCGCGGGCAGCTTGTCCATCAGCGACGACAGCCCGCCCATGCCCTTCATTTGCGTGAGCTGCGCGCGGAAATCGTTCAGGTCGAAGTCGCCGCCTTTCTTCACCTTGTCGGCGAGTTTTTGCGCGGCCTGAACGTCGACGCCCTTCTGCGCTTCTTCGACGAGCGCGAGAATGTCGCCCATGCCGAGAATCCGGTTCGCCATGCGATCCGGATAAAACACTTCGAGGCCGTCGAGCTTTTCCGCGACGCCGACGAACTTGATCGGCTTGCCCGTGACGTGACGCACGGAGAGTGCCGCGCCACCGCGCGAGTCGCCGTCGAGCTTGGTCAGCACGACGCCGGTGAGCGGCAGCGCGTCGCTAAACGCTTTCGCCGTGTTGACGGCGTCCTGGCCGAGCATCGCATCGACGACGAACAGCGTTTCCGCCGGCTTCAGCGTGGTATGCAGCGCGGTGATTTCCTGCATCATCGCTTCGTCGATACCGAGACGGCCGGCCGTGTCGACGATCAGCACGTCGTGATAGTGACGCTTGGCCCAATCCACCGCCGCACGCGCGATGTCCACCGGCTTCTGATCCGGTTCCGACGGGAAGAAATCCGCGCCGACCTGCTCGGTCACCGTCTTCAACTGCGCGATAGCAGCAGGGCGATAGACGTCGCACGAAACGGTCAGCACCTTCTTCTTGTACTTTTCGCGCAGCAGCTTGGCGAGCTTGCCGACCGTGGTCGTCTTACCCGCGCCCTGCAAACCCGCCATCAGGATGACGGCCGGCGGCGTGACGGCCAGGTTCAGCTCCGATGCCTTGCCTTCGTAATCGCCGCCGATCACCGCGGTCAACTCGCGCTGCACGACGCCGACGAGCGCCTGACCCGGCGACAGACTGCTGATGACTTCCTCGCCGAGCGCCTTCTCTTTCACCTTCGCGATGAACTCGCGCACGACGGGCAGCGCCACGTCCGCCTCGAGCAGCGCAAGGCGCACTTCGCGCAGCATTTCCTGGGTGTTCGCCTCGGTGAGCCGGGCTTCGCCGCGCAGCGTCTTGACGACGCGCGCCATCCGTTGAGTCAGATTGTCGAGCATGGGGAGCGATGAACAGTGCGGCCCGGGCGGGCGCGAAGCGGAAGACGTCGCGGGGCGGGGGCCTAGTGTAAACTTCGAATATGGATATTGTACTGTATGCCCTCACCGCGCTCCTGTACGGCGGACTCGCCGTAGCGGGCTGGCGCTCGCACCGGCACGCCGGATCGCGCTCCATGCTGGAGAGCGTCGCGCCCATGCCGGCCGGCGCGGCAACCACGGCCGACGCGCGTTCCGGGTTCGCCGGGGCCGCGGCGTCGGGCATGAGCTCATCGGGCCGCGCGCTGCTGTTCGTCGCGCTGCTCGCGCACGGCGTGCTGCTGCACACCACGATCTTCCCGCAGAACGCGATGGTGTTCGGCTTCGCCTTCGCGCTCTCCGCGATGTTCTGGCTCGGCGCCGGCATCTATTGGATAGAAAGCTTTTTCTTTCCGCTCGACGGGCTGCGTCTGCTGGTCTTGCCGCTCGCCTGCGTCGCGTCGCTGTTGCCGCTCGCGTTCAACGGCGTGCGTGTGCTGCCGTATTCGGCCGCGCCCATGTTCAAGCTGCACTTCCTGATCGCCAACATCGCGTATGGCCTGTTCGCGATCGCGGCGCTGCACGCCGTCCTGATGCTGCTCGTCGAGCGGCGTCTTCATGCGATGCGCGGCGGCGTCGCGCAGCGGCATGTGGCCGCAGCGGGCAACGGCTGGCTCTCCAGTTGGCTCGATACACTGCCGCCGTTGCTCACGCTCGAGAAGCTGCTGTTCCGTCTGATCGGCGCGGGCTTCGTGCTGCTCACGCTGACGCTGGTATCGGGCATTCTGTTTAGCGAGCAACTGGTCGACCGCGCGCTGCGGCTCGATCACAAGACCGTGTTCGCCATTCTTTCGTGGGTGATGTTCGGCGCGCTCCTGACGGCGCGCAAGGTGTCCGGCTGGCGCGGCCGTGCCGCATTGCGCTGGGTGCTGGCGTCGTTCGTCGCGTTGCTGCTGGCGTACGTCGGCAGCCGTTTTGTTTTCGAGGTGCTGTTGCACCGAGCTGTAGTGTGAGCGTGTCCCATGCGACAAATCTTTTTGCTGATCCTGTTGTTCATCGTCGGGCAGTGGCTTGTGAAGGCGCTGCGCCGTCACGATGCGCACACCGCGCAACGTACCGGCGCAGGCGGCGCGCGCGGCGCTGCCAATAACGGCAACGGCGCCGCGCGTCAGCCCGAGGCGCCGCAACTCGCGGAGCCGATGATCCGTTGTGTCGAGTGCGGCGTGCATGCGCCGAAGAGCGACTCGGTGGTCGTCGCGGGCCAGGTGTTCTGCAGCGCCGCGCACGCGCAGCGGCACGGCACGCGACCCACGGGCCGCGACGCCCGATGAGCGTCGAGTTCACCGTCGACGCAGACGGTTGGGCCGCGCAAGCACGCAAACTGCCGTCGCCGAACTTCGAGGCGCGGCCACAAGGCGCGGTGCCCACGCTGATCGTCGTGCACAACATCAGCTTGCCGCCCAATGAATTCGGCGGCACCGCGATTGCCGAACTCTTCCTCAATACACTCGATTGCGACGCTCACCCGTATTACGACGCGCATCTGCGCGGCGTGCGCGTGTCGGCGCATTTCGTGATTCATCGCGACGGCGCGCTCGAGCAGTTCGTGTCGTGCAACGAGCGCGCGTGGCACGCGGGGCCGTCGAATTTTTTCGGCCGCGAGCGTTGCAATGATTTCTCCATCGGCATCGAACTCGAAGGCAGCGACACGACTGCTTTCGAGGCGGCGCAATACCGCACGCTGAGCGCGCTCGTGAGAGCGCTCGCGGCACGTTATCCGATCGAAGCCCTCGCCGGACACTCCGACATTGCGCCCGGCCGCAAGACCGATCCGGGCCCCCACTTCGAATGGACGCGCCTGCAACGCGACACCTCGCTCGCGGATCGGTATTTCCCCTATCTCAAGTTTTCCAAAACGCGGTAACGGCCGTTCGCGCGAGCTCGCGTGATGCGAGGAGAACGAGGCGCAGCCTCGCTCTCCGGGGAGCCGGCTTCGCGTCGCGCGAGCCAAAAGTCAATACGTTTCGGATAAATAAAACGATTTGATCTGTCTTGAAAGTCCACTATACTTGGTGCCACAAATTCAGTTACGCACTAGATGTTGTGTGTCCTGTGTATAACTGTGTGAATAACCAAGTGCATAACATAGTGCACAAGTCTGCGGCGCCCCGCTCTCCGAGCATGGCGCCGCAAGCATTCCAGGCAGCGAAAAAGAATTCCTGCAGGGCGGCCGGTGAAAGGTAAGAGCGGGTAGAGCGCGGGGCAAGCGCGAACCAACCGGCGGCAACCATAAGCATCAGGAAAGGGGCTGAGAGTGATCGCGAGAACTACGACGAAGACCGTTACGAATTCGAATCAGGCTTCATCGCAGTCGCATTCCGTCAGCCGCCGAGGCCGGCCTCTTTCCTGCACCCCATCGCTCGCGCACGCGGCGCAGCGTTCGTTTTAATCCGCGGCACTCGCCGCAACATTTCCAGGACCAGGAGCTTTGCACATGCAAACCACCGACAACGCGACGACCCGGTATGAGGGATCACCGACTGGCCAGGCTTTCGGCCAGGCACAAGGCGCCCAGGCGCTCGCGCCGCAAGCGACGTACGCCGACTATAAGGTGATCCGCCGCAACGGCAGCGTGGTGTCGTTCGAGCCGTCGAAGATCGCCATCGCCGTGACGAAGGCATTCCTCGCTGTCAACGGTGGTCAGGGCGCGGCATCCGCACGCGTGCGCGAACTGGTCGAGCAACTCACGCAGAACGTGGTGCGCGCGCTGGTGCGCAGCCGTCCGAACGGCGGCACGTTCCATATCGAAGACATTCAGGATCAGGTCGAACTCGCGCTGATGCGCGGCGGCGAGCACAACGTCGCGCGTGCTTACGTGCTGTATCGCGAGAAGCGCACCCAGGCGCGCGGTCATGACGAGCAGGTGGCCGGCAGCACGCCGGGCCTCACCGTTACCGACAACGGCGTGTCGCGTCCGCTCGACATGGCTGCGTTGCGCGGCATCATCGAGTCCGCTTGCGCGAACCTGGGTGACGCCGTGAGCGCCGAGCCGATCGTCGCTGAAACGGTCAAGAATCTGTACGACGGCGTGCCGATGAGCCAGGTCTACGACTCGGCGATCCTGGCCGCTCGCACGATGATCGAAAAAGATCCGGCTTACAGCCAGGTCACCGCGCGCATTCTGCTGCACACGATCCGCCGCGAGATTCTCGAAGAAGAAGTCACGCAAGCCGAAATGGGCGAGCGTTACGCCGAGTACTTCCCGCAGGTCATCAAGCGCGGCGTGCAAGCCGAGTTGCTCGACGACAAGCTGCTGCAGTTCGACCTGAAGCGTCTGGGCGCCGCGCTCGATAACAACCGCGACCTGCAGTTCGGCTACCTCGGTCTGCAAACGCTGTACGACCGCTACTTCCTGCATCACGACGGCGTGCGTATCGAAATGCCCCAGGCATTCTTTATGCGTGTCGCAATGGGCCTGTCGCTGAACGAGATCGACCGCGAAGCGCGCGCGATCGAGTTCTACAACGTGCTGTCGAGCTTCGACTTCATGTCGTCCACGCCGACGCTGTTCAACTCGGGCACGCGCCGCTCACAACTGTCGTCGTGCTACCTGACGACGGTCGACGACGACCTCGACGGTATCTACGAAGCGCTGAAGGAAAACGCGCTGCTCTCGAAGTTCGCCGGCGGCCTCGGCAACGACTGGACGCGTGTGCGTGCGCTTGGCTCGCACATCAAGGGCACCAATGGCAAGTCGCAAGGCGTCGTGCCGTTCCTGAAGGTCGTCAACGATACGGCCGTCGCCGTGAACCAGGGCGGCAAGCGCAAGGGCGCAGTGTGCGCGTACCTGGAAACGTGGCACCTCGACATCGAAGAATTCCTGGAGCTGCGCAAGAACACCGGCGACGACCGTCGCCGCACGCACGACATGAACACGGCGAACTGGATTCCCGACCTGTTCATGAAGCGCGTGATGGAAGGCGGCGACTGGACGCTGTTCTCGCCGTCCACCTGCCCGGATCTGCACGACAAGTTCGGCGCCGAGTTCGAAGCGGCTTACACGGCTTACGAAGACAAGGTCGCGCGCGGCGAGATCAAGCTCTTCAAGAAGGTTCCGGCGGCGCAACTGTGGCGCAAGATGCTCGGCATGCTGTTCGAAACCGGCCATCCGTGGATCACGTTCAAGGACCCGTGCAATGTGCGCTCGCCGCAACAGCACGTCGGCGTCGTCCACTCGTCGAACCTGTGCACCGAAATCACGCTGAACACGAGCGACGCTGAAATCGCCGTCTGCAACCTGGGCTCGGTGAACCTCGTCGCGCATCTGAAGGAACAGGCCGACGGCACGCTCGTGCTCGACCACGACAAGCTCAAGCGCACCGTCAGCGTCGCGATGCGCATGCTCGACAACGTAATCGACATCAACTACTACGCAGTCGCCAAGGCGCGTAACTCGAACCTGAAGCACCGTCCGGTCGGCATGGGCATCATGGGCTTCCAGGACTGCCTGCATCTGCTGCGCACGCCGTACGCGTCGGAAGAAGCGGTGAAGTTCGCCGACACGTCGATGGAAGCGGTCTGCTACTACGCTTACTACGCGTCGACGGAACTGGCGCAGGAGCGCGGCCGTTACTCGAGCTATCGCGGCTCGCTGTGGGATCGCGGCATTCTTCCGCAAGACTCGGTCAAGCTGCTGGCCGACGCGCGCGGCGGCTATGTCGAAGTCGATTCGAGCGAGTCGATGGACTGGACCGAACTGCGTCAGCGCATCGCCACCTACGGCATGCGCAACTCGAACTGCATCGCGATCGCGCCGACCGCGACCATCTCGAACATCATCGGCGTGTCGGCCTGCATCGAGCCGACGTTCCAGAACCTGTATGTGAAGTCGAACCTGTCGGGCGAATTCACGGTGGTCAACGACTACCTGGTGCGCGACCTGAAGGCACGCGGTCTGTGGGACGAAGTGATGGTCGCCGACCTGAAGTACTTCGACGGCACGCTCTCGCGCATCGACCGTATTCCGGCGGACCTCCGCGCGATCTACGCGACCGCGTTCGAAGTCGATCCGAAGTGGCTGGTCGAAGCGGCGTCGCGTCGTCAGAAGTGGATCGACCAGGCGCAGTCGCTGAACATCTACATGGGCGGCGCATCGGGTAAGAAGCTCGACGAGATCTACAAGCTCGCATGGGTGCGCGGTCTGAAGACCACGTACTACCTGCGCACGATGGCGGCCACGCACGTCGAGAAGTCGACGGTCGCTCACGGCGCGTTGAACGCAGTGAGTTCGGGCGGCGGCGAAGGTGCGGGCGGTGCCGGTGGTGTCGGCGGCGGCGCGGCAGGTGGCTTCGGCGTGAGCGGCGGTGCGGGTGTCGGCGGTTTCCAGGCAGCGGCGGCGGCAGCGGCAGCGCCGGCAGTTGCAGTGGAAGCAGCGCCCGAAGCGGACGGTCCCGTGTGCATGATGCGTCCGGGCGATCCTGGCTTCGACGAGTGCGAGGCTTGCCAGTAAGCGGCAAGAGCGAGCAGTCGCAGTGAGTAGTCGCAGTAAGCAGGTTCGTTGTTTGCTGAAGCGTTCTAGGTAATGACCCGCATGCAGCGATCGACGAACCTGATAGAGATGAAGCAGAGATAAGCCGACGAGCGGCGCGGCAAGCAAGGTGGATGAAGTCGAACGCCGCACCGCTCATCGTCGGACCGTTGCAAAGTGAAGTAGAGAAGCAACGAGTCGACATGTCACGAAGCGCGCAAGACGACACCGACTGCAAGACCCGCCGCTTCAATCGCCGCTTCACCAACGCTTCAATCAACGCAGCGACGCAGCGATGAAATGATGCAGCGATGAAACGACGCAGCGAACAACGCAACTGGCCACATGCATCGCGCGACATCGCATTGAACTTCATCTCGCTAACGCGGACGAACCCGCAACGCGCATCGAAGTGCGCATCGAAGTGCAGTACACAGCAACCGCACTCCGCAATACAGATAGATAGAGCAGCGAAACGTCGCTCGGACACGTTGCTCTTCGAGCTCGCGAAGCACCTCGACGACACAGCTTGAAGTCGCATCACTCAAGGCAACGTTCACAGTCTGTTGAACAAAGTGTTGTATGAACGTAGCAACGCGAATCGAAAACAGGATTTTTCGCAAGCGGACTCTTTTATCGCTCGTGAAAAGATGGTACAAACCGTTCTAAATTGATGGTGACATTTATGCTCAACTGGGATGACGAGATCACTGCCGTAACTCCCTCGAGCGCTACGCAACAGAACGTGTTGCGCAACGCTGCGGGATCGGCTGTCGGTTCGCAAGTCGAAACGCGTTCCGCTCCTCATGCTCCCTCGGCTTCAGACATCTTCGCGAACGACATCGCTGTCGCTCCCGCTGCTAACGTTGCTCGTGCTGCTGGAACGGCTGCCGTTTCCGAAGCGCGGGTGAATGTCGCCGACAAGCGCATCATCAACGGCCAGACCGACGTCAATCAGTTGGTGCCGTTCAAATACAAGTGGGCCTGGGAAAAGTATCTGGCTGGTTGCGCCAACCACTGGATGCCACAAGAAGTGAACATGTCGCGCGACATCGCCCTCTGGAAAGACCCGAACGGTCTGACCGAAGACGAGCGCCGCGTCGTCAAGCGCAACCTGGGCTTCTTCGTGACGGCCGATTCCCTCGCCGCCAACAATATCGTGCTGGGCACCTACCGCCATATCACGGCGCCCGAATGCCGCCAGTTCCTGCTGCGCCAGGCGTTCGAAGAGGCGATCCACACACACGCATACCAGTACATCGTCGAATCGCTGGGTCTGGACGAAGGCGAGATCTTCAACGCGTATCACGAGGTTCCCTCGATCCGCGCGAAAGACGAGTTCCTGATTCCGTACATCAATGTGCTGACCGATCCGGGCTTCAAGACCGGCACGCTCGAGACAGACCAGACTCTGCTTCGCTCGCTGATCGTGTTCGCCTGTGTGATGGAAGGCCTCTTCTTCTACGTCGGCTTTACGCAAATCCTGGCGCTCGGCCGCCAGAACAAGATGACCGGCGCGGCGGAACAGTATCAGTACATCCTGCGCGACGAGTCGATGCACTGCAACTTCGGCATCGACCTGATCAACCAGATCAAACTCGAAAACCCGCAACTCTGGACGGCTGAGTTCCGCGCGGAAATCCGCGAGATCTTCCAGCAAGCGGTCGAGCTCGAATATCGTTACGCAGAAGACACGATGCCGCGCGGGGTGCTCGGCCTCAATGCGTCGATGTTCAAGAGCTATCTGCGCTTCATCTGCAACCGCCGTTGCCAGCAGATCGGTCTCGATCCGCTGTACCCGAACGAGGAAAACCCGTTCCCGTGGATGAGCGAGATGATCGACCTGAAGAAGGAACGCAACTTCTTCGAGACGCGTGTGATCGAATATCAGACTGGCGGCGCGCTGACCTGGGAGTGATCCGGGTTCGTACCGCGATGTATTCATCGATGGGGATGCCGTGGCTTCGGCTGCGGCGATTATGTTTAGGAGCTGAACCGCCTGATGCAAAGCGTGCCTCGTGCGCCGCGTGCCTTCGCGGCCCACAAACATGACCGGCACTTTGCGAACCCTTCAGTGGGATGGGCAAACTTCCCCCCGGAAAAAGCCGTCGGCGGTATCGCCGTCGGCTCGATCAAGCAATTGCCGGCGTTGATTTCCAACGCCGATGACATTTGGCGCGCGGTGCCTTGCGGCACGGCGCGCCTTACCGCATTCATTAGCGTAAGCGCGCGGCACCTGCGTACGCCGATGAATAGCCCGCTTCGTAGCGCGCGCCCTGAGAAGCGTCCGCGGGAAGCGGGTTTTGACGAAGGGTGTAGTTTGAACTGACTCTCATCTGAAAACCTGAAGGAGAAAATGATGGCAACTGCAAAGAAAGCCGCCGCTAAGAAGCCTGCAGCAAAGAAGGTCGCAGCAAAGAAGGCAGCTCCGGCGAAGAAGGCCGCACCGGCCAAGAAGGTAGCAGCGAAGAAGGCTGCTCCGGCTAAGAAGGTAGCGGCGAAGAAGGCAGCGCCGGCGAAGAAGGTAGCAGCGAAGAAGGCTGCGCCGGCCAAGAAGACCGTAGCGAAGAAAGCAGCACCGGCCAAGAAGGTAGCAGCGAAGAAGGCAGCGCCGGCGAAGAAGGCTGCAGCGAAGAAGGCTGCACCGGCCAAGAAGGCGACTGCGAAGAAGGCAGCGCCGGCCAAGAAGGCTGCTGCGAAGAAGGCCGCGCCTGCGAAGAAGGCTGCTGCGAAGAAAGCCGCGCCTGCCAAGAAGGCTGCTGCCAAGAAGGCTGCGCCTGCGAAGAAGGCTGCTGCTAAAAAGGCTGCGCCTGCCAAGAAGGCTGCTCCTGCGAAGAAGGCCGCTGCTGCTCCTGCGAAGAAGGCCGCGCCTGCGAAGAAGGCTGTTGCCAAGAAGGCTGCACCTGCACCCGCTGCGACTTCCGTTTCGAGCGCACCGGCAGCAACGGTGAAGACCGCGCTGAACCCGGCAGCAGCATGGCCGTTCCCGACGGGCAGCCGCCCGTAATCGGGCTGTTCAGCGGTAGCAGTACTTCGACGCATCGCATGATGTGTCGATGATCGAGTAGCGCTTCACGCAGTCTCGCGAGCGCTACTCGGTCAGGATCCCGTTGCCGGTTTCGGCGACGGGATTTTTTTCGTCCGTACGAGTCGATACAAACGGAAGCAGCACGAATGCGCAGGCGAAAAAAAACGCATGCACAGGGGAGGGCATGCGTGTGAGGTCGATGCGGCCGCATGAAGCTGGCCGCTCGAGAGGGGAAAGCTTAGTGCGTGACGCGTGTGACGCCGCCGCTGGAAAGCAGCCGGACGCGGTCGCCGGCGCGGAAAATCTCGCCGGTTGAGCTTTGCGTGATCGCGCGAATGTCGCCGTTATCGAGCCGCACGGTAATTTCCAGACCGTCGCGCACGGCCACCCGGTTCTCGACCGAGTTGCCCGCCACCGCACCCGCCAGACCGCCAATAATGCCGGTGACGATCGAGCCCGTGCCGCCGCCGATAGTGCTGCCGGCCACCGCGCCGAGCGCGCCGCCGCCGATCGCACCGAGGCCGCTCGGCTGACCGTTGTTCGAGCTGATCTTGACGGCGCGCACGCTGTCGACCATGCCCATGCGGACCGTTTCCTCGCGCTGCGCCTGCGACGCGGTGTAGACGTCGGCGGAACTGCTGTTATACGCACACCCCGACATGGCCAGCGAACCGGCGATCAAGGCGGCCACTATCAGGCGACTCGTTGTTCTCATTCCCTAACTCCAATAGCTTTCGGTATTACGGCAGGTCGTACCCGAACGCCTGCTTGAACCGTTCGTTGATCTGCGCCCGGGTGGGCGCGTAGTTTTGCGGACCCTGCTGTTCGATCTTCAGCGCGCCCATCAGGCTCGCGAGACGGCCCGTGGTCGCCCAGCCGAGCTTCTTTTCGATGCCGTACAGCAAGCCGCCGCGAAACGCGTCGCCGCATCCTGTCGGGTCGAGCACCTGCTGTGCCTTGACGGCGGGAATGTCTTCGACGCCGCCCGCATGATGAATCTGCGCACCGTGTTCGCCGAGCGTGACGATGAGCGCTTCGACCTTGCCGGCGATCTCCTCGATCGACCAACCCGTCTTGTTGCTCACAAGTTTGGCTTCGTAATCGTTGACAGCTACATAGGTCGCAAGTTCAATCATGCGCCGCAGTGCAGCACCGTCGAAGAGCGGCAGTCCTTGGCCCGGATCGAAGATAAACGGCACGCCCGCTGCGGCAAGATGCTCGGCGTGCTGGATCATGCCGTCGTAGCCGTCCGGCGCGACGATGCCGAGCGTGATGTCCTTCGCTTCGTCCGCGCGGTTCAGATGCGACTGCATCATCGCGCCCGGATGGAACGCGGTGATCTGGTTGTTCTCGAGGTCGGTGGTGATCATCGCCTGCGCCGAATAGGTGCCCGGCACGACCAGCACGTTTTCCGTCGACAGCCCGAGCTGCCTGAAGCGGTCCATGTAAAGCTGCGCGTCGACCTCGCCGAGCGTGCCCATGATGCGCGCGTCGCCGCCGAGCAGATTCAGCGAATAGGCGATGTTGCCCGCGCAGCCGCCGAACTCGCGGCGCATCGTCGGCACCAGAAAACTCACGTTCAGGATGTGGACCTGCTCCGGCAGGATGTGCTCCCGGAACCGGCCTTCGAAAGTCATGATGTTGTCGTAGGCGAGCGAGCCGCAAATCAGCGTAGCCAAGGCGAGCGTTCCTGTAAAAAAAGAATGAAGAAATCGGGGTGACGATGTGAAAGCGCCGCGCGTGGAGCGCGGCGCCGGAGTCTGCTACGCCGAGGTTTTACTTCAGCGCGGCGAGTGCTGCGTCGTAGTTCGGTTCGTTCTTGATCTCGCTGACCAGTTCCGAGTGAACGACCTTGTCGTTCTCGTCGATCACGACGACGGCGCGCGCGGTGAGGCCCGTCAACGGACCGCTGGTGACGTCGACGCCGTACGCCTGCGCGAAGTCATGGCCGCGGAACGTCGAGGCCGTCACGACGTTCTCGATGCCTTCGGTCGTGCAAAAGCGCGACGCCGCAAACGGCAGATCGCCCGACACGACGATCACGGCCGTGTTGCTGAGCTTCGCGGCGGCTTCGTTGAACTTGCGGGTGGACGTCGCGCAGGTCGGCGTGTCGAGGCTCGGGACGATGTTCAGCACCTTGCGCTTGCCCGCGAAATCGGCGAGCGACAACGGTTTCAAATCCTTGCCGACCAGCGAGAAGGCAGGCGCGGTCTGGCCGGCCGACGGAAAGCTGCCGGCTACTTCGATCGGGTTACCACCCAGCGTGACTTGACTCATGTTGTTGTGCTCCGAAAGTTCGTCTGTGACGACGGTGAGCGCGCCCGAATCGAGCCGGACGCGCGGGGATGCGTTACGGATAGAAAATCTGTACGCGGAAATTCGACGCGACCGCGTTGCCCGTATCGAGGCGCACGATCATGGTTTGCGTCATGTGCGGCGGCAGGCCGGCTGCGATCGGCGTGCCCGGCGCCACGTAGTCTTGCGGAAACAGCACGCGGCGCAGCGCGATGTTGTTCTGGTCGTCGAGCAGCGTGAGTTCGATCGCCGGGTAGGCGAGCGCGACGTTAAAGCGGTTGCGCAGCGGCATGCGCAACTCGAGCTTATGCGGCCCGTCGACTTGCCGCAGATCGGACGGCTCGACCTGCAGACCGTCGATGTCGTGCGGCGCCGTGACCTGGCAACCGAGTTGCGCGCATACCTTCGTGTACAGCGCCTGGCTGCGCGGCATATAGACGAGCACCGTTTCGCGTTGCCACCACGCGAGCTGCGCCAGCAACGCGATGACGAGCAGTCCCGCCGCCACCGATCCGCCGATGATCCACGCGAGGCGGCGCGGCTCGGCAGGGCGCGTTTCGCGCACCACGGGGAACGGATCGGCGTCGTCGTTGACCGGCTGCACGGAGAACGGCTCGCCGTCCGGCGTGGCTGCCGCGCGTGCCGGGCCGCGCAGATCGAGATCGTCGTCGAAATGCGGGTGCGGATGCGTTGTGCCGAGGCCGGCCGCGCCTACGCCGGTCGTGCCGAAATGCGGTTCGTTGTCGGGGAATCCGTGGAAACTTGCCGACTCGTTCAGCACCGGTTCGTCGGGCTCGGAGCCGGGAGCGCGCTCTGTCTTGTGCCAGACGCGCGGTGCTTCGCCGGCGGGCGGCTGCGTTGCTGGTTCGTTTGCCGGTTCGCTTGCCGGTTCCGTGTCATACGCGAACGGTTCGAGCGGTGCGTCCGCGAGCAGCGGTTCGTGATCGGCTGCAGCTGTCGGCGCGCTGCCTGCGGGCAAGCGCGGTTCCTTCGGCGCAGCACCCACTGCATCCGCTGCCGCCGATGGACCTGCGCCCACGTAGCGCGGCTGCGCCGAGACGTTCTCTGCGTTGTGCCTGAGGCGTTCCTCGAAGAGCGGCGTGGGTCTCGGCGCCCACGGGTCCCACGCTGAGGGGCTGAAGTCGGCGCTGCTCGGGCGCGCGCCCGAAAGCGCCTCCATGGCCGCGGCTGCGGAGACCTGTCTTGCAGTGGAGAAGTCGCCGGCTTCGCTGATGTCGTAGAGGCTGCCGGATGCATCGAATACTTCGTGGCACTGCCCACAGCGCACGAGCCCGCGACGCAGCGCGAGCTGCGCCGGTTGCAGGCGGAAAACGGTTTCGCAGAAGGGGCAGCGCGTTGCCAGAAGCATAGTGAGCCGGTTAGCCAGGAGGCCGTTGGTTGGACAATGCGCCTTATTCTAATGGCTTTCGCGACGCGTTCCCGTTAAGCATACCCAGCCTTCGTGTTCGCGCCATACGCCGATGTCGATCCACCGTGCGTACACCTGCGCGACTTCGTCGGCCTGGCGCGCCAGGATGCCGGACAATGCGATCCGTCCACCGGGTTTGACCTTCGACGACAGCATCGACGCCATCAGCTTGAGCGGATTGGACAGGATATTGGCGACCACAATCTCGAATTCACCGGTCGGACATTCGTCGGGTAAGCCGTAGGTAACTTCAGCGCGGTTGCGCTCGCTGTTGTGACGCGCCGACTCGACCGCTTGCGGATCGATGTCGATGCCGTACACCGGATTCGCGCCGCACTTTTTGGCGAGAATCGCGAGGATGCCGGAGCCGCATCCGTAGTCGAGCACGGACTGTCCGGGCTGCACCGATTGCTCCAGCCATTCCATGCACAAACGCGTGGTCGGATGGCTGCCCGTGCCGAACGCAAGGCCCGGATCGAGTTCGAGTATCAGCGCGTTCGGGTCCGGCGCGTCGTGCCACGACGGCACGACCCAGATCCGCTCGCCAATCGGAATCGGATCGAATTGCGACTGCGTGAGCCGAACCCAGTCCTGTTCCTCGACTTCACGCACTGTGAAAGCCGGCGCTTCCGCAAGACCGATTTCATTCGATGCCGCCGCGAGCAGCACCGCGGGATCATGCTCTTGCGCAAGCAGCGCGATCACGCGCGAATGCTGCCATGCGGTGCGATCGGGCGTGAGACCGGGCTCGCCGAAGAGCGGCTGCTCATCGGGCGTGTCGGCGTCCGCATCTTCCACGGACACCGACAGCGCGCCCAACTCGAGCAGCGCGTCGGACAATTCCTCCGCGTGCTCGCGTGCCAGTTCGGCGACCAGTTCCCGGTAACTCATGACTTACGCTTCTTCCGGCGCGGCCTGCTGCTTCGCGGCCAACCGGTTCTCGAGGTAGTGAATGCTCGTGCCGCCTTCGACGAACTTCGCGTCGAGCATCAACTCGCGATGCAACGGGATGTTCGTCTGAATGCCTTCCACGACCATTTCCGACAGCGCAATGCGCATCCGCTTGATCGCCTGCTCGCGCGTCGCGCCGTAAGCGATCAGCTTGCCGATCATCGAATCATAGTTCGGCGGCACGAAATAGCCATTGTAAGCATGCGAATCGACGCGGATGCCGGGACCGCCCGGCATGTGCCACGACGTCAAACGTCCCGGCGACGGAATGAACTTGAACGGGTCTTCGGCGTTGATCCGGCATTCGATCGCATGGCCCTTGAAGACGATGTCGCGCTGACGGAACGCGAGCTTCTCGCCGGCCGCGATGCGGATCTGTTCCTGCACGATGTCGACGCCCGTGATCAGTTCCGTCACCGGGTGTTCGACCTGCACGCGCGTGTTCATTTCGATGAAGTAGAACTCGCCGTTTTCGTACAGGAACTCGAACGTACCCGCGCCAAGATAGCCCATCTTCTTGCAGGCGTCGGCGCAACGATCGCCGATCCGGTCGATCAGACGGCGCGCGATGCCCGGCGCCGGCGCTTCCTCGATCACCTTCTGGTGACGACGCTGCATCGAGCAGTCACGCTCGCCGAGCCAGACCGCGTTCTTGAACGAATCGGACAGCACCTGAATTTCGATGTGCCGCGGGTTCTCCAGGAATTTCTCCATGTAGACCTGCGGGTTGCCGAACGCGCGGCCGGCTTCTTCGCGCGTCATGTTGACCGCGTTGACGAGCGCCGCTTCCGTGTGCACCACGCGCATGCCGCGGCCGCCGCCGCCGCCCGCCGCCTTGATGATGACCGGATAGCCGACCTGGCGCGCAATTTTCACGATCTCTTTCGGATCTTCGGGCAACGCGCCTTCCGAACCCGGCACGCAGGGCACGCCGGTTTTGATCATCGTCTGCTTGGCGGTCACCTTGTCGCCCATCATCCGGATCGTTTCCGGGCGCGGGCCGATGAAGGTGAAGCCGGACTGCTCGACACGCTCGGCGAAGTCGGCGTTCTCCGACAGGAAGCCGTAGCCGGGGTGGATCGCTTCGGCGTCCGTGACTTCCGCCGCGCTGATCAGCGCCGGCATGTTCAGGTAGCTGAGATTCGAGGGCGCCGGGCCGATGCAGACCGCCTCGTCCGCGAGCTTCACGTACTTGGCTTCCTTGTCGGCTTCCGAATAGACGACGACCGTCTTGACGCCGAGTTCGCGGCAGGCGCGCTGGATACGAAGCGCGATCTCGCCGCGATTGGCAATGAGGATTTTTTCAAACATAGCGGGTTTTCGACTCATCAGTGGGCGCCGGGTTGTTCACAACACCGGCTGCCTCAGAAGATCGGATGCGCGCCGTGCCCAACGGGCGCCAGTAACGCAAGGGGCACAGCGAGCGCAACGGCATGCGCGCGGCAAGGCGCGGGTGCGCCGCCGCGGTGCGCCACTTAGCCGACCACGAACAGCGGCTGGCCGTATTCCACCGCCTGACCGTTTTCGACGAGGATTTCCTTCACGACGCCGGACTTGTCCGACTCGATTTCGTTGAGCAGCTTCATCGCTTCGATGATGCAGATCGTCTGGCCTTCCTTGACCGTATCGCCGACCTGGACGAACGGCTCGGCGCCCGGCGACGGCGCACGATAGAACGTGCCGACCATCGGCGACGTCACGACGTGGCCCTGCGGAGCGGCTGCAGCCGGCGTCGCCGGAGCGCCTGCCGCGGCGCCTGCGGCCGGAGCTTCGCCGCCGTTGGCCGGCGCACCCTGCGCGAACTGCTGCGGCGCGTACGAAGGGGACTGTTGCACGTAAACCGGCGGCGCATTCTTGACGATGCGCACCTTGCCTTCGCCCTCGGTCACTTCGAGTTCGGAGATGCCGGACTCCGAGACCAGGTCGATCAGAGTTTTCAGTTTACGTAGATCCATCAGGAAGCCCCTTTCAATGCGTGGAAGTGCCGGCGCGTGGGCGGCCGGCGCAAATTAGACGTGTTGTTGATTCAGCTGCGCGACGAACCGGCCGCCAGCCGGTCGAGCGCGAATTCGAGCGCGTACAGATAGCCCTTCCAGCCGAGACCGCAGATCACCCCTTCGGCCTGGTCGGAAAAATAAGAGTGGTGCCTGAACGGCTCGCGGCGATGCACGTTCGACAGGTGAATCTCGACGAACGGAATACCGACGCCCGCCAGCGCGTCGCGAATCGCCACGCTGGTGTGCGTGTACGCGGCGGGATTGATCAGAATGAAATCGGTCTTTTCGGTGCGCGCGGACTGGATGCGATCCACGAGCGCGCCTTCGTGGTTGCTCTGGAACGACGCCAGTTCAACCCCGGCGTCCGCTGCGCGATCGGCGAGCGCCTGATCGATCTGCGGGAGCGTCACGCGGCCATAAACCTCGGGTTCCCGTGTGCCGAGAAGATTGAGGTTGGGGCCGTGCAGTACCAGCAGTCGCGTCATGGTCGCTTCTTTTTCCGTGGAATTGGGCGCACTTTAGCGCTGATTAGAGAAACTTGTCTAGTTTCCTGCACGGACGGCGCGTTGTGAGCGCTCTTTTGACGGCTGCGCGGCGGTTCAACTTCTCCCAATTCCGCGCGATTTCCGCGTAACTTCGCGCCTTTCCGCCGCAAACGGATGTCAAAAGATTAGGAAATTTACAGCGAGTCGAGCGTCTGTTTCAGCGCTTTTGGATCGATCTGGCCTAATTTTGTCGCGCGAATGTTGCCGTTGGCATCGATGACTACGGTGAATGGCAGCCCGCCCGCCGTATTGCCGAAGGCCCGCGCGAGGTCGGCGCCGCCAAAGCCCGTCACGTAGACTGGATAGGCGACTTGCACCTTTTGCAGGAATGTCTGGACGTTTTTCTCCGAATCCACGCCAAGTCCGACGAACTGGATGCCTTTGCCCGCGTAGTCGCGCTGAAGTTGCGACAGCGCCGGCATTTCCTCGACGCAGGGGCCGCACCATGACGCCCAGAAGTTGACGACAATTGGCCGGCCCTTCAGCGCAGTTAGCGATTCCGGCTTGCCGTCGGCTGTCTTGACCGGCATCGCCCAAAGCTGCGCCACGGCGCTTTCTTTTGACGCGGGCTGCGCTGTCTGCGCCACATCGCTCACGCCATCGCCCTCGTGGTGGCGGCCGTTCAGCCAGTGATTGGCCGCGACGCCGCTCGCGGCCGCGATCACGGCGACGAAAACGCCGAAGAGAATCCGTCTGGTGTTCATCATGCGTGTCTAGTTGGTGGAAGGTGCGACGCCGCCGCCGTCGAGCAGCAATTGAACCGCCTGCAGATTCGCGCGCGCCGTGCGTCCGCGCGCGTCGGCCTTGACCGCGCCGCGCAGGTCGTCTGATTGGTAAAGGGCGACGTGAACCCCGACGGGTTCGGCGTCGCGTCCTTCGCTCGCCGACCGCCACAGGAAGCTCAGCGTCTCGACGTAGCCGCGCCCGGCGAAATGGCGCGTCTCCGAAACGTCGTACTGAATGTTCGCGTTCAGAAAGTAGATGGCGACTTCCTTCGGGTCGTCGCAGAACAACTGAAGGTGAATGTCGGAATGCTCGCCGGCCGTGCCGCCGAGCACGGCGCCCGTCAGGTACGGATTGAACGGCGCGAGCCGCTCCATCCATTCGACCGCGATACGCCGCAGGCGCCGCAACAGCGCCGGCTGACTGTCGCCCTGGAAGAGCGACTGGTATTCGCGGATTTCTTCCTCGATCTGGTCGTTATCCGGCAGCCATTCGCCGGCGACGCGGCTTTCCCCGACCACCTGCCGGGCCGCTTTGCGCTTGGCCGTTGCGTAGTCGAGACCGTCTTCCGCGATCAGGCGCGCGGCCGCGACCGCGATTTCCTCGCGCACGCGCTGCGGATCAAAATGTGATTTGCGAACCATTCGTCCATCATACTAGAGATTGATGACAGCCCTTTCCGGCGGCCCGGACCGCTGTGGGCGCGTGCCAGGGGCGTGCCGGGGCGGGCGAGCGCGCTTAGGTCTTCGGGAGGCGTCGGTTACAATAGCGACCTTTGTGAGCAGCCGTTTCGGCTGCTCCCCATCTCACATCCCTCGCAGCAAAGCGCCGGCCGCCCGGCGTTTTTCTGGCCCCCTCGGGGTCGGGCGCCAAGCGCCGGGTGAGGGGCCTTCCAGGAAAAAACGCCCGCGCGGCACGACAGGCTTATGCACATCCACATCCTCGGTATCTGCGGCACGTTCATGGGCGGTCTCGCGGTCCTCGCGCGCGGCGCGGGCCACACGGTGACGGGCTGCGACGCCGGCGTCTATCCGCCCATGAGCACGCAGCTCGAGGCGCAAGGCATCCGGCTGATCGAGGGCTACGACGCGGAGCAGTTGAACGGCCTGAACGCCGACCTGTTCGTGATCGGCAACGTGGTCACGCGCGGCAATCCGTTGATGGAAGCGATTCTCGACCGCGGTCTGCCCTATGTGTCGGGCCCGCAATGGCTCGGCGAACACGTGCTGAACGGCAAATGGGTGCTCGCCGTGGCCGGCACGCACGGCAAGACGACGACCACGTCCATGCTGACCTGGCTGCTGGAAGACGCCGGTCTTAACCCCGGCTTTCTGATCGGCGGCGTGCCGCTCAATTTCGGCGTGTCCGCGCGGCTCACGGATTCGAGCTTCTTCGTGATCGAGGCGGACGAATACGACACCGCCTTCTTCGACAAGCGCTCGAAGTTCGTCCACTACCGGCCGAAAACGGCCGTGCTGAACAACCTCGAGTTCGATCACGCCGACATCTTCCCGGATCTCGCCGCCATCGAGACGCAGTTCCACCATCTGATCCGCACCGTGCCGCGCATTGGCCGCGTCGTGACGAACGGTCGCGAAGACGCGCTGGAGCGCGTGCTGACGCGCGGCTGCTGGAGCGAAGTGGAGCGCTTCGGCGTGCAGGGCGGCTGGGAAACGCTGCCCGCGGAAGATGGCGTGCCCGTCGACGAACGCTTTGCCGTGTATCACAACGCCGAGCGTGTGGGCGTGGTCGAGTGGCAGGTGCAGGGCGAACATAACCGGATGAACGCGCTCGCCGCGATCGCCGCCGCGCGCCATGTCGGCGTGCCGCCGGCGCAGGCGGCGAAGTCGCTGGCGAGCTTTCGCAACGTGAAGCGGCGCATGGAAGTGCGCGGCAGCGTGGACGGCGTAACCGTCTACGACGACTTCGCTCATCATCCGACCGCAATCGAAACGACCGTGGCGGGCCTGCGCGCACGCGTGGGCCGCGACAACACGCGCATTCTCGCGGTGCTCGAGCCGCGCTCGAACACGATGAAGCTCGGCGTGATGAAAGCGCAATTGCCCGCCAGTCTCGCCGACGCCGATCTCGTGTTCGGCTACGGCGCGCCGAGCGGCCGCGACGCGCTCGGCTGGAACCTGGGCGAAGCACTCGCGCCGCTCGGCGCCAACGCGCAAGCCTTCGACAATCTCGACGCGCTCGTTAAAGCGGTAGTGCATGCGGCGCGCCCCGGCGACCAAATCCTGGTGATGAGCAACGGCGGCTTCGGCGGCGTGCATCAGAAACTGCTCGACGCCCTTTCCGCGCGAGGCGCCACGTGATTCTTTATCTGCACGGCTTCCGCTCCTCGCCGAATTCGTTCAAGGCGCGCCTCCTGGCGGCGCGCCTTGTCGAACTGGGCCGCAGCGACGAATGGTGCTGCCCGATGCTGCCGGTTTCACCCTCCGAGACGATTGCGCTCGCGGAGTCGCTGGTGGCCGCCGCCGGCACGCAGCGCGTGACCGTGATCGGCAGTTCGCTCGGCGGCTACTTCGCCACGTATCTGGCCGAGAAGCACGGCTGGCCGGCCGTGCTGCTGAACCCGGCGGTCGTGCCGCAACGCGACCTGAGCGCCTATCTCGGCGAGCAGCCGTTGTGGCATGGCGGCGGCAGCATCGTCGTCGAGCCACATCATCTTGACGAATTGCGGGCGCTGAGTGTGACGTCTATCACGCGCCCCGAACGTTATTATTTGCTGGCCGCGACCGGCGACGAAGTGCTCGACTACCGCGAAATGCTCGCGCACTATCCGGGCGCGCGCACGACGCTGATCGAGGGCAGCGACCACGCGATCAGCGAGTTCGCCGATTATGTCGACGACGTACTGGCCTTTTGCGACGCCGAAGACGTCGAGCCGCCTGCGCCGCGCGAAGCAGCTTGAGCAATAGCCGGACTTAACCAGAGTTAGCCAGACATAGCGAACGCCTGGCCGGGTCGAAGCCGAACGTAGCCGGCGCGATCCAGAAAGCGGACCGCGCGGCAGCGGAAGCGCTGCCCGCCATCAGATTCATGCCGCACAGATTCATGCCGCATGCGCGCGTCGCGCGCGGCGGACCCACCATCACGAACACGTTGCCGTGCCGCGCACGCCGGCGGATGCAAGTCAGACGAGAGTATTGAGTGAACGTTTTCTTCGAGGAATCGGGCAGTTTCAAGGCCGGCAGCGTGCTGTCGCGCCAGGGCGATGCGTTTCAGGTCGAGTTGCCGGGCGGCCGCCGCGCCAAGGTGCGCGCCAAGGATGTGCTGATCGAGTTCGACAAGCCAGGCGCGGCCGAGTTGATGCAGGAAGCGGACGCCGTCGCGCAGGACATCGATCTCGACTTCCTGTGGGAATGCGCGCCCGACGACGAGTTTCCGTTCGCCACGCTCGGCGCGGAATATTTCGGCGAGCGTTTCGGTCCGACCGAACGCGCGGCGCTGGTGCTGCGCATGCATGGCGCGCCGGTGTATTTCCGTCGCAAGGGCCGCGGCATGTATCAGCGCGCGCCGCAGGAGCAGCTCAAGATGGCGCTCGCCGGTCTCGAACGCAAGCGCCAGCAGGCGCTCGTGCAGCAGGGCTACGAGGAAGAGCTGAAGGCCGGCCGTTTGCCCGAGGCGTTCACCGGCAAGACGGCGCTCGCGTTGCTGACCAAGCCCGACAAGAACACCATCGAGTACAAGGCGCTCGAAGCCGCCGCGGCCGCGCGCGGCATCTCGCAGGCGCGGCTGATGCTGGAATGCGGCGCGATTCCGTCGGCGCGTGCGTTGCACGAGGCCAGATTCCTCGCCGAGTTTTTCCCGCACGGCACCGGTTTTCCGCCGGTCACGCTCGGCAGCTTGCCGGACGATTTGCCGGAAGCCAACGTGCAGGCATTCTCGATCGACGACATCACGACCACTGAAATCGACGACGCGTTCTCCGTCGAGCATCTCGCGGACGGCCGCGTGCGGATCGGCGTGCACATCGCCGCGCCGGCGCTCGGCATTCAGCGCGGCGACGAGGTCGATGCGATTGCTCGCACGCGTCTGTCGACGGTTTATATGCCGGGCGACAAGATCACGATGCTGCCCGACAGCGTCGTCGATGCGTTCACGCTCGCCGAGGGCGGTTTGCGTCCGGCGCTGTCGCTCTATGTGATCGTCAATCGCGAGACGCAGGAAATCGTCGCGAGCGAAACGCGCGCCGAGCGCGTGTTCGTGAAGAACAATCTGCGTCACAACACGCTCGACGAACTCGTCACCGAAGAAGCGCTCGCCGCCGGAACGGGCGAGTATCCGCACAAGGAAGACATCGCGGTGTTGTGGCCGTTCGCGCAGGCGCTGTTCGAAAAGCGTCAGGCCGCGCGCGCGGGCTACGGTCTGCGCCGCGAGGTGCAGCGCAATACCGACTTCAACTTCTACGTCGAAGGCGAACACATCACGATTACGCCGCGCCGGCGCGGTTCGCCGCTCGACACGATCGTCGCCGAACTGGCGATTCTCGCGAACTCGTCGTGGGGTGCGTTCCTGCACGATCACGGCGTGCCGGGCATTTATCGCACGCAGCGCGCGTTCGGCGCGCCGACCGGGCCGAAGCGCACGCGCATGCAGACCAACGCCGCGCCGCACGAAGGGCTCGGCGTCACGCAGTACGCATGGAGCACGTCGCCGCTGCGTCGTTACGTCGACCTGGTGAATCAGTGGCAGTTGCTCGCTTGTGTGCAGCATGGCGTGACCGCGAAGCTGGCCGCGCCGTTCAAGCCGAAAGACGCCGATCTGTTCGCCGTCGTGCAAGGTTTCGACGATACGTATACCGCGTACGCCGATCATCAGCGTCGCATGGAATATTTCTGGTGCCTGCGCTGGTTGAAGCAGGAGAACAGGAAGCAGGTGGTGGCGTCGGTGGTGAAGGGCGATCTCGTGCGGCTCGAAGAGATTCCGTTGCTGCTGCATGTGCCGGGGCTCGGCGTGCACGCACGCGGCACGCGCCTGCAGATGGAAGTGATGTCGATCGACGAATTGACTGTCGAGGCGTCCGTGCGTCTTCTGCATGTGCTCGACGCGCCTACTGTGACGAGCGGCAGCGAAGCGGAAGAGGCGGACGAAGCGGACGAAGGCGAAGAAGAGGAAATCGTCGAAGCATCGGATGAAAGCGCCGAGAGCGAAGCCGAGGCGCAAGCCGAAGCGGATGCCGAAGGCGATTCCAACGCGAACGATGCTTCGGGCAGCGAAGGTTCGTCGAATGCCGACGCCGGGCAGCACATCACGGAACCCGGACGATGAGCGCGGCAGAAACGAAAGACCGTTACGCGGTGATCGGCAATCCGGTCGGCCATAGCAAATCGCCGTTCATTCACGGCCGCTTTGCCGCGCAGACGGGCGAGGCGCTCGAATACGGCGCGTTGCTCGCGCCAGTGGACGCGTTCGTGCCGCACGTGCGCGCCTTTATCGACGCGGGCGGCCGCGGTCTCAACGTGACAGTGCCGTTCAAGCTCGACGCACACGCTTTCGCCGACAGCCTGTCGCCGCGCGCGGCCGCTGCCGGCGCGGTGAATACGTTGCGCGTCGATTCGAGCGGCATCTACGGCGACAACACCGATGGCTTCGGGCTCGTGCGCGACATCGAAGTGAATCTCGGCGTGCCGCTGAAGGGCGCGCGCGTTCTGCTGCTTGGCGCCGGCGGCGCCGCGCGCGGCGTGGTGCTGCCGATGCTCGAGCGCGCGCCGCATACGCTCACCATCGTCAACCGGACGGCCGAGAAGGCTGAGGCGCTGGTCGCGCAGTTCGCGCAAGCCGCGAGCGACGCCGCTTGCCGTCTGAGCGGCGGCAACGCGCGCGCGATCGAGGCGGGTGCTTACGACGTGATCGTCAACGCGACGGCGGGGAGTCTCGAAGCGTCGGTGCCGGAGTGCGACGAGCGCGCGTTCGGCAGCGGCACGCTGGCCTACGACATGATGTACGGCGCGCATCCGACCGTCTTCATGGAGCACGCGGCGAAGCTCGGCGCGCGTGGCGCCGATGGTCTCGGCATGCTGGTCGAGCAGGCAGCCGAATCGTTTTACGTCTGGCGCGGCGTGCGGCCCGACGGCGCGCCTGTGCTCGCCGAACTGCGCGCGTTGTTGACGGCGCCGTCGCACGCCTGACGCGCGCGTCCGTCACACCTGCATTCACACGAGGCCCCTCACTACGATGACAGCAACGCGGCGCGCGAGCCGGGCGAGTCCGGCGCGATGGATCGTTTATCTTGTCGCCGTGCTGGTGTTCGCGTGGCTCGCGACGCAGCTGTTTTACTTCGCGCAGATCGCGGTGTGGAACTATGTGAATCCGCGCTCGACGGCTTATATGCGCTCGGATGCGTGGCGCTTGTCGCAAGAGAGGCCCGATCTTTCGATGCAGCATACGTGGGTGCCGTATGAGCAGATTTCGCGCAATCTGAAGCGGGCGATCATTGCCTCCGAAGACGCGAATTTCGTCACCAACAACGGCTACGAAACGGACGCGATTTTGCAGGCGTGGGAGCGTAACAAGTCGAAGGGCAAGATTGTGCGCGGCGGCTCTACGATCACGCAGCAATTGGCGCGCAACCTGTTTTTATCGCGTGAGAAGAGTTATATCCGCAAGGGGCAGGAGTTGATTGTCACGTGGATGCTGGAGACCTTGATGGACAAGGAGCGCATCTTCGAGATCTATCTGAATTCCGTCGAGTGGGGCAACGGTGTGTATGGCGCCGAGGCGGCGGCGCGTTATTACTATAAGACGTCGGCGAGTGCACTGAGTGCGGCGCAGTCGGCGCGGTTGGCGGTTATGCTGCCGCAGCCCAGGTATTTTGATGAGCATCGGGGGTCCAGGTATCTTTCGCAGAGGTCGCGGGTGATTGGGAGGAGGATGGGGGCGGCTGAGTTGCCCGAGTAGTTTTGCCTGTGGCGCTCTTGTTTACCCTTTGGCCTTTCCTTGATTTCGCGGTGGTCTATTTGCGTTGCCCCTGTGCGGGGCGGCACTCACTTTCTTTGCCGCCGCAAAGAAAGTAAGCAAAGAAAGCGGGCTCAAACCGCCAGCTTGTAGATGGGTCCCCCGGTTCGGAGCGGCCAGTGGTGCGTCTTACATCCGTGCCCTCGCACACTCCGCGCTCGTGACGAGGCCGTCATTCTTCCGGCGACGCTTCGCGCGCCGCAGCGGTCGTTCTTAAAACCGCCCTCCGTTTCCTTCCTTTGGTTTCCTGAGCTTTCGTCTGCCAAGCCGACGCTGCCCGCGCTCGCCGAAAGGTCCGGCGCCATTTGCCGCGCCAAAGCCTTCCTGACCACTCACCGCAATTCCGTTAGCGCGTCGCCGAGGCGAAGCCGATGGCCCGCACCGCGCAAAAACGCAAGCGGGCGGTATAAGCGAACCCTTCCGGCGAGCACGCAGTGCGAGGCGGGAAGCATGACTGCCTTGTCACGAGCGCCGAATGCGCGAGGACACAGATGTCAGGCGCGCCACTACGCCCTGCGAACCGGAGGAGCCATCTACAAGCTGGCGGTGTGAGCCCGCTTTCTTTGCTTACTTTCTTTGCGGCGGCAAAGAAAGTGAGTGCCGCCCCGCACAGGGGCAACGCCAATAGACCACCGCGAAATCAAGGAAAGGCCAAAGCGAGCCAGTGGGACCCACTTATAAGCCACCGGTGTGAGCCCGCTTTCTTTGCTTACTTTCTTTGCGGCGGCAAAGAAAGTGAGTGCCGCCCCGCACAGGGGCAACGCGAATAGACCACCGCGAATTCAAGGAAAGGCCAAGACACGAACCCAACCCAACAACCAAACCAAGCCCACGGCAACCCAAATCCCATTATCTGACCACTCCAATCACATATTGGAGCTTTCTCAAAAACACCCCTACAATCCAGACCAACAAGCAGACACGTCTGCGACAGCAAAAAAAAACCGGAGACAAAGCCCAACCATGCCTAGCCAA
Source organism: Paraburkholderia sp. RCC_158 (assembly GCF_041355255.1). Taxonomy (NCBI): domain Bacteria; kingdom Pseudomonadati; phylum Pseudomonadota; class Betaproteobacteria; order Burkholderiales; family Burkholderiaceae; genus Paraburkholderia; species Paraburkholderia sp. RCC_158. The sequence continues at coordinate 42,975 of NZ_JBFUPM010000021.1, read as the reverse complement.
ATCACCTGGCAGCACCGCCGCGCCCGCAGCGTCGCGCGCACTCAAGGCCCGCTCTCCGGCCCCGCGCTGCAAGCGCAGAAACCACGAAAAGCGAATCGCCATGAACAAAGCGATGCCGAATCACGCCGAGAGCGCTGCCGAAGCCGAACTGACGCCGCGCGCCGACCACGCGTCGAGCCCCGCGCCGCGCGCCTCGGCGACCGCCGCGAAAGCGCCACGCCCCCCGGCCACCGCCGCCAAAGCCCCCCGCGCCGCCGCGCAACCCACCATCGTCAACGAAATCGCGTTGCCGAGCACGCTGCTCGACATCACGCCGCAACAGGCCGGCACGCAGACGCTCCTGCGCGGTCTCGCGATTCTCGAGGCGGCCGCCGCCGGCGTGCGCGATCTGCGCACCTTCGGCGCGGCGCTCGGCACGACGCGCAGCACGACGCATCGGCTGGTGAGCAGCCTCGTGCAGGCGCGCTATCTGCGCCAGGTGCAAGGCGGTTATCTGCTCGGTCCCAAGCTGATCGAACTCGGCACCATCGCGCTCGAGCAGATGCCGCTCACCGCGGTCGCTCGTCCGCATCTGGAATCGCTCGCGGAACAGACGCTCGACACGATTCACCTCGGCGTGCGCGACGGCGACGACGTGCTGTACATCGACAAAATCCCCGGCACGCGCGGCCTCGAAATGCGCTCGCGCGTCGGTCACCGGATGCCGCTCGCGTCGACGGGCATCGGCAAGGCGATGATGCTCGACCTCAAGCCCGAGCTCTGGCAGTCGCTGTTCGACGCGTCGCGCCGCGCGCTCGCCAGCGTCACGTTCAAGCCCGATAACCGTCCGGACGCGCAGACCTTCATGCAGCGCATGACGAACTACGCGGCCGGCGGCTACACGTTCGACCTCGAGGAAAACGAAGCGTCGATTCGCTGCGTCGCGGCTCCCGTGCGCGACGCGTCGGGCGCGATCGTCGCGGCGCTGTCGGTGGCGAGCACGATTCCCTATATGTCGCTCGAACGCATGGACGAACTGATTCCGGTCGTGCAGCGCGAAGCGCGCGCGATCTCCGAAGAACTCGGCTGGCGTGCCCCGCAACCCACCACCCGCAGGATCAAGCGATGAAACAGGCGGGTTCTCCCACACCGTCGGACGCGCAACTCGCAGCCGGCGCCGGAGCCGATGCACGAGTCGAAGCCGGAGCCGACACACAAGCCGGCACACAAGCCGCCAGTCACGCAGCGCTGATCGCGCTCGACTGGGGCACGACGTCGCTGCGCGCGTATCTCTACGACGCGGCCGGCAACGTGCTCGCGACGCGCGCATCGACGGCCGGCATCATGAACCTGCCGCGCAGCGCCGAGCAAGGCGGTTTCGACGCGGCTTTCGAGGACGCCTGCGGCGCCTGGCTCGACGCCGCGCCCGCCACGCCGGTCATCGCGGCGGGCATGGTCGGCAGCGCGCAAGGCTGGGTCGAAGCACCTTACGTCGATGCACCCGCGAACGCGGACGCGCTCGCCGCCGGCATCGTGCGCGTCGAGGCGGCCTGCGGCGCGACGCTGAACATCGTGCCTGGCGTGCTGCAACGCGGCGAACTGCCCAACGTGATGCGCGGCGAGGAAACGCAGATATTCGGCGCGCTAGGCCAGGATCTGGATAACGCCGATAGCGCCGATAGCACCGACACCAGCAAGCGTGCGTTCATCGGCCTGCCCGGCACGCACGCAAAGTGGGCAGTCGTGCAGGCGGGCCGCATCGAACGTTTTCATACGTTCATGACCGGCGAAGTATTCGGCGCGCTGCGCGAACACACCATTCTCGGCCGCACGATGGTCACGCCCGATCGTCCGGATACCGAAGCGTTTTTGCGCGGCGTGAAAATCGCGCGGGACAAGGGCCAGGCGGGCATGCTCGCCACGGTCTTCAGTTCGCGCACGCTCGGTCTCACGGGACAACTTTCGCGCGAGCAGCAGCCGGACTATCTGTCCGGCCTGCTGATCGGGCATGAACTGGCCGGCCTCGAAGCCGTGCTCGCGCAGCAGCAGAGTTCGCTCGCGGGCCAAAGCCTGCGCCTCATCGGTAACGAAGCGCTGTGCGAACGCTATCGCGTCGCGCTCGCGCAGTTCGGCTGCACGCAGGCCGAGCTCGTCAGGCAGGCGACAGAGCGCGGCTTGTGGCGCGTCGCCTCGCAGGCGGGGCTCGTCAAGCCGGCCGCCCACGCGGCGCGGGCCGGTTAAGCGGCCACGCCGTCATCCACGAAACAGGGAAACGACATGCAACCTCACATCAATCTGCCCGCTCCGTACATGCCGCACGCGGGTCTGATCGCGGCGTTCGAGGCATGTCCGCTGATCGCGATCATGCGCGGCGTGACGCCCGCCGATGCGGCCGAACAGGGTCAGGCGCTGTACGAAGCGGGCTTTCGCATCGTCGAAGTGCCTTTGAATTCGCCGCAGCCGTTCGACAGCATCGCCGCGATCCGCAAGGCGCTGCCCGCCGATGCGATCGTCGGTGCGGGCACGGTGCTGCATCCGAGCTTCGTCAAGGACGTGAAGTCCGCCGGCGGCGAACTGATCGTCATGCCGCATAGCGATTCGGAAGTGATCAGCGCCGCGAAAGCGCAAGGCATGGCTTGCTCGCCGGGCGTCGCGACGCCGACCGAGGCGTTCATCGCGCTCAAGCACGGCGCCGACGTGCTGAAGATGTTCCCCGCCGAGCAGCTCGGCTGCCAGGTCGTGAAAGCATGGCGCGCGGTGATCGCGGCGCAGGTGCCGCTGGTGCCCGTCGGCGGCATCACGCCGGACAACATGGGGCCGTTTCTCAGCGCGGGCGCGAATGGCTTCGGGCTCGGTTCGGCGCTGTACAAGCCGGGTCAGAGCGCGGCCGTGACGGCGTCGCACGCGAAGGCGTTCATCAACGGTTTGCGCGTGGCGCGCGCAGGTGCGAAGAAATGACACGGCTCGCCGGCAAAGTCGCTTTGGTGACCGGCGCGGGCCGCGGCATCGGCGCGGCGATCGCGCTTGCGTTTGCACGCGAGGGCGCGGCAGTTGCGCTCGCCGAACTCGACATCGACACGGCGCGGCAGACGGCTTTGCAGATCGCATCTGAAACCGGCGCGCGCGTGCTGGCCGTGCATACCGACGTCACGCAGTCGGCTTCGGTTCAGCACGCCGTGAGCGAGGCGGAACGCGCGCTCGGACCCGTCGACGTGCTGGTGAACAACGCGGGCATCAACGTGTTTTGTGATCCGCTCACCATGACCGACGACGACTGGCGCCGCTGCTTCGCGGTCGATCTCGACGGTGTCTGGAACGGCTGCCGCGCGGTGTTGCCGGGGATGGTCGAGCGCGGCGCGGGCAGCATCGTGAATATCGCGTCGACGCATTCGTTCAAGATCATCGCGGGCTGCTTTCCGTATCCGGTCGCGAAGCATGGCGTGATTGGGCTCACGCGCGCGCTCGGCATCGAATACGCGCCGCGCAACGTGCGTGTGAACGCGATCGCGCCGGGCTACATCGAGACGCAACTGGCGCACGACTGGTGGAACGAACAGCCGGACCCGGCCGCCGCGCGACAGGCGACGATCGATTTGCAGCCGATGAAGCGCATCGGCCGCCCGGAAGAAGTGGCGATGACGGCGGTGTTCCTTGCGTCGGATGAAGCGCCGTTTATCAACGCCACCTGCATCACCGTGGACGGCGGGCGCTCGGTGCTGTATCACGACTGAGCCGTGAAAGAAGGGCGCAACAGAACAACGCAAAAGAACAACGCAGTAAAAAAGAAAAACGCAGCACCGTTTCACCGGACGACGCGCTGGCCGCGTGTGTCACAACCGGTACAAGAAGACGCGGCCGATACCTTCTCGTTATCAATTAGTCAGGAGACACACAACATGAAACGCAGAATATTCCTCACGCTGGCAGCAGCGGCGGCGGGTGTGCTTTTCAACGCAACCGCCGCTCAAGCCGCCGATCCGGTCAAGATCGGTTTTCTCGTGAAGCAGCCGGAAGAACCGTGGTTCCAGGACGAATGGAAGTTCGCCGAAATGGCCGCCAAGGAAAAGGGCTTCACGCTCGTGAAGATCGGCGCGCCGTCGGGCGAGAAAGTGATGAGCGCGATCGACAATCTGTCGGCGCAAAAGGCACAGGGCTTTGTGATCTGCACGCCTGACGTCAAGCTCGGACCGGGCATCGTCGCCAAAGCGAAGGCCGACGGCCTGAAGATGATGACCGTGGACGACCGTCTCGTCGACGGCGCGGGCAAGCCGATCGCGTCGGTGCCGCACATGGGCATCTCGGCGTACAACATCGGCAAGCAGGTCGGCGACGGCCTCGCAGCCGAAATCAAGAAGCGCGGCTGGGACATGAAGGATGTCGGTGCAATCGACGTCACTTACGAACAGCTGCCGACCGCGCATGACCGCACGAGCGGCGCCACCGACGCACTGCTCGCCGCCGGCTTCCCGAAGGCCAACGTGATCGCCGCGCCGCAAGCGAAGACCGACACGGAAAACGCGTTCAACGCCGCCAACATCGCGCTCACGAAGAACCCGCAGTTCAAGCACTGGGTGGCTTACGCGCTGAACGACGAAGGCGTGCTCGGCGCGGTGCGCGCAGCGGAAGGCCGCGGCTTCAAGGCGGACAACATGATCGGCATCGGCATCGGCGGTTCGGATTCGGCATTGAACGAGTTCAAGAAGCCGAACCCGACTGGCTTCTTCGGCACGGTCATCATCAGCCCGAAGCGTCACGGCGAGGAAACCTCCGCGCTGATGTACGACTGGATCACGCAAGGCAAGGCACCGCCGCCGCTCACGCTGACGACCGGCATGCTGGCGACGCGTGAGAACGTCGGCGAAGTGCGCGAGAAGATGGGTCTGGCTTCGAAGTAAGCCGCTTTGAACGCAGTTCGATGAAGTGAATCGCCGGCGCGTCGGTTGAAATACGACGCGCCGGCAATAGCCATAGAACACCAGTAGTCCAGACATGCCGCGCCTTTGCAAAGACTGGAAGGCCGGCAACGCAGGGCAAGGCTGTTCGAATGAAACAGCGAGGAGGCGAAGTGTCAGCGACGCTACGTTTTGACAATATCGGCAAGGTTTTTCCAGGCGTGCGCGCGCTCGACGGTGTGTCCTTCGACGTCAACGTCGGCCAGGTGCACGGCCTGATGGGCGAGAACGGCGCAGGGAAATCGACCCTGCTCAAGATACTCGGCGGTGAATATCAGCCCGACTCGGGCCGCGTGATGATCGACGGCAAGGAAGTGCGCTTTACGAGCGCGGCTTCGTCGATCGCGGCCGGCATAGCGGTGATTCACCAGGAACTGCAATACGTGCCCGACCTCACGGTCGCGGAAAATCTGCTGCTTGGCCAGTTGCCGAATTCGTTCGGCTGGGTCAAGAAGCGCGATGCGAAGCGTTTCGTGCGCGAACGTCTCGAGGCAATGGGCGTCGCGCTCGATCCGGACGCGAAGCTGCGCAAGCTCTCCATCGCGCAACGGCAGATGGTGGAAATCTGCAAGGCGCTGCTGCGCAACGCGCGCGTGATCGCACTCGACGAACCGACGAGTTCACTCTCGCATCGCGAGACGGAAGTGCTGTTCAAGCTGGTGCGCGATCTGCGCGCCGACAACCGCGCAATGATCTACATCTCGCATCGCATGGACGAGATTTACGAGCTGTGCGACGCATGCACGATCTTCCGCGACGGGCGCAAGGTGGCTTCGCATCCGACGCTCGAAGGCGTGTCGCGCGACACCATCGTCAGCGAAATGGTCGGGCGTGAAATTTCGGACATCTACAACTATTCGCCGCGGCCGCTCGGCGAAGTGCGCTTCGCGGCGAAGGCCATTGAAGGTCACGCGCTTTCGCAGCCGACCAGCTTCGAAGTGCGGCGCGGCGAGATTGTCGGCTTCTTCGGACTAGTGGGCGCGGGCCGCAGCGAACTGATGCATCTCGTGTACGGCACCGAGCACAAGAAGGGCGGCGAACTGCTGCTCGACGGCAAGCCGATTCGCGTAAAGAGCGCGGGCGAAGCGATCCGTCACGGCATCGTGCTGTGTCCGGAAGACCGCAAGGAAGAAGGCATTGTCGCGATGGCGACCGTGTCGGAGAACATCAACATCAGTTGCAGGCGGCATTACTTGCGCGCGGGCATGTTCCTCGACCGCAAGAAAGAGGCCGAAACCGCGGACCGTTTCATCAAGCTGCTGAAGATCAAGACGCCGAGCCGTCGACAGAAAATCCGCTTCCTGTCGGGCGGCAATCAGCAGAAGGCGATCCTGTCGCGCTGGTTGGCCGAGCCCGATCTGAAGGTGGTGATTCTCGATGAACCGACGCGCGGCATCGACGTCGGCGCGAAGCACGAGATCTATAACGTGATCTATCAGCTCGCCGAACGCGGCTGCGCGATTGTGATGATCTCGTCGGAATTGCCTGAAGTGCTGGGTGTATCGGACCGCATCGTCGTGATGCGCCAGGGCCGCATTTCCGGCGAGCTCGCGCGCAACGACGCAACGGAACAAGCGGTGTTGAGCCTCGCGTTGCCGCAAAGCTCGACCGCACTGCCAGCAAGCGCCGCTCAACAGGCGGCCTGAACATCATTTGGACGCAAGTCCGCAACCCGTGAGGAACGGGAGGAGTCTTCAAATGCAAGCTAGAGAAAACCTCGCGCAACAGGCCGCCAAGAGCGCCGCCGAAGCGCTGATTCCGCAGACGAGCGACAAGGCGAAGTGGTGGCAGCAGATCACCGAGTACAGCCTGATCCTGATCTTCGTCGTGATGTTCGTGACGATGTCGCTGACCGTCGATCACTTCTTCTCGATCGAGAACATGCTCGGCCTCGCGCTGTCCATTTCGCAGATCGGCATGGTCGCGTGCACGATGATGTTCTGCCTCGCGTCGCGTGACTTCGATCTGTCGATCGGTTCGACGGTCGCGTTCGCGGGCGTGTTGTGCGCGATGGTATTGAACGCCACCGACAACACGTTTATCGCGATCGTCGCGGCAGTCGCGGCGGGCGCGGTGATCGGTTTCGTCAACGGCGCGGTGATCGCTTATCTGCGCATCAATGCGCTGATTACCACGCTCGCGACGATGGAAATCGTGCGCGGCCTCGGCTTCATCGTGTCGCATGGTCAGGCGGTCGGTGTGTCGTCGGATACGTTCATCGCGCTCGGCGGTCTCAGCTTTTTCGGCGTCTCGCTGCCGATCTGGGTCACGCTGCTGTGCTTCATCGTGTTCGGCGTGATGCTCAATCAGACCGTGTATGGACGTAATACGCTTGCCATCGGCGGCAATCCGGAAGCGTCGCGTCTTGCGGGTATCAACGTCGAACGCACGCGCGTCTACATCTTCCTGATCCAGGGCGCCGTGACCGCGCTCGCCGGTGTGATTCTGGCTTCGCGGATCACGTCCGGTCAGCCGAACGCCGCGCAAGGTTTCGAGCTGAACGTGATCTCGGCGTGCGTGCTCGGCGGCGTGTCGCTGCTCGGCGGACGCGCGACGATTTCGGGCGTCGTGATCGGTGTGCTTATCATGGGCACGGTCGAGAACGTGATGAACCTGATGAACATCGACGCGTTCTATCAGTACCTCGTGCGCGGCGCGATCCTGCTCGCCGCCGTGCTGCTCGACCAGTTGAAGAACCGCGGATCGCGGGATTAATCCACTCGCTCTAAAAGGAATCGAACGATGTCGTCTCCGGCCAACGCAAACGAGCGCCTCGCGAACAACGTATTCGCGCGCTACCCGAGTCTTGTCGACCGCACGGTGCTGATCACGGGCGGCGCGACCGGCATCGGCGCATCGTTCGTCGAGCATTTCGCGGCGCAAGGCGCGCGCGTCGCGTTCTTCGATATCGACGCGACGGCGGGCGAAGCGCTCGCCGACGAACTCGGCGACTCGAAGCACAAGCCGCTGTTCCTGCCGTGCGATCTGACGGACATCGACGCGCTGCAAAAAGCCATCGCCGATGTCAAAGCGGCGCTCGGCCCGATTCAGGTGCTCCTGAACAACGCGGCGAACGACAAGCGTCACACGATCGGCGAAGTCACGCGCGAGTCTTTCGACGCGGGCATCGCGGTGAATATCCGTCATCAGTTCTTCGCTGCGCAGGCAGTGATGGAGGACATGAAGGCGGCGCAGAGCGGCTCGATCATCAACCTCGGTTCGATCAGCTGGATGCTGAAGAACGGCGGCTATCCGGTGTACGTGATGTCGAAGTCCGCGGTGCAGGGTTTGACGCGCGGTCTCGCACGCGACCTCGGCCACTTCAACATTCGCGTGAATACGCTCGTGCCGGGCTGGGTGATGACGGAGAAGCAGAAGCGCCTGTGGCTCGACGACGCGGGACGCCGTTCGATCAAGGAAGGCCAGTGCATCGACGCGGAACTCGAGCCCGCCGACCTCGCGCGCATGGCGCTCTTCCTCGCCGCCGACGACAGCCGCATGGTCACCGCGCAGGACATCGTCGTGGATGGAGGCTGGGCGTGACGGCGAGCGTGGACGTGCGTGCCTCACACACGCCGCGCGCGGCGCTTCTCGTCGACAGCAAGTGCGCGCTGGGCGAGGGCGCGACGTGGTGCGTGACAACCGGCCGCTTCTACTGGACCGATATCGAAGGCGGACGCCTGTGGCGCTACGATCCGCGCGACGGCCGCAGCATGTCGTGGACGATGCCTGAGCGCCTCGCCACCTTCGCGCTGTGCGCCGATCCTCATTACCTGCTGCTCGGCCTCGCGTCGCGGCTCGCGTTCTTCGATCTCGCGACCGGCGAGACGCGCCATATCGTCGATGTCGAGCCTGGTCTGAACACGCGCGTGAACGACGGCCGTTGCGATCGGCAGGGGCGTTTTGTGTTCGGCACGAAAGACGAAGGCTCGCCGTTGCGCGCGATCGGCGGGTTTTACCGGCTCGATCGTGATTTGACGCTGGAGCGCTTGCCGTTGCCCGCGCCCGCCATTTCGAACAGCATCGCGTTCAGTCCCGACGGCGCGACGATGTACTACTGCGATTCGCCGACGCGTGAAATTCGCGCCTGCGACTACCTGGCGGACGGCGGCATCGCCAACGACCGCGTGTTCGCGCGCCTCACCGATGCGACCGGCGAGCCGGACGGCTCGACCGTCGATCGCGACGGCGGCTTGTGGAACGCGCACTGGGGCGGCGCGCGCGTCGTGCGCTACGGCGCCGACGGCGTCGAAACGGAGCGCGTCGACGTGCCCACGGTGCAGCCGAGTTGCGTCGCGCTGGGCGGCGCGCAGTTGGGCACGCTGTACATTACGAGCGCGCGCGTCGGTCTGGACGCAGCCGCGCTCGCGGGCGACTCGCGCGCCGGCGGCGTGTTTATCGCGACGCCCGCGCGGCGTGGTTTGCCGGAGCCGGTTTTTGCAGGCGCGCCGGCGTAGGGATGTGCGACGCCGCGTCGCTTGCGACGGGGCGGTGCAGCGGTGCAGAACGTAGACAGCAGCGGCGAGTCCGATGCAAGGTGTCGATGCCGATGTCGATGTCGATGTCGATGCCGATGTCGCGACATCGCGCATGAACGCCGGCAACGAAGCCGCGCAGCAACCAGAGTTCGGACCAGAGGCGACCGGTTCAAGAAAATCGCCCGACAGCATCCGTCAGCCATGACGGCAACGTGCAAGCCTCTCGAAGGAGCAGATATGACTGTTGCGAACCCTGTTTCCGCCTTTTCCCAGAACGCTCAGAACTCGCCAGGCGCGCAGAGCCGGCGCTCGCGGCTCGCGGCCGCCGCCAATCCGGTGCTGGCGAGGCCGAGCACATCGGCGGTGGCAGTCGGTGAGACTTCGGCCGGCGATGTCGCGTGCGTCACGCTCGCCAATGCGCAATTGCGGCTCGACGTCGCGCCGACGCTCGGCGGCGGCATCACGCGCTTTGACTGGCGCGACGACGGCGCGCTCACGCCGATTTTCCGGCGCTGCCGCCACGTCGCCGCCGACACGCAGCCGAACGAACTCGCCTGTTATCCGCTGCTGCCGTACTCGAACCGTATCGGCGGCGGGCATTTCAATGTCGCGGGACGGCGTGTCGACGTGGCGCGCAATTGCGCCGACGAGCCTTTCCCGATTCATGGCGACGGCTGGCAGTCCGCGTGGCAAGTCGCCGATTCGGACCGCGAGTACGTGCGGCTCACGCTCGATCGGCGGGACGGCAAGCCGTACGCGTTTCGTGCGGCGCAGACGTATAAGCTCGACGGGCCGTCGCTCGTCATCACGCTCGAAATCGAAAACGCGGGCCGCGAGGCTTTGCCGTTCGGACTCGGCGTGCATCCGTTTTTCGTGCGCGATGCGGACACCGAGCTGTCGGCGGCGGCGGGCGGTCTGTGGCTCGCCGGCGACGACTGGTTGCCGGTCCGTCACGTGCAGGCGCCGCCGGCGTGGCAGTTCGGCGTCGCGTATCCGTTGCCGGAGACCATCGTCAATCATGCGTTCACGGGCTGGAGCGGGCAGGCGGCTGTGGTCTGGCCGAAGCGCCGGCTGTCGCTGAACATTGCCGCCGACACCGATTACTACGTGCTGTACACGCCGCCAGGCGAAGACTTTTTCTGCTTCGAGCCGGTCGATCATCCGATCAACGCGATGAATCTGGCCGGCGGCGCGTGCGAAAACGGCATGACGCTGCTGGGACGCGGCGAGCGGCTCACGAGGAGCTTCCGGTTTACCGTCGAGCGCACCGGTTTGCGTTCGATGCCGGGCGCGCGCGGAACGCGGCGCCGGCAGTAGGGGCGGGCAACCACCGCCGACCCGCCGCGCCGGGCAGGTAAAATACGCGCCTTCCCCGATTACCGGCTCGCCGCGAGACTCACCATGTCCAACTTCATCCAGACACTCAACGACGCCTGGCAGCGCACCAACTCGCTGCTGTGCGTCGGCCTCGATCCCGAGCCGAGCAAATTTCCCGGCGCGCTCGCCGGCCGGCCCGACGCGATCTTCGACTTCTGCCGCGAGATCGTCGATGCGACCGCGCCTTACGCGTCGTCGTTCAAGCCGCAAATCGCCTACTTCGCGGCGCATCGCGCGGAAGACCAGCTTGAGCAGCTGATCGCGCATATTCACGCGCATCATCCGGGCTTGCCGGTGATTCTGGACGCGAAGCGCGGCGACATCGGCAGCACCGCCGAGCAGTACGCGCGCGAAGCGTTCGAGCGCTATCAGGCCGACGCGGTCACGGTCAATCCGTACATGGGTTTCGATTCGATCGAGCCGTACCTTGAGCACGAAGGCAAGGGCGTGATCGTGCTGTGCCGCACGTCGAATGCGGGCGGTTCGGACCTGCAATTTCTGGAGACGGGCGGGCGTCCGCTCTATCAGGTCGTCGCGCAACTGGCGGCCAAGAAGTGGAATGCGAGCGGCCAGCTCGGGCTCGTCGTCGGCGCGACTTTTCCGAAGGAAATCGAAGTGGTGCGCGGGATTGTCGGCGATATGCCGCTCCTGATTCCGGGCATCGGCGCGCAGGGCGGCGACGTTCAGGCGACCGTCGGCGCGGGCCGCACCGCGAACGGCACGGGCATGCTGATCAACTCGTCGCGCGCGATCATCTATGCGGGCAAGGGCGAGGACTTTGCGCAGGCGGCGGCGAAGGCGGCGATGGAAACGCGGGAGCGGATTAACGCGTTTCGGTGAGGGGTGGTTTGGCGGTTTGGCGGGTGTTTCGGTGGTCGACCAGTTGAGTGCTTCGGTGATTGGCTGGTTGGTCGCCTGGTTTATCGCTTGGGTTTGCCGCGTGGGTTTGTCGCTTCCCTAACGGCCCGACGCTAGCCGCTTCCGGCAATCGCAATTCGCGCCAGCCGCGCCACACAGTAGCCGTTGCGCTTCACGCGCCGGCCGTTGGCCCCAACCGCCCGATAAACGCCGCATGTTGCGGATAGCGCGATTTCAACGCATCGACATCCGCAAGCTCGAACTCGCTGAACTCGAAACCGGGCGCGACGGTGCAACCAACCAGCGCGAAGCTCGCGGGGTCCGCGCATTCGGCGGCGAACCACAAACCGGCCGGCACCACGGCCTGAAACACCGCGTCGCGGTGAATCAGCGCATTACCGAGCTTGTGCGTGACCAGCTTGCCGGCTGCGTCGAGTACGTGAACGTTCAGCGGCTCGCCGGCGTAGAAATGCCAGACCTCGTCGGATTTGATCCGATGCCAGGCCGAATGCGCGCCGTCGCACAGCAGGTAGTAGATGGCCGTCGATGCCGAGCGCGTCTGCGTCGTTCCGTCCGCCGCGCCGTCCGCCCGGCTCACGCGTTCCGCCGACCGATACGTCTCGCTGAAAAATCCGCCTTCCGGATGCGGCTTCAGATCGAAGCGGCGGATCAATTCCTCCCGGGCTGCATCGGAATCCGGCATTCGTTTCGTCTCCACGCAACTGCAACGGTCAATGTTCGCGCTCGTCGAGCAGCGCGAGCACGCCGCGCAGCGCGTGCGCCGCGGCCTGCACGCGAATCTGCTCGCGGTCGCCCTTGAAAACCTTCGTCTCAACGGATGTATGCAGCCGGTTGCTCCAGCCAAACGACACCATGCCGACCGGCTTGGTCTCGGTGCCGCCGCCCGGACCGGCGACGCCCGTGATCGACAGCGACACCTGCGCGCGGCTGTTGCGCAGCGCGCCTTCGGCCATCGCGCGCGCCACCTGCTCGCTGACCGCGCCGAATTTCTCGATCATGTCGGCGGGCACGCCGATCATTTCGCTTTTCGCCTGATTCGAGTACGTGACGAAGCCGCGCTCGAACCAGCCGCTGCTGCCGGAAATGTCGGTGATCGCGGTCGCGACCATGCCGCCCGTGCACGACTCGGCGGTGACGAGCATCAGGCGCTCGTCGCGCAGGCGGTTGCTCACGCGGATCGCGAGCTGGTGAACGACGGAATCGGTAGGCATGGCGTCAATCCGGAACGGGGCGCAACGGTTAAACGGACATGCGCCAAAGCGCAATCACGAGCAGCGTGAAAAACGCGGCGACGAGGTCGTCGAACATGATGCCAAAACCGCCTTTCAGCCGCCGATCAAAGTAGCCGATAGGCGGCGGTTTCACCATGTCGAAGAAGCGGAACAGCACGAACGCCCAGAACTGCCCGGTCAGCGTGACGGGCGTGACCATCAGCAGAACCAGCCAGAACGCGACGATTTCGTCCCATACGACCGGCGACGGGTCGTCGGTGCCGAGCCTCTTCGCGGTAAAACCGCAAATCGCAATGCCGCCGACAAAGCCGACGCCGATCAGCACACCCCATTCGATTACTGTCAGATAGCGGCTGAAGACGGCAAAAGACGCCCACGCGAAGAGCGTGCCGATCGTCCCAGGCGCGAACGGCGACAAGCCGCTGCCGAAACCGAGCGACAGAATATGCAGAGGATGCGACAGCATGAAGCGCGCGGTCGCGCGGCGCGGCTGCGGGCGTTGCGGCTTGGGAGGCTGGCCGCCGACGAACTCGTCGGCGGGCCGAAGCGGGGGATCAGTCTGCATGAAAGTGGTCGAAGCCTTGCAACGTCAGGGTGAGCGGCGCGCCGGCGGCGTCGCGCCAGTCGATCGCGGGGCGATCCGCCGCCGATCGAAGAGCGCTTATTGTACCGATGCGGGTGACCGGCACGCCCGCCTTATGCCCGGCGTTTTCCACCGCGCCGCGCGCGGCGGGCGGCGCGGTGAAGCAGAGTTCGTAGTCGTCGCCGCCTGCCAGCGTGCAGCGCCGCTGCGTATCCAGCGGTAGCTTGCGCAGCGCGGCCGAACGCGGGACGGCGTCGGCGTCGACGGTGGCGCGCAGCTTCGAGCGATCCAGAATGTGCTTGAGGTCGCCCGCGAGTCCGTCCGATACGTCCAACGCGGCGCGCGCGACGCCGCGCAGTGCGAGACCGAGCGCGATGCGCGGCTCCGGGCGTTCGAGCGCGCGGCGGAAGCTTGTGGCGTCGGCCGCATTCGCCTGCCACTCGCCGCGCTGGATGCCGAGGCCGGCGCGCGCATCACCGAGCGTGCCGGACACCCAGATGTCGTCACCGGCTTGTGCGGCGTCGCGCCGCAGCGCCGCTTGCGGCGGCACGCTGCCGAACACGGTGATGCACAGGTTCAGCGGCCCGCCGGTCGTATCTCCGCCGATCAGCGCGCAACCGTGCCGTTCCGCGAGCGCGAACAGGCCCTCGCTGAACGCGGCGAGCCACGCCTCGTCGGCTTTGGGCAGCGAAAAGGCGAGCGTGAACGCCTGCGGCTGCGCGCCCATCGCGGCAAGGTCCGACAGATTCACGGCGAGCGCCTTATGGCCGAGCGCCTCGGGATCGACATCGGCGAAGAAATGGCGGCCTTCCACCAGCATGTCCGTCGATATCGCCAGCATTTCGCCGGCGCGCGGCGCGAGCAGCGCGCAGTCGTCGCCGATGCCGAGCGAGCCGTCCGCGGCAACCGACGGCTGGCCCGCCGCGCGGCGGGCAAAGAAACGTTCGATCAGCGAAAACTCTGAGAGCATTGTGAGGAAAAGTGCAGGCACCACTGGCTTTCGCTACGTTTCGGTCGCGGCAGTTGTACCCGTATTGAAGGAATTGGGCCGGCAATTGGGGCTACAATGCCGTCGAACATCTATTCTAATCCGCACTTCGAAGCCCGCCTTATGTCGACTCCCGTCAATAGCAAACTCCGCGAAGCCGCCCTCGATTACCACGAGTTCCCGACTCCAGGGAAGCTCGCGATCTCCCCGACCAAGCAGATGATCAACCAGCGCGACCTCGCGCTGGCGTACTCGCCGGGCGTCGCGTTCGCGTGCGAGGAAATCGTCGAAAACCCGATGAACGCGGCGCGTTTCACCGCGCGCAGCAACCTCGTCGGCGTCGTCACGAACGGCACGGCGGTGCTCGGCCTCGGCAATATCGGGCCGCTCGCGTCGAAGCCGGTCATGGAAGGCAAGGCCGTGCTGTTCAAGAAGTTCGCCGGCATCGACGTGTTCGATATCGAGCTGAACGAGTCCGATCCGCACAAGCTGGTCGACGTGATCACGGCGCTCGAGCCGACTTTCGGCGGCATCAACCTGGAAGACATCAAGGCGCCGGACTGCTTCATCGTCGAGCGCGAATGCCGCAAGCGCATGAAGATTCCGGTTTTTCACGACGACCAGCACGGCACGGCGATCGTCGTCGCGGCGGCGATCACCAACGGTCTGAAGGTGGTCGGCAAGGACATCAAGGACGTCAAGCTCGTGGCCTCCGGCGCGGGCGCGGCGGCGCTGGCGTGTCTGGACCTGCTGGTGGACATCGGCCTGCCGCTCGAGAACATTCTTGTGACCGACCTCGCGGGCGTGGTGTACAAGGGCCGCGTCGAACTGATGGACCCGGACAAGGAGCGCTTCGCGCGCGAAACCGAAGCCCGCACGCTCGCCGAAGCGATTGGCGGCGCGGACGTTTTCCTCGGGCTGTCGGCGGGCGGCGTGCTCAAGCAGGACATGGTCAAGCAGATGGCCGACAAGCCGCTGATTCTCGCGCTCGCTAACCCGACGCCGGAAATCCTGCCGGAACTGGCGCTGGAAGTGCGTCCGGACGCGGTGCTGTGCACGGGCCGCACCGACTATCCGAACCAGGTGAACAACGTGCTGGTGTTCCCGTTCCTGTTCCGCGGCGCGCTGGACGCGGGCGCGACCACGGTCACGCGGGAAATGGAAATTGCCGCGGTCAACGCGATCGCGGAACTGGCGCGCCAGGAGCAGAGCGACATCGTCGCGACGGCTTATGGCATTCAGGACCTGTCGTTCGGGCCGGAATATCTGATTCCGAAGCCGTTCGATCCGCGTCTGATCGTCAAGGTCGCGCCGGCGGTGGCGAAGGCCGCGATGGATTCCGGCGTCGCCGAGCGTCCGATCGAGGACATGGAAGCGTACGAACAGCACCTGCAGCAGTTCGTGTATCACAGCGGCACGACGATGAAGCCGATCTTCCAGCTCGCGCGCGGCGTCGAGCCGGAGAAGAAGCGCATTGTGTTCGCGGAAGGCGAGGAAGAGCGCGTGCTGCGCGCGATGCAGATCATCGTCGACGAAAAGCTGGCGAAGCCGATCCTGATCGGCCGTCCGGCCGTGATCGAGCAGCGCATTGCGCGCTATGGGCTGCGCCTCGTCGCGGGCCAGGATTACACGGTCGTCAACACCGATCACGACGAGCGCTACCGCGATTTCTGGCAGGAATACTACAAGATGATGTCGCGCAAGGGCATCACGCAGCAGATGGCGAAGCTCGAAATGCGCCGCCGCACCACGCTGATCGGCGCGATGCTGGTGAAAAAGGGCGAAGCCGACGGCATGATCTGCGGCATGGTGAGCACGACGCATCGCCATTTGCACTTCATCGACCAGGTGATCGGCAAGCGCGAAGGCTGCGCTGTCTACGCCGCGATGAACGCGCTGGTGCTGCCGAATCGCCAGATTTTCCTCGTGGATACGCACGTGAACGTGGATCCGACACCGGAACAACTGGCCGAGATCACGATCATGGCCGCCGAGGAAGTGCGCCGTTTCGGTATCGAGCCGAAGGTCGCGCTGGTGTCGCACTCGAACTTCGGATCGAGCCACGCGCCGACCGCGCAGAAAATGCGCGACACGCTGACGATTCTGCGCGAACGCGCGCCGGATCTTCAGGTGGACGGCGAAATGCACGGCGACGTCGCGCTCGACGCGAATCTGCGCCGCGAAATCCTGCCGGACTCGACGCTCGAAGGCGATGCGAACCTGCTGGTGCTGCCGAACATCGACGCGGCCAACATCTCGTACAACCTGCTGAAGACGGCGGCCGGCAACAACATCGCGATTGGCCCGATGCTGCTCGGCGCGGACAAGCCGGTGCATGTGCTGACGGCATCCGCGACGGTTCGACGCATCGTCAACATGACGGCGCTGCTGGTCGCGGATGTGATCGCGGCGCGTTGATCGCACGGCGCTGGCTGGTTGCGTAGTAAGCACCGGCCGGCGCACGCAAACCTGCCGGCTACCTTGGCCGGCATCTCGCCCTGCAAAAAAAGAAGGCGTGTCCGCAATGGACACGCCTTAGGGCGAACAGGGGATAGCCGCCCCAAAACGGCAAACAACAGGCATCGTTACAAGAATCCCGCTTCCGAACTCCGGCGACGGAGGCCCGGCGGGCGGGTGTTTTTGCGTCGTTGGGCTAATACTAGCCCGAGTGAGCAAAATTTTCTGTCAAAAGTCGTCAAAGTGCGGCCAGCAGCGCGTCGCCGTCGATTTGAGCAATTTCGCGCGCCTGGCGAACGTTGATTCCAGGGACCATTAGCGATACCCTTACGACTTTCATGGTCGTCAAACTCGTGATCTAACCGCCGGGAATCTTGGTAAATGGCACGCAGCTGGCAGCGGATCAAGGGCGTGCTGATCGGTGCGGCTGCGCTGTGCGCTTTCTGCGGCCCCGTGCCTTACGCCTTCGCGCGCAACTACACGGCACCCGCCGGCACCGATGCACAGGCACTCGGCACTGTCACGGTGGCGCAACTGCCCCGTCAGGCGGTCGATACATTGAACTTGATTGCCGCAGGCGGGCCTTATCCATATGAAAAGGACGGCGTCGTATTCGGCAACCGCGAACGGTTGCTGCCGCCCAACCGGCGCGGCTACTACCACGAATACACCGTTCCCACGCCTCGCTCACGTAATCGCGGGGCGCGTCGCATCGTCTGCGGAGGTCCGCTGAAGCGAACCGACAATTGTTACTACTCGGACGACCACTACACCAGTTTTAATCGTATTGTTGAATGACATCGGGATGAACGGCATGAGCGACAACGTCTACGCGCACGACACCGGAGTCGCGACGGATCTTTTCGCGGCCGGCGAGGGCAACCTGTTCCAGCGCGTCATGCAGATGCGCGCGGGCGATCAGGGCCGTGAGAACCGGAGCGAGCCTGACAGTGTGGTTTCATCGAACGAGGAGCCCATGAGTCTTTTCAAGACCGTACGACCGAACATCGTACAGTCGATCCGCGCGTTCCGCGTTCAGGATCTCGCGGACGAGGCGAATCAACTAGGTCAGCACTTTCTCTATGCGTATTGCGCCAATGCGCAATCGAAACAGGAAGTGCTCGAGACCATCGCAACCTCGTTCCTGTTTCCGAAACATTTTGGCAAGAATTACGACGCGCTCTACGATTGCCTGACCGATCTCGTCCACAAGGCCGGTGCGCAGCCGGGTTTCGTGATCGTGCTGGAGCAATTGCCCGTCGCACAGAAGTTCGACAAGGAAGGCCGCGAGACGCTGCTGGACGTGTTCCGCGAGGCCGCCGAATTCTGGGCTGAGCGTAAGGTCGCGTTTCGGGTGTTTTATTCGTTTGCCTGAATAAGCTAAAAACCCTGAGGCTTTCGCGTCCTGGCTGGATTGCAGCCGGAGATTGCCGCCAGAACGATAAAGGCCCGCCAATTGGCGGGCCTTTGTTTTGGCTTTTGCGCGGAGGCGTTGCGGCCGCTGCTGATGCCGCGGCCTTAGTCAGTGCCGCTGGCCCGACAAGAGTCCAATCGGCCGCTCACCACCCGCCCCAGCCAGCCGCCAGCGCCGACAGCACGGCCATGCCGGCGGTTTCCGTGCGCAGCACGCGCGGTCCGAGCCCCACAGCCTGGAAGCCATGATCCATCGCGGCGGCTTCTTCGGCGGCGGAAAAACCGCCTTCCGGGCCGACCAGCACGGTGACGGGCCCCTTCGGCGGAGCCGCAGGCAAAGCCGAGAAAGGGATGCTGGCGCGCGGCGACAGCAGGATGCGCAGTTCGTCGCCGGCGGGAACGCGCGGCATCGCGCTGAGCCATGTGGCGATTTCACGCACCGGCATGACTTCGGGCAGACGGTTGCGCCCGCATTGCTCGCAGGACGCTCGCACGATGCCTTCCCAATGCGCATGCCGTCGCGCCGCGCGTTCTCCCGCCAGACGCACCACGCTGCGCGTGGTGGTGAGCGGCACGAAGCTGGATGCGCCGAGTTCCACGGCCTTTTCGATCAGCCAGTCCATCTTGTCGCCGCTCGCAATGCCTTGGGCGAGCGTGAGCCGGTAAGGCGTTTCGACTTCGATATCGCGGAACTCGCGAATTTTTACGGTGACCGCGCGGCGTTCGATGGCGGCGAGTTCGGCGCTGTATTCACCGCCTTCTCCGTTGAAAAGCACGATGGAGTCGCCCACCTGCAAGCGCAGGACAAGGACGTGCCGAACGACGTCATCGGGAAGCTGCACGATGTCGTCGGGCGAAAGGGACGTACCGACGAAGAAGCGAGGCATCAGAAAAATACTCATTAGTTCACGAAAGGTGGCGAGCGAGCGCCCAACGGTAGCCGTCCAGATCCTCAACCTGGGCGAAGCGGTCGCCCCAGAACTGGTCCTGCGGCTCGCTCAGCGATTTTGCCCCGGCGGCGAGCGCCCGGGCGTAAACCGCGTCGACATCGTCGACATAGACATAAAACGATTGCGGCGCAATCGCGCCTGCGCTTCGCGGTGTTTTCGCGGTCGAGCCGAACGCGCCTTCCGGCGCGAACATCACGATCAGCTGGCCCTGATACGTCATCTCGACGTGCATGACGACGCCGTCGTCCTGCACGCTGTCCCTCAACTCGAAGCCGAACGCCGCGGTGTAGAACGCGGTCGTGGCACGCGCGTCGCGCACCGTCAGATAGGGGGTCAACCAGGGCACACCGGCTGGGCGGGAGGCGGTCATGGAGTTCTCCGGATCTATGGGTTGTTGGGCGCGTGCTCGGAAGCCGGCAGCGAGTCCCGTATCGTCTGTCTATGAGATAGCGCGCACGGGCCAAGCCGAGCATTTTGCCCGGTCGTTAGCGTGCTGGCTTTAAGAATTGACCTAGTTTACCGCTGGCTGACGGCGACGCCGCAAAGAGCCCGGCGTGCGTGGCCGCGCTGTAATGCTTCAATGCGTCGATTCGACGCGCGGCGAGGCGCGCGGACACGTCATCGGCGGTTAGTGCGGCGGGATCGAGCGTGTCGCTGGCCGTTGCCATCATCCATAGCGAGCCGTGTAGCGGGATGAAGGTGCTCATGATGCGTACGACGGCGAACGCGCGGCGCAGGTCGTCGAGCAGACCGGCAATTCTGCCGGCGTGGAAATACGGCGAGCCCAGATGGATCGACAACGCGGCAGTCGGGCTCATCACCCGCTTCAGTTGGCGGTAGAAGGCTGTCGTGTACAGGCCGGCGGCGGGCGAGTCCGGCGGCGTCAGGTCGAACACGATCAGATCGAACTGCATGGATTGCGCGTCGGCTGCTGCGGCCACGTAGTGCGCGGCGTCGCCGATTAGCAGTTCGACGCGCGGGTCGTCGAAGGCGCCGTCGTGCACGTCCGGCAAATACTCGCGCGTCAGGCGAACCACCTGTTCGTCGAGCTCGGCGACGACGATTCTTTCGATTCCGGGATGCGCGAGCAGTTGCCGCGCGGCGCCGCCATCGCCGCCGCCCAGCACGAGCGCCGCCTTCGGCGCCGGATGCGCGAGCGCCGCCGGATGCACCATGCACTCGTGATAGATGAACTCGTCGCCGGTGGACGTCATCGGGCGGCCGTCGAGCGTGAAAAGCCGGCCGAGCTGGCGCGTCTCCCACACCTCGATGCGTTGATACGGCGAGTCGACGCGCGCAAGCAGCGAAGCGTGCGGAAATCCGTAGACGACGTCGGGTGTGGGGTGGAACAGCAAAGAGTCGCTCAAGGGTCGGCCTGCATGAAAACGCGTTGAGTTACGCCGCTCAATTCTAACGACCCACGGCGTTCCTGGCCCGCCGCCACGCCCGGATCAACAGAGCTTCGACTTGGCAATGCGCACGCCGCCATGCGGCTTGGCGCACTGGGGCCGGTGCGGCCTTCTGTTAGAATGTCACGCTTTCAGCCTTGTCCGTTTGCTCTGCCCGTTTCGCGTCTTGAGGCGCCGCACCGTGCGCCGAAGCGGACTGGCCGCCGAGCTTCCGGGCCTCAAGCGCGCACCGCTTTTTGACTCTGTCTCCGGACTCGACATGACGACCCCGTCTCCCGCACCCACTTCCCTGATGGCCAACGCGATCCGCGCGCTGTCCATGGACGCCGTTCAACAAGCGAATTCCGGCCATCCCGGCATGCCGATGGGCATGGCCGAAATCGGCGTGGCCCTGTGGTCGCGCCATCTGCGCCACAATCCGAAGAATCCGCAATGGGCAGACCGCGACCGTTTCGTGCTGTCGAACGGCCACGGCTCGATGCTGCTGTACTCGCTGCTGCACCTCACCGGCTACGACCTGCCGATCAGCGAGCTCAAGAATTTTCGCCAGATGCATTCGAAGACGCCGGGCCACCCGGAATACGGCATCACGCCGGGCGTCGAAACGACCACCGGCCCGCTCGGCCAAGGTCTCGCGAATGCGGTCGGCATGGCGCTCGCGGAATCGCTGCTCGCCACCGAATTCAACAAGCCTGACGCGAAGATCGTCGACCACCATACGTACGTGTTCGTCGGCGACGGCTGCCTGATGGAAGGCATCTCGCACGAAGCCTGCTCGCTTGCCGGCGTGCTCAAGCTGAACAAGCTTATCGCGTTCTACGACGACAACGGCATCTCGATCGACGGCGAAGTGGTGCACTGGTTCCACGACGACACGCCGAAGCGCTTCGAAGCCTACGGCTGGAACGTGATCCCCAACGTGGTCGGCCACGACGTCGACGCAGTCGACGCGGCCATCAAGCAGGCCAAGCAGTCCGACAAGCCGACGCTGATCTGCTGCAAGACCGTGATCGGTGAAGGTGCGCCGACCAAGGCCGGCAGCCACGACTCGCACGGCGCGCCGCTCGGCGAGAAGGAAATCGCGGCGACGCGCGAAGCCATCGGCTGGAAGTGGGAGCCGTTCGTGATTCCGCAGGAAGTCTATGCGGCATGGGACGCGAAAGAAGCCGGCGCGCGCTTCGAGTCCGACTGGAACAAGGCATTCGCCGCCTACGCTGCGAAATATCCGCAAGAAGCGGCTGAATTCACGCGTCGCAGCGGGAAGCAACTCCCCGCGGACTGGAAGGAAAAAGCGAAGGCGATCATCGCCGGCGCTAACGAGCGCGCGGAAACCATCGCGACTCGCAAGGCGTCGCAGCAGGCTATCGAAGGTTTGTCGGCGGTGCTGCCGGAACTGCTGGGCGGCTCGGCCGACCTGACCGGTTCGAATCTGACCAACTGGAAGGCCGCAAAGCCGGTCCGTGTGAACGAGGAAGGCCGCGCGGCGGGCAACTACGTCAACTACGGCGTGCGCGAATTCGGCATGAGCGCGGCGATCAACGGCCTCGCGCTGCACGGCGGCTTCAAGGCGTTCGGCGGCACGTTCCTGACGTTCTCCGACTACAGCCGCAACGCGCTGCGCGTCGCCGCGCTGATGAAGGCGCCGTCCATCTTCGTGTTCACGCACGATTCGATCGGTCTCGGCGAAGACGGCCCGACGCACCAGTCGGTCGAACACGTCGCGAGCCTGCGCCTGATTCCGCATTTGCAGGTGTGGCGTCCGTCGGATACGGTGGAAACGGCGGTGGCATGGACGCAGGCCGTCGAACACAACGGCCCGTCGTGCCTGATCTTCAGCCGTCAGAACCTGCCGTTCTCGGAGCGCACCGACGCGCAAATCGCCAACATCGAGAAGGGCGGTTATGTGCTGCGCGACTGGAACGACGAGATCGTCGCGCGCAAAATCATCCTGATCGCGACGGGTTCGGAAGTGGAACTGGCGCTGAACGCGGTCGAGCCGCTGGCGCGCGAAGGCATCGCGGCGCGGGTCGTGTCGATGCCGGCGACCACAGTGTTCGACAGGCAGGACGCCGAGTACCGCGAACGCGTGCTGCCGCAAGGCGTCCGCCGCGTCGCGATCGAAGCGGGCGTGACGGATTTCTGGCGCAAGTACGTGGGCCTGGAAGGCGGCGTGGTCGGCATCGACACGTTCGGCGAATCGGCCCCGGCTGGCGTGCTGTTCAAGCATTTCGGCTTCACCGTCGAGCACGTGGTGGAGACGGCTAAAGCCGCACTCGGCTGATTCAGGACAAAGCGTTGCCGCGCGCGTGGAAGCACAACATGAACGCGTGGCGACGCGGCCGGTCAGACGAAACATCGACGTATTTTTTCAGCCATCAGGAGATAGACCATGACGATTCGCGTCGCAATCAACGGCTACGGCCGGATCGGCCGCAACACGCTGCGCGCCTTCTATGAAAACGGCAAGAAGCACGATATCGAAATCGTCGCCATCAACGATCTCGGCGATGCCAAGACCAACGCCCACCTCACGCAATACGACACCGCGCACGGCAAGTTCCCGGGCGAAGTGTCGGTGGACGGCGACTACCTGGTTGTGAACGGCGACAAGATCCGCGTGCTGGCCAACCGCAACCCGGCTGAGCTGCCGTGGGGCGAGCTGAACGTCGACGTCGTGATGGAATGCACGGGCTTTTTCACGACCAAGGAAAAGGCAAGCGCGCACATCAAGGGCGGCGCGAAGAAAGTCATCATCTCGGCGCCGGGCGGCAAGGACGTCGATGCAACGATCGTCTACGGCGTGAACCACAACGTGCTGAAGGCATCGGACACGGTCATCTCGAACGCTTCGTGCACGACGAACTGCCTCGCGCCGCTCGTCAAGCCGCTGAACGACAAGATCGGCCTCGTGAACGGCCTGATGACGACGATCCACGCGTACACGAACGACCAGGTTCTGACGGACGTCTATCACGAAGACCTGCGCCGCGCGCGCTCGGCCACGCATAGCCAGATCCCGACCAAGACGGGTGCGGCTTCGGCGGTCGGCCTCGTGTTGCCGGAACTGAACGGCAAGCTCGACGGCTACGCGATTCGCGTGCCGACGATCAACGTGTCGGTGGTCGATCTGTCGTTCATCGCCGCGCGCGACACGACGGTCGAAGAAGTCAACGCGATCATGAAGGAAGCGTCGCAAGGCGCGCTGAAGGGCATCCTCGGCTATAACGACGCGCCGCTGGTGTCCATCGACTTCAACCACAACCCGGCTTCGTCGACGTTTGACGCTACGCTGACCAAGGTGTCGGGCCGTCTCGTGAAGGTGTCGAGCTGGTACGACAACGAGTGGGGCTTCTCGAACCGCATGCTGGATACGGCGGTTGCGCTCGCGAACGCGAAGTAAGGTTCGAGGCTTCGCTCGGGCCGCCGGAGTTGCGCCGGCGGTTCGTCCCGCGGCGCAAGATGCCGACGCAGAAAGAAGCCACTGCCGCTCCAAAGCCGCTCCACGGAGCGGCTTTTTTACGCCTGCGGAGTCGGGAAATAGACGCCGGCGCGCTGCGCGGCGTTCGAAATATGCGTCTCGATGGCTTTGCCCGCCGCGGCTGAATCGCGTGCCTTGAGCGCGTCCAGAATCGCGCGGTGCTCGGTGTAGGTCGACAGCACCAGTTCGCGCCGGTAAAACGGCATGCGCTGGCTTTCCTTCATGACGTCCGCGCTGCTGCTCAGAATCGACTCAATCGCGGCGTTGCCCGCAATGCTCACAATGCGCATGTGGAAGTCGTAGTCGAGGCGCGCGGCCTCGTCGAGTTCGTCGCACGCGAGCGCCGTCTGCATGGCGGTGATGTTTTCCTCGAACCAGGCGAGGTCGGAATCGCTGACGGCGAGCGCCGCCATGCGCGCGATAAACCCTTCCAGCGCGTAGCGCATCTGATAGGTGTCGGGCAGCGAAGACTGCGCGGCAAAGCGCCAGGACTGCGCCGCCGCCGACGCCTGCGCGCGCTCCACGTACACGCCTTTGCCGGGCCTGATCACGAGCAGCCCGAGCGCCTCGAGCGTGGACAGCGCCTCGCGCAGCGACGCGCGGCTGATCGCCAGTTCTTCCGAAAGCTGGCGCTGCGCCGGCAGCAGGCTGCCCACCGGATAAACGCCCGCTTCGATGCGCTCGCGAATGGTCGCGATGGCGGCATCGGTGACGGTGTGCGGGACATTTTTCATCGGAATTCACCTCGAAGCGCGGTCTGACCGGCATTGTAGTACGCGGCCCGAAGAACGTGGAATTAACGGCGAACAGGCTGCGTCGCGAACCGCACAAGCGAGCGACACAGCGCGGGTAAACACCGTTTCAAGACGCCTTGACGTCAGTATATCGGCTTCCTACTATCCACCATAACAGGTCTGGTCGGACCAGTCTGAACAGATGGACATCCACCTCAGGAGGAAGCCGTGCTGAAGTTTCTCAATTCGCTGTTTGGCCGGGTCGTCATAGCGCTTCTGATCGGCGTCGCGATCGGCGCGCTCTACCCGCAGTTCGCGCAATCGCTGCGTCCGCTCGGCGACGGTTTCCTCAAGCTGATCAAGATGGTGATCGGTCCGATCGTGTTTTGCGTCGTGGTGAGCGGGATGGCGCACGCGGGCGATCTGCGCAAGGTCGGCCGCGTCGGCCTGAAGGCGGTGATCTACTTCGAGGTGATGACGACGATCGCGCTCGTGATCGGCGCGGTGCTGGCCTACGCAACGCGTCCTGGCGCCGGCATGAACATCGACCTGCACTCGCTCGATCCGGCGTCGCTCTCCACCTACACGGAGCACGCGAAGAGCCTCAAGGACACGGCTGGTTTTCTGCTGAAGATCATTCCGGACACTGCGTTCAACGCGTTCGCCACCGGCGACATTCTGCAGATTCTGGTCTTTTCGGTGCTGTTCGGTTCGGCGCTTTCGTTGCTCGGCAGCAAAGGGCAGCGCGTGGGCAGCATGATCGACGAACTCGCGCAGGTGTTCTTCCGCGTGATGGGTTTCATCATCAAGCTGGCGCCGCTCGGCGTGCTCGGCGCGATTGCCTTTACGACCGGCAAGTACGGCGTCGAGTCGCTCAAGCAGCTCGGCATGCTGGTGCTCGTGTTTTACGCGAGCTGCGTCGTGTTCGTGGTGGTCGTGCTGGGCGTCGTCATGCGGCTCGCGGGCTTCAGCATTTTCAAGCTGATCCGTTATCTGCGCGAAGAGTTGTCGATCGTGCTCGGCACCGCTTCTTCCGATGCCGTGCTGCCGCAAGTCATGCGCAAGCTCGAATGGATGGGCGTCAAGGATTCGACGGTCGGTCTCGTGATTCCGACCGGCTACTCGTTCAATCTCGACGGCTTTTCGATCTATCTGACGCTCGCGGTGCTGTTCATCGCGCAGGCGACCAACACGCCGCTTTCCACGCACGATCTGATCGTGGTCGTGCTGGTGTCGCTCGTGACGTCGAAGGGCGCGCACGGCATTCCCGGCTCCGCGATCGTCATTCTGGCGGCGACGCTGTCCGCGATTCCGGCGATTCCCGTGCTTGGCCTCGTGCTGATCCTTCCCGTCGACTGGTTCGTCGGCATTGCCCGCGCGCTGACCAACCTGATCGGCAACTGCGTGGCGACGGTGGTCGTCGCCGTGTGGGAGAAGGACATCGACCGGGTGCGCGCGCATCGTGTGCTGAATGGCGATGCGGATTTCCGCTATGTCGCCGGCGGCGAGGAAGCTGCTGTCGAACCCGTCAGCGGTCATAGCGGCGCGCCCGCTGTTTGAGGGAGGCTTTAAGGGCAGCACGAAGGGCAGCACGAAGGGCGGCGCGTGGCGAGACCTCGAAGCGAGCCACGCCGCCTCGCGCGGGCCGGTTTGCCCAGGCCGCGGGCAGAGCCACCGCTCGCTACCGTTGCTGTCCGCGAAGCCCGCTCGCACGTTTGCCTGACGCTTCCCGATTCCACGCCCCACGCCGCACGTTTTCTCCGCCGACAAACCCGCTGGACCGCCGGCGCATCTCCAACTTCACGTCGCTTGACTGAAAACCATGGCTAATCCGATCCTCGACCCGAACGCTCCCGCTTTCACCCGCCGCTACATGAATCTCGCCGACCCGCGGCTCGGCGCAAAGGCGCTCTTCGCCAGCGACGAATTCTTCGCGCCGAAAGAACGCATGCTCGATCCGCAGCCGGCGGTATTCATCCCCGGAAAATACGACGACCACGGCAAGTGGATGGACGGCTGGGAAACCCGCCGCAAGCGCACGAGCGGCCACGATTTTTGCGTGATCCGCCTCGCGCGGCCGGGCGTCGTGCACGGCGTCGATCTGGACACGAGCCACTTCACCGGCAATTTTCCGCCGGCGGCGTCGATCGACGCCTGTCACGCGGACGGCGACGTGCCGCCCGACAATGCCGACTGGCAAACGCTGGTTCCCGCGACGACGCTCCAGGGCAATCAGCACCATTACGTCGAAGTGAACGACGCGCGTGCCTTCACTCACTTGCGCGTGAACCTGTACCCGGACGGCGGCCTCGCGCGTTTGCGCGTGTACGGCCACCCCAGGCGTGACTGGGAACGCGTGGAGCGCGGCGCGCTGCTGGACCTCGCGGCGATTGAAAACGGCGCGTATCTGGTCGCCGCCAACAACCAGCATTTCGGCCCCGCCTCGCAGATGCTGATGCCCGGCCGCGGCGTCAACATGGGTGACGGCTGGGAGACGCGGCGCCGCCGCGAGCCGGGCAACGACTGGGCGATCGTCGCGCTGGCGCGGCCGGGCGTGATCCGCAAAATCGAAGTGGATACCGCGCATTTCAAGGGCAATTTCCCGGACCGCTGCTCGTTGCAGGCCGCGCGCGTCATCGGCGGGACCGACGATTCGCTCGTTACGCAAGCGATGTTCTGGCCCGTGCTGCTCGATGAGCAGAAGCTGCAGATGGATCACGTACACACGTTCGCGGACGGCCTCGCGTCGCTCGGGCCGGTCACGCACGTGCGTTTCAATATCTTCCCCGACGGCGGCGTGTCGCGGCTGCGCCTGTGGGGCGAGATCGCGTAAATGGAGCGTCACGCATGAAGACCCCGGAAGCGGTTTTGAAACCCACATTGCAACTGCAGCGTCTGACGCGCGAGGCGTTCGCGCCGTTTGGCGACGTGATCGAACTCGAAGGCGCGCGTCATTTTCCGATCAACGGCGGCACGACCGAGCGCTATCACGACCTCGCGCGCGTCGACGTGGCGGACGAGGGCGGGCGGCCGCTCGTCAACCTGTTCCGGGCGCAGCCGCATGCGTTGCCGCTCGACATCGCAATGATGGAGCGGCACCCGCTCGGCAGTCAGGCTTTCATTCCGTTGACGCCGTGCCGCTATCTGATCGTCGTCGCGCCGGCCGGCGAGCTCGATTGCACGCAGATGCGCGGCTTCTGGACCGACGCCTGGCAGGGCGTCAATTATGCGAAGGGCGTCTGGCATCATCCGCTTCTCGCGCTTGATCGCGTGAGCGATTTTCTCGTCGTCGATCGCGGCGGTGACGGGCGCAATTGCGACGAGCAGACATTGCCGCAGCCGTGGCGGCTAGTGTTCGCGGAGAGCGTCGAAATACCGGCGTAAGCGCTGAAGTAAGCAAGTGAAATGCAATAGCGCAACGCACCGCTTTTCATTCGACGAAAAAATGGCCCGGCCGATTCACCACCGGCCGGGCCATTCTGTGCTTATCGCTCAATTTCCGACCGCGCCCCCCGACACGGCCGATGCCACGTCAATGCTTGCGATGCGGGCAATTTTCCTTCGTGCAGGCACCGTACAGCGCCAACGCGTGTTCCTGCAGCTTGAAGCCGCGTTCCTTCGCAATGGACTGCTGACGATTCTCGATTTCCGAGTCGAAAAACTCTTCCACGAGGCCGCAATCGAGGCACACCAGATGGTCGTGGTGCGACCCTTCGTTCAGTTCGAACACCGCCTTGCCCGATTCGAAATTGCTGCGCGACAGCAGGCCGGCCTGCTCGAATTGCGTCAGCACGCGATAAACGGTGGCAAGACCGATATCGAGCTCTTCGTGCAGGAGATTGCGGTACACGTCTTCGGCCGTCAGGTGACGGACGGGGCTGTGCTGAAAAATCTCAAGGATTTTGAGGCGCGGAAGGGTCGCCTTGAGCCCGATATTCTTGAGATCGGTTGGATTGGTCATGACAAGGGATCCCTAGAGTACAATGCTGGGCTCTCATAGTAATGTGTTTTTGCCGTTCTGGTCATCTTCGATGGAATGAAACTCGCGCGGCTCGTCAGCGGGCCCGCACGGTGAGTGAAATGATTTCAAAATCTCAATTGATCTACCGGGGGAGCCGCATGCGGGGTACCTTGATCGCTGTTGCGGCTGTCGCGATTCTCGCAGGATGTTCCACGTACGACAGCCTCACGCAGCGGATTGCTCAAAGCATCACGCCGTACCGGATTACCGTTGTGCAAGGCAACTTCGTCTCGAAAGAAGCTGCCTCGCAAATGCAGGTGGGCATGTCGCGCGCGCAGGTGCGTCAGTTGCTCGGCACGCCGCTTCTGGCCGACATGTTCCACGCTGACCGCTGGGACTACGTGTTCTATTTCAAGCGCGGCTCGACCAACGTCGTGCAGCAGCGCGACTTCATCGTCCTGTTCGCCGGCGACCGCGTCGCGAGCTGGAGTGGCGGCGAAGATCTGCCGTCGAACCTCGAACTGCTCGCCGAAATCGACGGCGACAAGCGCGGCAAGAAGGCAGCGGTGCCTAACGTAGCAAGCAGCGCTGCGGGCGCAAGTGCGCCGGTCGCCGCTGCGGCCCCGGTCACCGTGGACACCACGCGCTCGCCGTCCGTCGAGGGTGCAGCGGCCGCCGCCGCGCCGTCCACGGATGCGAACGCCGAAGCCGCACAAGCCGCCAATCGTGCGACGAATGCCGTGCAGGCGCCGTCGCGCAATACGCGCTCGTCGGTGCGCTCAACGGCGCCGACCGCGAATGCCGGCGGCGTGCCGCCGCAAGGCGCCACGTCCGCTGGTCAGCCGCAGTTCCAGTTCCATCGTCCGCCGCCTCCCGCGCCGTCGTCGCAGGACAATCCGGTCGGGCCGAGCGGTTCGTCGCAAAGCGGCAGCAGCCCGACGTACAACGCACCGTTGACCGCGCCGTCCACTTCGGGAACGAGCCAGTAATATCGTTGTCCTTGTTTTAAGACGGTAGCCGCGCAAGCGCCCGCTGCAACGTGACTTTTTGCGTTGCGTCGCGCATGAAGCCAGGTTGCGCGGCGCCGTCCGGTTCTCTGCTGTTCCAGTCATGCGCGGCGCGAGGGCGTGCTGCCCGCCGCCGCTTTTGCCCGCGCTTGCCGGGCCGTTCTTTCGAACCCTCGTAGCCATGAAAATTGCGATTGCTGGCGCATCGGGCCGTATGGGCCGCATGCTCATCGAAACGGTTCTTAACGATTCCGACGCCACGCTGTCCGGCGCGCTCGACCGTCCAGGTTCGCCGCAACTCGGTCAGGACGCCGGCGCTTTTGTCGGCAAACAGACGGGCGTCGCGCTGACGGACGACATCGAGCGCGTGTTCGCCGAGTCCGACTATCTCATCGACTTCACGCGCCCGGAAGGCACGCTCGTGCATCTCGAAGCGGCGCAGCGCCACAACGTGAAAATGGTGATCGGCACGACCGGCTTCGACAACGCGCAGAAGGCGCAATTGCGCGCCGGGGCGGACAACGTCGCGATCATGTTCGCGTCGAATATGAGCGTGGGCGTGAACGTCACGCTGAAGCTGCTCGAATTCGCGGCGAAGCATTTCGCAACCGGCTACGACATCGAGATCATCGAGGCGCATCACCGTCACAAGGTCGACGCGCCGTCGGGCACCGCGCTCACCATGGGCGAGGTGATCGCGAATGCGCTAGGCCGCAATCTCGACGACTGCGCCGTCTACGGCCGCGAGGGCGTGACGGGCGAACGTGATCCGTCCACCATCGGCTTTTCGGCGATTCGCGGCGGCGACATCGTCGGCGATCATACGGTGCTGTTCGCGGGCATCGGCGAGCGCATTGAAATCACGCACAAGTCGGCGAGCCGTCTCTCGTACGCGCAGGGCGCGCTTCGCGCCGTGCGTTTCCTCGAGGGCCATCAGACCGGCTTCTTCGACATGCAGGACGTGCTCGGCTTGCGCTAGGCACAGTCCGGCACATTCTTTCGGCGAGGCCAGATGGCAGGCGGCAGCGGCATCATCCATTACCTTCAAACGAGCGACGCGATCACGCATGGCGTCGCCTATGTGCTGTTGGCGATGTCGGTGGCGAGCTGGTGCTTTCTGATCGTCAAGAGCTGGGTGCTCGTGCGCGCGAAACGCCAGGCGACGCGCGCGATCGCGCGCTTCTGGCAGGCGCCTACGCTCGCTGAAGGCGTCGCCGCACTGAAGCGCGCCGACCGCGAGCGCGTCTTCTCGCCGCTCGCCGAAGCGGCGCTCCATGCCGCCGAGGTCGATATTCCCGGCGCGTTGCTTGCGCGCGTCGAGCGCGGCGAGCGGGTGCTGAGAGCGCTGCGCCAGGCGCTCAGTGCGTCGCAACGGCGGCTGGAATTCGGGCAAGTGCTGCTCGCTTCGGTCGGCAGCACGGCGCCTTTCGTCGGGCTGCTCGGCACCGTGTGGGGCATTTATCACGCGCTCGGCAGTATCGCGGCGAGCGGGCAGGCACAGATCGAAAACGTCGCGGGCCCGGTCGGCGAGGCGCTCATCATGACTGCCTTTGGCCTCGTGGTCGCGATTCCTGCGGTGCTCGCCTACAACGTGCTCGGGCGTCTCGTGCGGCAGTTGTCGGAGGAACTCGACGGCTTCGCGCACGATCTGCACGCGTACGTCTGCGCGCCCGCCGGCCAGCCGCAAGCGCCGCTGCGCGGGCAGCAGGCCGCCGCTCAGCAAGCTCACTGAGCGCAGCGCGGGGAGGCGACATGGCATTCGGCGGACTCGAGAAAAAGCAGACGGCCGCGCCGATGGCCGAGATCAACATGACGCCGTTGATCGACGTGATGCTCGTGCTGCTCGTGATCTTCATCATTACCGCGCCTTTGTTCACGCACGCTATCCGGCTCGATCTGCCGAAGGTCGCCGCGGCGCCGGCGCGCGAAACGCCGCAAACCATTTCGCTTTCAATCGACGCCGCGGGCAAGCTCTACTGGAACGGCAGCCTCATCACGCTCGAACAGATGCGCAGCCGCTTCGCGCAGGCGGCGAAAGCGGCGGAAGCGAGTGAAGCAGTGCAAGACGGCGAAACCGGCAAAGCCACTGGCCAGCCCGAAATCCACCTGCACGCCGAGCGCAACACGCGCTACGAGGTGATCGCGCAGGTGATGGGCGCCGCGCAGCAGGCCGGTCTCGAGCGGATCGGTTTCGTGACGGACCCGCCGCCGGCCGCGCGGCAGTAAGCGCGCGGCTTCAGAGCGCGGCGCAGCCGTCCGCGAACGGTATAATCAGCCCTTTCCCCCGCAGAAGGGGAAACGACGCCATTTCATCCAGCAAAAGCACCAAAGCAGCATAGCGGCCGGTGCGGAAGCACCGAACCCAGCGACCCATCACACCATGCACGAAAAATACGTTCCCTCCGACGTCGAATCCGCCGCGCAAGGGCAATGGCGCGCCATCGACGCGTACAAGACGACGGAAACCACCGACAAGCCCAAGTTCTATTGCGTCTCGATGCTGCCGTATCCGTCGGGCAAGCTGCACATGGGGCACGTGCGCAACTACACGATCAACGACGTGATGTACCGCTATCTGCGGATGAACGGCTACAACGTGCTGATGCCGATGGGCTGGGACGCGTTCGGCATGCCTGCGGAAAATGCCGCGATGGCCAACAATGTGCCGCCGGCCAAGTGGACCTACGACAACATCGCTTACATGAAGAAGCAGATGCAGTCGATGGGCCTCGCGATCGACTGGTCGCGCGAAGTCGCCACCTGCAGCCCCGACTACTACAAGTGGAACCAGTGGCTGTTCCTGAAGATGCTGGAAAAGCGCATCGCGTACAAGAAAACCGGCACCGTCAACTGGGACCCGGTCGATCAAACCGTGCTCGCGAACGAGCAGGTGATCGACGGCCGCGGCTGGCGCTCGGGCGCGCTCGTCGAAAAGCGCGAAATCCCGATGTACTACATGCGCATCACGCAGTACGCGGACGAACTGCTGAACGATCTCGAAGGTCTCGGCTGGCCCGAGCGCGTGAAGATCATGCAGCAGAACTGGATCGGCAAGAGCTTCGGCGTGAACTTCGGCTTTCCGTATGAAATCGACGGCGAACAGAAGCTGCTGCGTGTGTTCACCACGCGCGCCGACACGATCATGGGCGTGACGTTCTGCGCGATCGCCGCCGAGCATCCGCTCGCCACGCGCCTCCTGAAAGACAAGCCGGAGTTGCAGGCTTTCATCGACGAATGCAAGCGCGGCGGCGTCGCCGAAGCCGACGTCGCGACGATGGAAAAGAAGGGCATGGCCACCGGCTTCTACGTCACGCATCCGCTGACGCAGGAACAGGTCGAAGTGTGGATCGGCAATTACGTGCTGATGAGCTACGGCGAAGGCGCGGTGATGGGTGTGCCGGCGCACGACGAGCGCGACTTCGCGTTTGCGAAGAAGTACGGTCTGCCGATCAAGCAGGTGGTGGCGGTCGAAGGCAAGGAATTTTCGACAGACGCGTGGGAAGAATGGTACGGCGAGAAGACGGGCACGCTCGTCAACAGCGGCAAGTACGACGGCCTCGATTACGAACATGCGGTGGACGCGATCGCCGCTGATCTGAAAGCGCTCGGCCTCGGCGACAAGCAGATCACGTGGCGTCTGCGTGACTGGGGCGTGTCGCGCCAGCGCTATTGGGGCACGCCGATTCCGATTATCCATTGTCCGAAGTGCGGCGACGTGCCGGTGCCGGAAAAAGATCTGCCGGTGGTGCTGCCTGAAGACCTCGTGCCGGACGGCACGGGCAATCCGCTCGCGAAGTCCGAAGCGTTCGTGAACTGCGCCTGCCCGACTTGCGGCGGCGCGGCCAAGCGCGAAACCGACACGATGGACACGTTCGTCGATTCGTCGTGGTACTTCTACCGCTACGCGTCGCCGGATGCGAAGACGATGGTCGACGAGCGCACCGATTACTGGGCGCCGATGGACCAGTACATCGGCGGTATCGAGCACGCGATTTTGCACCTGTTGTACTCGCGCTTCTGGGCCAAGGTGATGCGCGACCTGGGTCTCGTCAAGTTCGGCGAGCCGGCCAGGAACCTGCTCACACAGGGCATGGTGCTCAACGAAACCTACTATCGCGAAGACGCGACGGGCAAGAAGACCTGGTACAACCCGGCAGACGTGACCGTCTCGTTCGACGACAAGGGCCGCCCGGTCGGCGCCGTGCTGAACTCGGACGGCGAGCCGGTCGTGCTCGGCGGCGTCGAGAAAATGTCGAAGTCGAAGAACAACGGCGTCGATCCGCAATCGCTGATCGATCAGCACGGCGCGGACACCGCGCGTCTGTTCGTCATGTTCGCCGCGCCGCCCGAGCAGCAGCTCGAATGGTCGGGCTCGGGCGTGGAAGGCGCGAGCCGCTTCCTGCGCCGCGTCTGGAATTTCGCTCAGGCGAACGAAGCCGCGTTGCGCGCGGGCGGGCAGTTCGACGCCGCGCAACTCGGCGACGCCGACAAACTGCTGCGCCGCGAAGTCTATAGCGTGCTGAAGCAGGCCGACTTCGACTACCAGCGTCTGCAGTACAACACGGTCGTGTCGGCCGCGATGAAGATGCTCAACGCGCTCGACGGCGCGAAGGGCGCGCTGCCGGGCGTACTGCGCGAAACGTACAGCGTGATGCTGCGCGTGCTGTATCCGGTCGTGCCGCACCTGACGTTCCAGCTCTGGCAGGAACTCGGTTATGCCGACGAATTCGGTTCGCTGCTCGACGCGCCGTGGCCGAAGGTCGACGAAAAAGCGCTCGAGCAATCGGAGATCGAACTCGTGCTGCAGGTGAACGGCAAGGTGCGCGGCGCGCTGACGGTGGCGAAAGACGCGTCGCGTGAATCGATCGAACAGCTCGCGGCCGCGCATGAAATGGTCGCGAAGTTCAGCGAAGGCAAGGCGCCGAAGAAGATCGTCGTCGTGCCGGGCCGTCTCGTGAACGTGGTCGTTTGACGACACAGCAACACCTGCCGGCCGGCAACGCGCCGCCTCGCGCGGCGTCGCTTGCCGCCCGTGGGGAATCCACTGCGAACCAGGAGCCAATGTGACTCGCAGATCGCTTTTTGTAACGCTGGCTTGCAGCGTATTGATGTTGTCCGCATGCGGCTTCCAGTTGCGCGGTCAGCAGGACTATGCGTTCAAACGCCTCTTCATCGCGGGCGGCTCGCCGGCCGCGGGCGCGCGGCTCACGCGCATGGTGCAGGGCGGCAGCGACACGGTCGTGGTGAAGTCCGTGGCCAACGCGGACGCGACGTTGCAAATCACCGAAAGCCGCGGCACGAGCACGCTGACGCTGAATTCGCTGGGCGTCGTCTCCGAGTATCAATTGAACCTTGCGATGAACTACACGCTGATCGGCAAGGACGGCACCGTGCTGATTCCGCCGAGCGTGATCGCGCTAAACCGCGCGATGACCTATAGCGACAAGTACTCGCAGGCGAAGACCGCCGAGTCGGAAATCCTCTTTGCCGACATGGAAAACGACGCGATCGACCAGCTCACGCGGCGTCTGTCGAGCGTGCGTTCGATGCATCCGGCGCCGGGCGAGCAGGTGCCGGGCGTCGTGCCGCGCGCGCCGTTGCCGCCGCCGCCGCTGTGAGCGGCGGGCACGTCGACCTGACCGGACATCAGCATAGCCATGCAACTGCGACTTGACGCGCTCGAAGCGCATCTCGGCAAGGGACTCGCCGGACTGTACGTCGTCTACGGCGACGAGCATCTGCTCGCGCAGGAAGCGTGCGACCGGATTCGCGCGGCGGCTCGCGCGGCCGGCTTTACCGACCGCTCGGTGTTCACCGTCGAGCGCAGTTTCGACTGGAGCTCGTTGCTCGGCGCGAGCCAGTCGATGTCGCTGTTCGGCGACCGTCAACTGGTCGAATTGCGCATTCCGTCGGGCAAGCCCGGCAAGGAAGGCGCCGAAGCGCTGAAGGCGCTCGCGGGCTCCGTCAACGACGACGTGCTGACCATGATCACGCTGCCGCGGCTCGACGCGGCCACGCAAAAATCGGCGTGGTTCACGGCGCTCGCCGACGCGGGCGTCGCGTTGAAAATCGATCCGGTCGAGCGCGCGCAATTGCCGAACTGGGTCGGCCAGCGGCTCGCGGCGCAGGGTCAGCGGGTGGCCGCGGGCGAGGAAGGGCGGCGCGCGTTGGCGTTTATCGCAGAGCGTGTCGAAGGCAATCTGCTCGCCGCTCATCAGGAAATCCAGAAGCTCGGGCTGCTGTATCCGGCGGGTTCGTTGAGCTTCGAACAGATACACGACGCGGTGCTGAACGTCGCGCGTTACGACGTCTTCAAGCTGAACGAGGCGATGCTTGCCGGCGACGTCGGCCGCTTGTCGCGCATGCTCGACGGGCTGCGCGGCGAAGGCGAGGCGGCGGTGCTGGTGTTGTGGGCCGTCGTCGAGGAATTGCGCACGCTGCTGCGGATCAAGCGCGGCGTCGCGGCCGGTAAGCCGCTTGCCATGCTCGTGCGCGAAAACCGCGTGTGGGGTCCGCGCGAACGCTTGATCGGGCCGGCATTGTCGCGTGTCACCGAGGCGGCGCTGGAAAAGGCGTTGGCGCTGGCGGCGCGGCTGGATCGGCAGGTGAAGGGATTGTCGGGCGGGACGCCGGGTAATCATCGCAACGATCCGCCGCCCGATCCGTGGGACGGGCTGTTCGAGCTTGCGATGGTGGTGGCGTCGCCGAGAACGTCTGCTGCGCCGCCGCCGCGACCTCCTCGGGGTGCGGCTGCGGCCGCGGTGCGCAGGCCGGCGTGAGGTTCGCTGGTGCTGTAGGCGGCGGGGTTTGAGGTGTCGCGGTGCTGAGCTAGCCAGCCGTACAGCCAGGCCGGACCGGCTCGGCTTGCCGAGCGTAGCGCGGCCCGCCGTGCACCAGCAGTCTTGCGGATCTCAGCGGCGCTAACCGTGCCCTCGCAAGCAAAGCGCCCTGGCCCGACTTACAATCGCTGGATCTTTCGCTAATCAGCTAATCAGCTAATCAGCCTGCTCGCCGCGCGTCGGCGTGCCCGGCAATACGAGAATCACCATGGATATCGACCAGTACATGACCGACCTCGGCCGGCGCGCGCGCCGGGCATCGCGTGCGATGGCGCGGGCGTCGACGGCTGCGAAGAACGCCGCCCTCGCGGCGGTGGCGGCGGGTATCGAGCGCGATGCCGCGTTGCTCAAGGAAGCCAACGCGCGCGACGTCGCACGCGCACGCGATAAAGGTCACGACGCGGCTTTCATCGACCGTCTCACGCTGTCGGACAAGGCGCTCAGGACGATGGTCGAAGGTCTGCGCCAGGTCGCGGCGCTCGCCGATCCGATCGGCGAGATCAGTAACCTCAAGTACCGGCCGAGCGGCATCCAGGTCGGGCAGATGCGCGTGCCGCTCGGCGTGATCGGCATCATCTACGAATCGCGTCCTAACGTCACGATCGACGCCGCCGCGCTCTGCCTCAAATCGGGCAACGCGACGATTCTGCGCGGTGGTTCGGAAGCGCTCGAATGCAATACCGCGCTCGCGAAGCTGATCGGCGAGGCGCTCGAAGCGGCCGGTTTGCCGCAAGACGCCGTGCAGGTTGTTGCGACGTCGGACCGCGCCGCGGTCGGCAAACTGATCACGATGACCGAATACGTCGACGTGATCGTGCCGCGCGGCGGCAAGAGCCTGATCGAGCGGCTCATGAGCGAAGCGCGGGTGCCGATGATCAAGCATCTGGACGGCATCTGCCACGTATACGTGGACGACCGCGCCGATCTTAAGAAGGCGCTGACCGTTTGCGATAACGCCAAGACGCACCGCTACGGCACCTGCAATACGATGGAGACGTTGCTGGTCGCGCGCGGCATTGCGTCCGACGTGCTGCCGCCGCTCGGCAAGCTGTATCGCGAGAAAAATGTCGAATTGCGCGTGGATGCGGCGGCGCATGCTGTGCTGGCAGACGCGGGCGTGGGTCCGCTCGTCGTCGCAACCGAAGAAGACTGGCGCACCGAATATCTTGCGCCGGTGCTCGCGATCAAGGTGGTCGACGATCTTGACGCCGCCATTGAGCACATCAACACGTACAGTTCGCAACATACCGACGCGATCGTCACGGAAGACCATGATCGCGCGATGCGCTTCCTGCGCGAAGTGGATTCGGCGAGCGTGATGGTGAACGCCTCGACGCGTTTCGCCGACGGCTTCGAATTCGGTCTCGGCGCGGAAATCGGCATTTCCAACGACAAGCTCCACGCGCGCGGCCCGGTGGGGCTGGAAGGGTTGACGTCGCTGAAGTATGTCGTGCTTGGGCATGGCGAAGGGCGTCATTAGGCGCCGACGCGATGGAAAGCGTGGCCGTGCAACGCGGCCACGCATGATTGTTTCAAATCCCGCGACCGCCGATCACTTTGCGTCGCGGCACAGGCCCGGCATGATCGGCGGCGCTCTCCACAATAAATCACACACCACCAAGGACTCCCACGATGCTCTGGATCAAGACGTTTCACATCGTTCTGATCGCTTCCTGGTTCGCCGGCCTGTTCTATTTGCCGCGCATTTTCGTCAATCTGGCGATGGAAACCGAACCCGCCGCGGTGAAGCGTCTGCTGATCATGGCGCGCAAACTGTTCCGCTTCATGTCGTTTATCGCGGTGCCGGCGCTCGCTTGCGGGCTGTGGTTGTGGCTTGTCGTCGGCATCGGACGAGGGCAGGGATGGCTTCACGCGAAGGTTGGCGTGGTCGTGCTGCTGGTGATTTACCACGCTTACTGCGGGGTTCTGCTGCGGACCTTCGAGCGCGGGGAAAACCGTCGCTCGGACAAGTGGTATCGAATGTTCAATGAACTGCCGGTGCTGGGGATGCTGGCTGCGGTCGCGTTGGTGGTGATCAAGCCGTTTTGAGAGGTGCGCGGCTGTGAGACTTGCACAGGCTGTGCGGATGGTTGAAACGCCGGTCTGCTGATGCCGCTATGTGCGCGCTCCTGACCGTCGTGCAGAGCAGGCGCCGGACGGGCCGGCAAGCCTTGGCCAAATCGGGGCATGAGCAGGCCCATCACAGGCCAAACGGCCTGACGCTCACCGATCGGTGCGTTGCGGCATGAACAGCTCGGCTTTCCCGAGTTCCGTCACTGTCAACGGGAATCGACTGGACGTAACCGGCTTGCAGCACTCCGGCGTGATATAGGCCGGAGCGGGCGTTTAGCGCGGATGGCTGGGAAGCGCAAGTCCGCGTAGAGGACGGCCGATGCGGCCGTGATTGTCACCGCAATTCAACGCTCCAGCTGCCATGGAAGCGTCGATCTTTAAAGTTAAATCAAACCGCCTCCGGTCAACTAACCACCGCCTCGCCGCGGTTTTTTTTCGCGCTCATCTGCGAATTCCGCCGCCTTTTATGTGGAGGGAAATTTGGCGGTTTAAAACTCGTGTTGGCCTGATGCAATCGGGGGCAAGCTCGTCATTGTTCTAGTGACGGCCGGAGTTATCAAATAAAGAAATAATAGAAATAAGACAAATCCTAAAAAGCGCTATTGCCGTGATTTTTCGAATCTTAGGAATTTTCTGAATTTTAGTCCGTATATTTCCTGGTCGGGCCATCGCATAATCGCGCAATCGTCGGTCTGCCTCGTTCGTATTTCAAATTTGCGCGATGGGACAAGCGCTGCGGTCGCACGGGCAAAGCCCCGCCCACAGGCCGTGTTCCTCCAGATCGAACTGCATCGAATAAGAATAATCCTAAATAAACTTCGATGCTTGCCTGCCTTAAAGCCACTTCTTTACAGAATTTCAAGGATCCGTGAGGTTCTGGCGCGAGTCGCGTTTCCTAGTATGTGACAGTCGATTGAGACCAATTAAGCATAGTCTGATTATCTCCAGAGTCGCTCAGTTTTATATTGAGATCTTCGCTGGAAGGATATTAAGACAGTCTCAAGTGCATAAGTGCGACGGTCAGATTGAATCCTTTTGGCAGCTCGTTGGCAGCGACGCACCACGTTAATCAGCACGGTGCCGCGCAGATCCCAGTCATCACGCCTTTACAGGATGAAATCGTGAACAAGTCGTACAAAACAGTTTGGAATGAGACTACCGGTACATATGTTGCAGCGCCGGAAGTGGCGAAGGGACGCGGGAAGAGCGGCCGCAAGGCACGTAGCATCAAGGCGCTAGGCGCAAGCGGAGTGCTGGTTGCTGCCGGGGTGGGATTGTCGGCGTTCGCACCATCCGCGATGGCGGGCTCGATCATCAATTGCGGGAATGCAATAAACTCTTATGCCAGCTTTAGCGCGGCCCAAGCTGGTGCATGGACGAACACGCAGCAGGCTGCGACATGCTTCAGCGGTAGCTCGAGCCTCGGCACTGGAGTAGTCCTTTCCGAAAACGGCAACTACTTCAGTCCTGACGGCACGAACGCCGCGATTCTCGTGGGCGCTTCCGGGAGCAACGCGACGGGAAAGGTCACGATCTACGGCCCGAGCGGCATTGCAATGATGAACCAGGTCGACATGACCAGTCACAAGATCGTGAACGTTGCAGCCGGTACCGTCAGCAGCATTAGCGGCGACGCGATCAACGGCAGCCAGCTCTACGCGGTGAGCGCTTCGGCGGCCAGCGCCATTGGCGGCGGTTCCACGGTTAGCTCGACGGGCGCGATTAGCGCACCTAGCTACGCGCTGACGAACGCAAATTCGATCGACGGTACGACGGGCGCGAAGACGGACATCGGCACGGCGTTCGGCACGGTGGATACGGCACTGGGCAAGCTGAACACCTCGATCACCAACATCAACAACGGCCAGGGCTCGCGCTATTTCAAGACTTCCGGTAATAACGACGGTACTGACGACGCGACTCTTCTTGGTTACGGTTCTGTCACAATCGGACCTGGCAGCTACGCAGCGGGTGGCGCGTCGCCGTACGAATCGGCTGGTCTGGGCGGCGGTTCGGTCGCCTTGGGCTACGCCGCCACTGCAACGGGAGGCGGTAGCGTCTCGATCGGCGCCAACGCGATTTCGGACTTCACGAACGTGGCGATTGGCGCAGGTGCCAACGCAATGGGTGGACGCCAATCCATCGCTATCGGCATGTCCAGTCAGGTAACCGGCACCGCTGCCGAGGCGTTTGGCTTCCAGTCGACGGCCAGCGGTACTAGCGCAGTCGCGCTCGGTGCGAACACCACTGCCTCAGCAGGCAATTCCGTCGCCTTGGGCACGAGTTCCACCACGACTGCAAACCTGAGCGCAGCGGGGTACAACCCGGGCAGTGGCACGCTTTCGGGCACCGCATCGGTAGCCAATGGCGAAGTGTCGGTGGGCAAGGCTGGCGCGGAGCGCCGTGTGACCAACGTTGCGGCAGGCTCAGCAGCCACGGACGCCGTCAACGTGAGCCAGTTGCAGTCGGAAGACGCGAAGGTGAACAACGTCTCGAACAACGTTTCGAACGTCGCGAACAACCTGGCGAACACCAACAACAACGTTGCAAACCTGAGCGGCAACGTCACCAACATCAACAACACGGTGAACAACATCGTGAACGGTGGCGGCATCAAGTACTTCCACACGAACTCGACGCTGGCTGATTCGTCGGCTGCGGGCGTCGACAGCGTGGCGGTCGGACCGAATGCAGTTGCTCGCGGTGCAGGCAGCATTGCCATCGGCCGTAACGCATCGATGCCGCTCGGCACAGTGTTGGATGGAGCAATCGCGATTGGCGATGGCAGCTATACCGGTTACGCGCAGGATGTGGCGCTCGGTCAGAACGCTACGGCAGGCGGTGGCGCCTCGATCGCGATAGGCGCGCAGGCATCTACCGTTGTGGGTGTCGCTATAAACAACCAGATTGCTCTCGGGACCGGCGCCACCACTGCTGCCAACAATGCCACGGCGTTGGGTGGCCTTGCCACTGCTTCAACAGTCAACTCGGTGGCATTGGGTGCTAACTCGGTGGCGAACTCGAGCACGCTGACGACGGCAGGCTTCACGCCGGTTGGGGGCACGGCGATTTCGGCAGCCACGGCTGTGGGCGGTGAAGTGTCGGTGGGCTCGGCAGGTAAAGAGCGTCGCATCACGAACGTCGCAGCCGGTCTGAACGCTACGGATGCAGTGAACGTAAGCCAGCTGCAGTCGGAAGACGCAAAGGTGAACAACGTCTCGAACAACGTTTCGAACGTCGCGAACAACCTCGCGAACACCAACAACAACGTTGCAAACCTGAGCGGCAACGTCACCAACATCAACAACACGGTGAACAACATCGTGAACGGTGGCGGCATCAAGTACTTCCACACGAATTCGACGCTGGCCGACTCATCGGCAACGGGCGTCGATAGCGTGGCGGTCGGACCGAATGCAGTTGCTCGCGGTGCAGGCAGCATTGCGATTGGCCGTAATGCATCGATGCAGAGCGGGATGCTCATGGATGGAGCGATCGCGATTGGCGATGGCAGCTATACCGGCTACTCGCAGGATATGGCGATCGGTCAGAACGCTACAGCAGGCGGTGGTCTGTCGATCGCGATAGGCACGCAGGCGTCTACTGCTGGCGGCACCGGTGTAAACAACCAGCTTGCTGTGGGCACGGGGGCCACCAGTGGTGCGGCCAACGGCACGGCGTTGGGTGGCTCTTCCACTGCTGCAACGGTGAACTCGGTAGCGCTCGGTTATAGCTCGGTCGCAAACTCGGCCACGCTGACGACGGCGGGTTTCCAGCCGGTTGGCGGCACGGCGATTTCGGCAGCCACGGCTGTGGGCGGTGAAGTGTCGGTGGGCTCGGCAGGTAAAGAGCGTCGCATCACGAACGTCGCAGCCGGTCTGAACGCTACGGATGCAGTGAACGTAAGCCAGCTGCAGTCGGAAGACGCAAAGGTGAACAACGTCTCGAACAACGTTTCGAACGTCGCGAACAACCTGTCGAACACCAACAACAACGTCGCGAACCTGAGCGGCAACGTCACCAACATCAACAACACGGTGAACAACATCGTGAACGGTGGCGGCATCAAGTATTTCCACGCTAACTCGACGCTGGCTGATTCGTCGGCGACGGGCACGAACGCGGTGGCAATCGGCGGTGCAGCGTC
Source organism: Paraburkholderia sp. RCC_158 (assembly GCF_041355255.1). Classification (NCBI taxonomy): domain Bacteria; kingdom Pseudomonadati; phylum Pseudomonadota; class Betaproteobacteria; order Burkholderiales; family Burkholderiaceae; genus Paraburkholderia; species Paraburkholderia sp. RCC_158. Next base: position 39 of record NZ_JBFUPM010000021.1, on the reverse strand, counting down.
GGCGACGACGGCGAACTCGGTAGCACTGGGCTCGAACTC
>NZ_JBFUPM010000020.1:0-121055 GCF_041355255.1 Paraburkholderia sp. RCC_158 | reverse complement strand
AGCAGAACTGGGCACGCCACTGGTCCAGATGATGGGCAAACAAGCCCCGTTCACGGCACCACGCGCTCAGTGCCTCGCCGCTCAGTCCATGGCACTGCTGCAATGCCAGCAGGCGCTCTTCCAAAGACCAATCTTCCGGACGCCGTGCATCGACTGGCCCCGGGTTGCGGTTTGCGGCTTTAGACACGCGGATCCACTTCCTCAAGGTTAATACGTTCATGTTCAGTTCCGAGGCAACCGCTCCTACGGACCGGTTGCCTCGTTGCAGGGCCTTTGCCAGCGCCTGCTCCCTGAATTCGACAGAATACGTCTGTTTGGCATTCAACCTGCACCTCTGAGTTCTTCAAATTAAGAAAATTCAGAGGCGACATCTAGTGTGACGCAGGGGGAAGAGTCGGACGTGCTGAAGTAGGACGTCCGGAGCCGGTCGGTGACACGCGTGGGCACGATGGCCTGGAAGCACTCCCGCTTGGGCCGCCCGAGCAGCCGGCGATTGTAGCTGCGCTTCTGATCGCCCTCTTGTCGTCCACAACGCGCAGGCAGTCACCCGGTGGTGAGGAAGGGCGAACTCGGCCCCTCCCCGTTAAGCGCTGCTCGTCGCCATGCAGTGCGGTGATGCAAAACGCGCCGAACACTTTCTCAGTTGTCGGTGAGCATCGTCTGCCGGCCGGCATGGCGGCGGTCCATCCGCCAGTTACTGCCACGCCCGGACGCTGCCCGATCATCGAAACCGTCGGCGACGAACAATCTCTGCCAAGCCTTCTGGCGCCCCTGAACCCCGGGCAATCCGTCGCGGCAGCCCTGCTCCGCCGCCGTCCATCTTGCGCCCGTTGTTGAAGATCGCTAATTCTGCCAGCGTGGCATACACGAATACGATGCCGGTCAGCACCGCCCGATCGGGTGTCGGTTTGCGGCCCGCAAACTGGCGATTGCGTGGTGCTCGCGCAGGTAGCAGTGGCTCGATCAGCGACCACAATCTGTTGAAGTTCGCAAATTCCACTAATGATGTCCGTTGGGGTGTTGATTTGCACGGAATCCGCCCCCCGTGGGTCAGGATTCCGTGCAAATCAACAACGTATAAGCCCAAAGACGCGTACTACGTCGTTGTCCCCCCTGGTCGGTCAATGGCGCCGATGGTGGCGACCCTGATTGAGTGGCTTCGAGCAGAGAAACCAATCATCTAGGCGAAGGGTTTGCCAAAAAAAGTGCCGGGGAAACCCGGCACTAAACCTTCCTTGGAGAAGATTCGATTCAATCCAAGCGGCTCGTCATTCTTAGCTTCTGTGTGTCGAGAGTGGCACTCAATCCCAAGCAAGGCGCAGTGCATCGATGAATGCTATTCGCGTCTCAAACCAAGTTGCTCACAACCACTCGGTCTCGAAACCACACGACGTCAGCGGCACGCAGCCGCGGTCCGTCAGAACCACCTGTTGCTCGAGTTTTACCCCTTGAGTTCCCCCTTCTGCACCGATGTAACTCTCGACGCAAAGTGTCATACCAGATTCAAACCGCCCGTCGTACCCACCGCTCTTCCAATCTACGTGGTGCGCGATATTCGGGTACTCATCAACCATGCCGATGCCATGAGCCACGCAGCTATATCGGTTTTGAACGTAGATTTCCGGAATCTTCCAGGCCTTTTCGGAAAACTCGTGGAAGGTCATGCCTGGACGAAGCAAATCCATATTGAAATGAATCTGTGAATAAGCTGTTTCATAGAGACGACGTTGGTCATCAGACGGACGCGTGTGACCTACGGTCCATGTCCTTGAGATATCAGAACAGTAACCATTCGGGCCCACCATGTCCGTATCGAAAGCTAGCAGCTCTCCACGCTGCAGGACACGCGGTGAGCACTCGTGCATCCACGGATTGGTCCGGTCACCCGATGCTAGCAATCGAGTCTCAATCCACTCTCCGCCGTGACGAATATTCTCGTAGTGCAGATGCGCCCACAGGTCCTGTTCAGTCATTCCCGGACGAAGCTCACGATGCATGCGCGCGATTCCGCTTTCGCAAGCACGGATTGACTCGGTCATAAGGAGCAGCTCGCCTGGCGACTTGATTGCACGCGCCATTTCCATCATGGCTTGCCCGTCCAGAAGAGTCACTCCGCTTTGTACCAGGAAAGCAGTACCCATTGGGTCGAGCCTGTCCACTGCCAATCGCGCTTCGTTTGGCGCGCGCGCCTGCAAGACGTCCATGATTTCTTCACCCCAGAGCTCCGCACGCTTTTCGGCGTTGCCGCCAGCACTGAAGAATGACCAACCCACTGCGCTGCGCAACTCCAGGTCCAAACTCAAGCCGCCCCACACATGTCTACAACTGTGAAACTCCCATCCGATTACACGGCCGTCAGCGAATACCATTACGTATCGAGAGGGGTTTCGCCCCGTCCAGATTTGCATATTCGATGTGTTCGTTGCATAGCGAATGTTAACTGGGTCGTACAACAGGATAGCCGGACAGTTGTTCTTCTTCAGTTCCGCTTGCACGCGTGACAGTCGATAGGCGCGCACATCTAAAAGTGTTTGCTCCGTCCATATGCAAGGGACGACATCAGTCGTATCAATCACATCACTGCCACGCATGAACTCCCTCCAGAGGAAAAGTTCGTTCGAGTTCTAATAATGCACAGGAAGCCTTATTGTGGTGGAACGTGCCAGAGATACGTGTTACCGCGTGACGAGCCTAGGAGGCGGTTTCAGAGTTCAAGGACCAGGTCCGATGTGGGTCGGCTGCAGCAAAGCAGACGGAAACCCTTCTGAACTTCACGTTCACGAATGCCGCCGTTGTGTTTCATGTCAACCGAACCTTCAAGGACCTTCGTCTTGCAGGTGCCGCACATACCCTGGCTGCATGACGATGGGATTGAGACACCGTTCTTTCTGGCCGCGACCAGCACGGTCTCTGACGCGTTCATCGTGAAGGACTTGGTAGAACGCGAAAGCTTGACGATAAAAGTCTCCTGTGCCGCTTCGCTCCTGGCCTCGGCAGGTTCTGGAACAACGCCGGCGGAGATGTCGAAACTCTCCTGGTGATATCGAGCCGGGTCGTGACCGCCTTCACGCAGCAGTTCTCTGACTGCGCTCATGTAGGGGGCCGGGCCGCAGGTGAACACCTCGCGTTCTGCATAATCCGGAAGCCATTTAGAGAGCAACTCGAGGCTTAGACGCCCGGTGGCGCCCGCCCAATCTGGCTCTTCACCGGCACCTTCGCAGACGAAGAAAAGGCGCAGACGCGGCGACAGCTTCGCGAGGCGTTCCAATTCCTCACGGAAGACGATGTCGGCGGGCGTCCTTGCACTGTGCACAAACGCGACATCCCGGTCGAGCCCCAGGTCGATGCCCGCTCGTGTCATCGACATCAAGGGCGTCACGCCTGAGCCCGCCGACAGGTAAAGCGACTTCACTGCTGGCGCGGCCGTTGGCGTGAACGTGCCCGAGGGGCCGTACGCCGCAAGCTGGCTTCCCGGCCGCATGTTTTCGTGCAGCCAGTTCGACATCGTTCCGCCGGGAACCCGTTTGACGGTGATGGAGAGCAGATAGGGCCGCGTCGGAGCCGAGGATATCGTGTAGCAGCGCTCGACCGATTGCCCTTGCACATTCGCCGATACGGTCATGAACTGGCCAGGCTCGAAACGCACGGGCACTCCGTCGCTCGTGCGAAACTCAAAGCTTTTGACGTCGTGCGTCTCGTCGACAACACGACAACACGTCAGCGTCTGCTTGACGCTACTCGGCCAGAGCCTGCCACCACTCTCCCACGTGTCGGCGTTAGACAGCCTGTCGGTGGTCTCGGGTACAGGGTCAAAAATCCTTTCAACAGAGTTCATGACTGTGGTTCCGCTTAGATGCCGTGCGCGCTCAATCGCGCTGCGTACCAGCGCGAGAACTGGTCAACGTAGGTTTCCGTGAACGGCGAGAACATGCCCGGTGAGTACGCGGGGTCCTGCGTGCCCTCGTGCGTGATTTCTACAAGGTGCTTGTCCTGGTTGTTTGTGGCAACCCACACCTCTGTCAAATCTGAAATGTTGTAGTCAACGCCTTCAACTGCATCGGCATGAACAAGCCACTTTGACCGCACCAGCGTCTTATCGGGAGCGAGAGGAATAATGTAGCTAATCACCGCATGGTCGCTCATGACGTGTGTCCATGAGTTGTGCGTCCACAAGTGCGTATCACCCAGGTCGCGCCGCTGAAGATTTCCGAATAGCCTCGTGCTGGCGACCTTGGTACTGATGGTCTGCGATTCACCGTTACCGGCGATGACAAGCTGCTGCGTTCTAAACTGGGTGACCGCATCTTCGTCCAACCACTCGACATTGGCGCTCACAAATCCGTCTTGCTCCCAGCTTGCCTGACATGCTGCGTTGCGCACCTTGTAATCTTCCAGCGCGCGAAGCGATTCTTCGCTGAGATTCTCAGAACAGAAGCCGAAGTCTTCTGGCAGAAACGATGCCGTCAGTTCCGGATGAGTGGCTTGGCAGTGGTAGCACTCGCGATTGTTTTCCATCACCAGCTTCCAGTTGCCGTTTTCGATGATTTCCTGCTCGAAGGCAATCTTCGTGTTCTTCAGGTCGTACGGCGCAAAACGCGGAGCCATCGTTTCTTCCAGCTTTGCGATGTCCTCCGGCGGGTTCTCACCGAGGCATACGAAAATGTGCGTTCCGACAATCCTCGTATGCACTGGAATCAGGCTACGGCAGGTCGGGTCGAAGTCCTTCCCCATGTGGGTTGCGTGGCGCAGGCTTCCGTCGAGGTCGTACGTCCACTGATGATAAGGACATACCAGCATGCCGACCGTCGACTTCCCAGCCTCTTTCAGACGTGCGCCACGATGGCGACAGACGTTCCGGTAGGTCCGAATGTTCTCGTCGTCGTCGCGCACGATGATGATTGACGCCTTGCCGATATCAACGGTCGAAACATCACCCGGTTCTGGCACATCGGCCGTGACCCCGACGAGAATCCAGTGCTTGTGAAAAAAGACATCGACATCAGTTTCGAAAACGTCCTGGCGACCAAAGAGCTCGCCGGGCATGCCATGACCGGGCTGACGGCTGCGGATTAACTCACCATGGGTCTTGAATTGCACTTCAGACATCGTCCTCTCCAATGTTCAGGTATGTCGGGACTTCGATTTCCCGCTATGACCTGAGTATTGGATTGACGAAAAAAGAGCGTCAATGCGCTTTATTTTCTGGCTGGCATTACTTTAAATTATGCGTGAGCGAGACCGCTTCCGGCGGGCCTCCGCAGGCTTCGCAGGTGTTTCAAGCCTCAATAGAATCCTGCCGAAGCCAGTCGATAAGACCGTTAATCACAGGAGTAATCGTGCGTCCGTGCGGCACAACGATGTAATACGAATCGCTCACCTTTAACGAGGTCACGGGCAGTCTGACGAGTTCGCCAGCCTCGATGAGGTCGTGGACCAATCTTCCCCAACCAAGCGCGATGCCCTGGCCGAAGCGCGCAGCCTCGATTGCGTCCGTATACAGGCTGCAGCGCAGGGCGAAGTTCAATCGCACCGGCCTGAGGTCCAAAGCGTGAAACCACTCTTCCCATCCCATCCAGCCTTCCGACGTGGAATCCGACTCGATGAGCGCCGCGTTAGCGATATCCTGCAGCGATTCTGGGGTGCCTCGCAACGCCACCCACTTCGGCGAGCAGACAGGAAAGACCTCCTCGTCAAAAAGCAGGGTTGCGGTGCCATCTCCCCATCGTCCGTTTCCGAATCGCACGGCGATATCAATCTCCTTCGGGCGGAGGTCTGCGGTGAACATCTGCGTGGAGAGACGAAGCTGCAGGTTCGGTTGGGCATCCCTGAGGGAAGCCAGCCGAGGCAGCAGGCGAAAATGTGAAAATGCAGACGTTGCTGCAAGCACCAGTTCCTGCTGGACTGGGCCGCTGGCTAACCGGTCGAACACGCCGGCAATTTTCTGCATCGACTCGGCCACGACGAGATACAGGGCTTCACCATCCTCAGTGAGTTCGATTGAACGATGCAGGCGGTTGAAAAGCCGGGTCCCGAGCGTTTCCTCAAGAAATTTCACCTGCCGGCTTACCGCGGCCTGGGTTACTCCAAGCTCATCGGCTGCCAGAGTGAAGCTCGCGTGCCGGGCGACCGCCTCGAACTCGACGAGAGCTGTCACCGAAGGGATGAGCCGCCGGTATCCCTTGTTGCGTGCAGTTGCCGGCTTCACTTTGCTCCTCCAGTCAAAACAGTTCAGCGCTGAGCTTAAGCACCCGGACCTTGTGATTGAGAAACTATCTTCGACCCGGTGTGAGCAACGACCAGCACCGTGCAGCCTTCTTCCGAGGAGGTTCTATGCCTCGAGCCAGCTGGGTAGCACACCGTCTGTCCCGGAAGGAAATCAGTACCGTCGTCATCGGTGAACACACCATCCAGAATCAGAATCAGAATCAGTTCGGTCGAGTCGTGCTGGTGCTCTAACGACCGCGCCCCTGGTTGCAGACGCATCCAGTAGCTGCCCCATGCCCCATTCTCATCATCGGCAACTGGAATCGAGAAGAATCCGGGAAGCACCGTTTCCCCAATTTTCATCGGCCGCCAGTCGCGCTCATCAATTGAATACCAACGACGACCGTCTTTCACCTTCAATCCAAAGAGAATCATTTCATCGCACATACGCGTGGTCACCATTTTCAGCCGTCTCGGCTGTCTGAGCAAAAAGGTAAGCCCTGTTTATCAATCGGCGCTCGCTGCTTTCGCAGCCGCAGCGCTGACGCGAACTACGTAACTGCATGCTCGCTATGTATCAATGCTTGTTGGCCCTGTGGTCGCGCCACGCGATATGCGTTTGGCGATTCGCCAAACTCCTTCTTGAACTCACGGCCAAGATGAGAGGAGTCGGAGAATCCGCAGGAAGAAGCAATATCAGCGACCGAGCGGTCGGAGCTCGTCAGCAGCCATGACGCCGTCCGTATCCTGATCTGTCGCCCGTACGCCAGCGGTGATTTCCCCGTCTCTGCAGTAAAAAGGCGCTCAAGCTGCCGGACAGACATCTCAAGACGCCTGGCTAGCTCGACCAGGCTAAGTGGGCTCCCAATGTGCTGTTCCATCAACAGGATTGCCCGCCTAACCTTTGGATGTGCCGCGGGTTCAAGTCCGGCCGGATGCGGCTGCGGGGCATTCCCTTTCTGGGCGTCATCCACAAGCATGATACGCAGCGCTTTATGTACGACCGTCGCCTCGACATGTCGCAACAGGATAGCGGCTGCCACATCGATTGAAGCCCGTCCGCCTGAACAGGTAATGCGGCGCCGGTCGATGACGAATAGCCGGTCCGCAACGAGATTGCGTTCGTCGACACCAGGGAAGCGCTCGACGAAATCCCAGTAGTGGAACCAGCTTACGCACATCCGATATCCATCCATCACTTCAGCCCGCATCAAGGCAAATACGCCCGTGCAAATCCCGACCAATGTGGCAGGCGTTCCCGCCGCGTCATGAATGAACTCGAGCGTCGCTTTACTTGCGGACGGCCCCGAATGCAGCAAGCCCCCGACGACCACAACGTCATCGAAGGACCGGGCTTCGCCAAAAGTTGTCCATGGCGTGACCTGGATTCCACAGCTTGCTCTGACAGGAACGAGAGACTCTCCGACGATAGTCCATGAACAGCGAACAGGTCTGCTCATGTCGCCTTCGTCGCTTGCCAACCTGAGAAGGTCGACAAAACCGGAAAACGCCGTCAATGTGAAGTTGGGCAATAGCACGATTCCAAAGCGGATCTGCCGGGACGTTCCGGCGTTGGAATGGTTATGGTCGGGAAACATGGAGCCGCCTGGGTTAACGCTTTACCATTCGACCAGAACTGTCGTCGTTCGACGGACCTGCTCGCCCTTTCAACACTGACTCCAGCGGGGGTTACTTGATAGTTTCCGATTCGGCGCCTTTCCATTCGCGCATCATCGCGCCGACCTCCTCGCCAAGCCATTCGCGGAATCGTGGATACTCGGTTCGAAGCTTTGCCTTCTTGTGCGTTATCAGATAGTGGTGGCGGTCGTGGAATTCGAGCGCATCCTGCACCGGTCGGACCAGGCGGCCTTGTTCGACCTGGCGATGCACAAGATGATGCCAGCCGAGCAGGGTGCCCTCACCGGCTTCGGCCTGCGACACGAGAAGTCGATAGTCGTTGCTCTCCAGGCGTTCGTTCTCGAACAGTCTGTCTGAGCCATCGCTCTGCTGAAACCAGTTTCGCCACACGCGCCAGTCAACATGCTCGCAAACCTGGGCGCGCCCCAGCAGGGAAAGATTCAGCGTGGCATGCGATAGCAGGTCCAGCGGCTTCAATGACCGGCCGCGGAAATGACGCTCGTAAAACGATTGACTGCAGACGGGATACACAACGTCGTGGAAGAGCGGCTCAATTTCATACTCCGCCTCGCGCGGTGGATTCTTGCTGATGATGACGTCAGGTTCCATGAGCTCATCGAGTTCCATGAAATGCTCCGTCACCATCACGTGCAATCGAATATCGGGGAACCGTTTGCGGAACGACGGCAGCCTGAACGACAGCCACAGCGCCGAGAAAGTATGCGAGACGCAAATGGTCAGCGCATGTTTGTCGGTACGACGCACCGCCTGGGCCGCTTCAGCGATGTTCATGATTGACAGATAGGACGCGTTGTACAGAATACGCCCGGCATCGGTAAGCGCGATATGTCTACCCGTCCGTTCAAACAGGGGAACCTCCAGCGAGTCTTCCAGCTCCTTGATTTGTCGGCTGATTGCCGCCTGGGTGACACATAGCACCTCCGCTGCCTGTGTGAAACTTTCGTATCGTGCAGCCGTGACGAAGCATTTCAGCGCCCGTAACGACGGCATCTGGGCGAGAAGTCGGTCCGCAACCAACTGTTTCTTTTGCATGGCTTCACCTGTGAAACGGACGCACCCGATGGCCCGAGGACAACCCGTCACGCTATGCACTGCCCCGTGACAGTGCGACGACCGCGCGCCTGAGCTGATGTGCTCCTGCGCAAAAATAGTTTGCGAGTCTTGGACGTAACTGGCAAGCGGAGGCAACCCGACGCCGGAGGCTCGCCAAGACCCAAAACAGGCTGTATCCGGGTGATACCCGTTCCTAAATATTACCCTTCGTGTGCACTTGCGGGTGCCGGGAATGGGCGTCCCTGGATTCGGCTCAGCACACCATCAAGCGCCTCTCTGTACAGCACGTATGCGCCTCGGCGAGAGAGTTCGGCATGCACCTGCTCGTTGATACCGCCCGGTGTCATGCATTGCATAGCCATTGCTGAAAACGGTTGTTCAGTCTGGGCGGCGTCATTGGCAAGCCCAACACAGTAGCCGGAGAGAAAGGCTCGCGCCGAAGGGTATTCAAGACCTTGCTGCACAAGCCAGGCCGCCTGGGCCTCGAGAACGGCGTAGAAACTCGCCATCGTCGCCGTCACAGCAGACAGCGCGTCAAACTTGCGTTCGTCGTCCACCTCCACGGCTTCGCCTAGTACCGAAAAGATGGCTTTCGCAACCTCATCGGCGGGACAGATTGCAGTGCTGCCCTTGCCCTCAGCGACCGCTGGTAACGGAACTGCGCGCGCGACCCTGTCCGCCGGCAGGACGAGCCGCCTCACTTCATCAAGCGAGACACCAGCGATGAAACTGATGACGTGGTGACGAGAATCAAACGCGAGTTCGCTCAGGACGTTCACAGCAATTTGCGGAACGACCGCAAGGCACACGATGTCCGACGTCTCCAATACTTCCTGGTTGCTTGCACAGACGCGCACCCGTTCATCAAGCGCGGCAAGTTCGGCAGCGGTATTCGGATTACGAGGCGATAGCGATACCCGCTCGAATGGAACGCCAAACTTGAGCATGCCCGTCACAACCGCTTGCGTGATAGTCCCTGTTCCGATGAATCCAAGTCGCATGAAGCCTCGCGTGAGTTTCAAGTGCCGCGGCGTCGAAGGCTGCCACACCCGAACAGTCAGTAATCCAGGTTAGGACACCGATTGCGTCCAATAGTCGAACTGGCCTAGTCGAGCTTCAGCCAGGTGGTCTTCAGCTCACAATATTGGTCATGCGCGTAAACGGATTTGTCACGCCCACCAAAGCCTGATTGCTTGAAGCCGCCGAACGGCGTCGACAGGTCTCCCTCGCCGAAGCAGTTCACTGTTACGGTACCAGCCCGGATTCGCGCAGCAATTTTGTGAGCATGATTGATGTTGTCTGTCCAAAGCGATGCGGCCAGACCGTAGCACGTGTCGTTGGCAATCCGGACCGCCTCATCGACATCGTCGTACTCGATAAAGCAGACGACAGGGCCAAAGACTTCTTCGCGAGCAATGCTCATCTCAGGAGTGACGTTATCGAAGATGGTCGGCTCGACGAACCACCCACCCGTCTCAGTGCGTGTGGCCTTGCCGCCGCACACCAGACGCGCCCCCTCGACCTTCGCTTTCTCGACGTGGGCAAGCACCTTTTCGTAGTGCTTCTCTTCTATCAAGGAACCCAGCTTGACGTCAGGGTCGAGTGGGTCGCCAGTTTTCCATCCTTTCAGAACTGCCCGGACCTTTTCAAGCAACTCGGCTTTAGAACTCGAGGGAACCAGAATACGAGAGCCTGCGCTGCAGTTCTCGCCCATATTCCAGAATGCGGCCGCGACCGCCTGCTCCGCGACAGCATCGAGATTCGCGACATCGGGAAGCACGATTTGTGGGTTCTTGCCGCCGCACTCCAGTACGACCCGCTTCAGATTCGTGTCTGCCGAGTAATGGAGGAATCGCTTTCCCGTTTCCGTCGAGCCGGTGAAGGCAATCAGGTCGACGTCGGTATGCCGGCCCAAGGCTTGACCCGTGGTTTCTCCAAAGCCAGTGACGACACTGAAGACACCGGCAGGCAGCCCGGCTTCCATCGCCAGGTCAGCGATGCGCAATGTCGAGAGCGAGGTCTGCTCGGCAGGTTTCACAATGACGCTGTTGCCAACCGAAAGCGCCGGACCGATTTTCCAGGCAAGCATGAGCGCCGGGAAGTTCCAGGGCAGAACTGCGCCCACGACACCAATTGGTTCACGGGTAATCATGCTCACCACACCCGCACCGGACGGCGACAGGGCGTCGTACCGCTTGTCGGTGACCTCCGCGTGCCAGCGGATACACGCCGCCGACTCAGGAATGTCCAGTCCCATGCACTCGCTGATTGGCTTGCCCGCCTCAAGCGCTTCGAGGAGGGCCAGTTCCTCGGCGTTTTCCTCAATCAGTTGCGCCAGCCGCAAAAGCACGGTTTTACGCTGCGCCGGTGCTGCCTTTGACCACACACCAGACTCGAACGCATCTCTGGCGGCTACGACCGCATGGTCGATGTCTTTCGCATCGCACTTTGCCACATTGGCAAGTACCTTTCCGGTCGAAGGATTGAGGGTCCCGAAGGTCTCGTTCGAGGCAGCAGCACATCGTTGCCCGGCGATCAACGCCCTTCCATCGAGCGACAAGGCTTCTGCTTTCTGCTTCCATTCCTGGTAAGTCGTCATGTCCTGTCTTCCCAAATTTAAAGCTCGGCTCCCGCCGAAAATTCCTTCATCCAGATAGCTGCGGATACTGCGACATCGGTAATCGGACGGACTGGCAGCGAGCGCGGATGCGGCTGATTCAAAAGCTGACGAATGAGCTCGTTGTCGTGGCCGAGCGCATACTCGGCGATGAGCTTGCCTGACGCCGACCCTCTGCTCAGACCGAGCCCATTGCACCCGATGGCTTCAAGGACTCCATCATCTCTACGCCCAAACAACGCTCCGTTGTTAGCAGACAGACACAACGGGCCGCCCCATGTGTATTCGAGTTCGACATCTTTTAGCATCGGAAAGCGTCGGTCGAACGACCGCTGATGCAGACTTTTTGCCTTCGCCAAGTCGGCCTGCGACACCTCGAGATTGGGACGAAATGCGAAGTGATTGCGAACGCAGATGCGGTCCGTAATCAGGCGGCGAACGGTCGTGCCCATCGGGTCGGCCGGAATCAGTGCCCACGACCGCGTGCCGCCGAGCCGTCTAACTTCTTCCGGATTCATCACGCGGGTCATGGATGCAAACGTGTACACGGGCAGCAAGCCATTCGGATGCCCTCCGAACGTCGCCGCGTAGGCGTTCGTACACAGAATCACTCCCTTCGCCACAATCTTGCCGCCGCCAAAGGTCAGGACCTTCGCTTGCCCTCGGTCCTCTATTCCCCTTACCGCGCTAAGCTCGAAAACTTTCACATTCTTCGGCAAGGTCGCAGCAAGACCGCGCATCAGGGCTGCCGGCTGGACCGTGCTACATCCAGGCGTAAAGAGCGCGCCTTGGTAAAAGTTCGTGCCTGTTACGTTCCCGATTGACGCCTCGTCCAGCCACTCGAATGCTTCATCGATACGCGCGAGACCTTCTGCGAAGTGGGCGAGCGCGTTGTGCCCCTTCTTGTTTACCGAAGCGTGAAACTTGCCGTCGTCCCGCCAGTCGCAGTCGATGTTGTACTGCTTCACCGCTGCGCGTACGTAGGCGATGCCGTGTCGTTGAAAGCGGACGTCTGCCTTATCCGCTTCCACACTTCGCGAGTAACTTTCGCTGCTTATGTCGTGTGGCAAATCGACGAAGAATCCGGAATTTCGTCCGGCTGTGGTGCGCCCGATACGCTCCGCCTCGACCAGAGCTATCGAGGCGTCAGGTGCTAGCTCGGCCAGACGCCGGGCAGCACAAAGCCCTGTAATGCCGCCCCCGACAACGACCCAGTCGTACCGACTTTCAGAAGACACCGTATTGGCAGATGAGGGAGGTGGCAGAGTTTCCCACCACCCGTTCACACCGTCAGGAGCGGGAAACCGCACGAATTCCAGTTTCGAGGCCATGCAAAATTACTGCGCGTTGTACAACAGGGGTTGAACGAGCTTGGCAAAGGTGCTGCGCTCTTCGTCAGTGAGCGTGCCGAGCGGCGCGCGGGCAACACCGACAGGCATGCCGGCAAGCTCACAACCGTACCGAACGTATTGAATGAATTTGCCGCCGCGTTCCAGCAGTTCGAGCACCGGCAGCAGTTGCGCCATGAGCTTGCGGCCCGTGTTGAAGTCGCCTCGCTTAACGCACGCGTCAAAGAGCGCTGTGTGTGCTTCCGGCAAGAAGTTGGAAGCGCCCCCGACCCAGCTCCTTGCGCCCCAGACGAAGAATTCGAGCGCCTGGTCGTCCATCCCGCAGCTCAGCAACAGCTTGTCGCGGAAATGCGTGGAAAGGTGATGCAGACGCGAAATGTCGCCGGTGCTTTCCTTCATCGCGACGAAGTTCGGCCGATCGAGCAGCTTTTCCAGAACGCCATCGCTGATTTCCGTGCCCGTGCGTGCCGGGAAGTTGTACAGCATGATGGGCATGTCGAGACTGTCATCCACCTTCTGCAGATGGTTCAGAAGCTCTTCTTGCGTCGGTTGGGCGTAGTACGGAGCGGCAACCAGCAAGGCGGACAATCCGGCGCGCTTTGCTTCCTGACCCAGGCGAATGACTTCCTTAGTCGTCGTGGCATTGATGCCGGCAGTCAGATAGGTCTTGCCACCTGCTGCTTCAGCCACGGTGTTAAACGTCTGCACCCGTTCGTCGAAACTCAACGCGTAATATTCGCCTGTGGTTCCGCCGACTCCAAGACCCGAGACCCGGCCTGCGAGATTTGCGGCATGCTTGCCAAGCAAATCGTGGTCAATTTCGCCGTCTGCCTTGAACGGGGTAACCAGAGGCGTGTGTACTCCATCGAAGCTCATTTCCAGTTCTCTCTTTAAATAAGTTGGCCAAGTCCTATGCCGCCCCTCCGCGGTAAAGCCTTTACGACGGATGGTTGGCAAGGTGGCATTTAAGCGTTGGACTTATCCGTGCGGGCGCGAACAACGTGTCGCCCCTGGCCGATTCAACTACCACCTCGAACACCCGACCGGAAGCTGTACGCGACGATTAAACGAGTGCGTCTGCGTGTGAGTAAATGGGGAACTGACCACACAGGTCCCTTACGCGGCTACGGACTGCGCGCTCAGCCTGCTCATCGCCGTTGGGCTCGCGTTCGAGCGCCGACAAGACCTCCAGAATCATTTGCCCCACCTGCTCGAACTGGGCGATACCGAATCCGCGCGTTGTTCCAGCGGGAGTGCCGAGCCGGATTCCGGATGTCACCGTCGGGCTTTCTGTATCGAACGGGATACCGTTCTTGTTGCAGGTGATGCCTGCACGCTCCAATGCTTTTTCCGCCTGGGTACCGGTTAGCCGCTTCGAGCGCAAATCGACCAGCAACAGATGGTTGTCGGTCCCGCCCGTCATCAGGTTCAGACCACCCGACGTCAGAACGTCGCCGAGTGCCTGGGCGTTACGTAGTACCCGGTCGATGTACGCCGTGAACTCCGGACGAAGCGCTTCGCCAAACGCAACTGCTTTGCCCGCGATGACATGCATAAGCGGACCGCCTTGTAACCCCGGGAACACAGCGGAGTTAATTTTCTTGGCGATGTCGCCTTTGTTGGTGAGGATGAACCCGCCTCGCGGTCCGCGAAGCGTCTTGTGGGTAGTGGACGTCACCACATCGGCGAATGGAACGGGGTTCTCGTGTTTGCCCGCTGCGACAATGCCCGCGATGTGTGCCATGTCGACCATTAACAATGCACCAACGCTGTCCGCAATGGCGCGGAACGCTGCAAAATCCAAAGCGCGTGGATAGGCAGAATAGCCCGCGATGATGAGCTTGGGACGATGTTCCTCGGCAAGCCGGCGGACCTGCTCATAGTCGATGCGATAGGTATCGGGGCTCACACCATATTGGACCGCGTTGAACCACTTACCGGAAAGCGCAGGGCGTGCACCATGCGTCAGGTGGCCCCCTGCATCGAGGGACATGCCCATCACCGTCTCGCCAGGCTTCACGAGCGCGAGCATCACTGCGCCGTTCGCCTGCGCTCCCGAATGAGGCTGCACATTGGCGTATTCGGCTTCGAACAGGGCTTTGACGCGGTCAATGGCAAGCGCCTCGACTCTGTCCACATGCTCACAACCGCCGTAGTACCGTTTCGAAGGATATCCCTCCGCGTATTTGTTGGTCAGCACGGTACCCTGCGCTTCCATCACCGCCGCCGAGACGATGTTTTCAGAAGCAATCAGTTCAATCTGCGTCTGCTGACGGCGCAACTCCAGTGCAATCTCTGATGCGATGACGGGGTCACGGCTCTGGAGCGTTTCAGCAAAAAAGCGCGAGTTCTCGTTCACGTGGTCACTCCGTAAGTAGTCGTCTGAAGCATGTCTTGCAGTACTGCAAAATTTGTTGATGTGATGCAGGTACCGATTTCCCGGCGCGTAACGAGCGACGCGGCTCTCCGTGAACAAAGATGCGTCCCAAGACGTCACAAAGAGCCCATCGCCAATTTACTGCTGCAACCAGGCCTTCAGCTTTTCCGGATGCGCTTCGACGAATTTCTTGGCCGCCGTCGCGTAGTCGTTCGTGCTGTTGCCCTCGTACTCGATGGCCTCGACGTCCGCGAGAGTCAGCTTGAAATGCTTGAAGAACACGTCCGCCCGCGGGAATCTGGTTGCAAACTGCTTCGACGCGAATGCATGAATCTGTTCTTCACCACCCAACGCCCCCTTGGGGTCCTTGAGGTAGCGCATCTGCCATTTCTGGAAGAGCCAGTGCGGGCTCCAGACCGTCGCAACAACCCATTGCTTCGACTGGTAAGCTCGCTGGACTCCGGCGAGCATGCCTGCTTCGCTTGATGATTGCAGGTTGTACCCGTTCAGGTCGTATGCCTTGATTGCCTTTTCGGATGCCTGCATCAGGCCGCCGCCGGGCTCGATTCCCTGAATGGTGCCGTTCAGTTTGCTCTTGACATCCGGTTTTTCCAGGTCAGAAATCGACGAGACCTGGGATTCGGGAATGTATGCAGGCACTGCCCATCCGTTCTTGCCGCCCGTGTAGATGACGCCGACATCATCCAGGTCGTTCTTGTACTTTGTGTAGTACATAGCGTGGGTAACGGGAAGCCAGCCACCCACCATGATGTCGAGGTCGCCGCGGGCGACGCCCTGATACTGGATGCCAATATCGGCCTGCACGAACTGAACTGGCTGCTTGAGGCTGGTCTCGAGAACGTACTTGGCCACATTAGCGACGGACAGAACGTCTGCCCAGTTTGTTACTGCTATCTTGATAGGTTCGGCCGCGACAGCGGGCCCAACGACGATACCCATGGCAACGACCGTCGACATCGCCAGTTTCGTCATAAGCGATTTGAACAGATTGAATTTCATTTAACACTCCTACGTGATTGTAAGATTTCTTGAAAACTTGACGGCCGCTTGAATAGCGTGTCTGGTCTCCGAACTCCGTACTGCCTCTAGCGATAGCACTACACCCGCGCTACGTCCGTTGAGCGCTACCACCAGCCAAACTTTCCCCGAGCGGCCGCCTTTTCACGCGACCGCCGTCCATGCGTCATCAGTGGTCAGGTCCGCACCGCAGTGCCGGTGCCAGCCTTCGCTGGTGCGTTGCGCTTGGCCTTCTTGGCCTTCACACCAAAGCTCTCCGTCAGGCGGTCAAGTACGATGGCAAGCAGAACAACTCCCAGCCCGCCCTCGAAGCCAATCCCGATATCAAGCCGCTGAATGCCGCTCAGCACATATTCCCCCAGGCCACCAGCACCGATCATTGATGCAACCACAACCATCGAGAGCGCCATCATGATGGTCTGATTTACGCCTGCCATGATTGACGGGAGGGCGTTGGGAAGCTGGATTTTCCAGAGAAGCTGCGCATCTGTGCTGCCGAACGCGCGGCCTGCTTCTAGCAACTCTTCGCGCACCTGGCGGATGCCCAAAGTCGTGAGCCGTACGACTGGCGGCATCGAGAATACGATGGTCGCGATGACTGCCGGAACCCGCCCCAATCCAAACAGGATGACGGCCGGAATCAGATACACAAACGCCGGCATTGTCTGCATGAAATCCAGCAGTGACCGCAGAACCATCTCAACACGTTTGTTTCGCGCCCCCCAGATTCCCAGCGGCACGCCAAAGACGAGGCTGAAGAACGTCGCCGCGATAACGAGTGCCAGGGTGGAGACCGTTTGAGCCCACAAACCCATGTAATGGATGGTCAGGAGTGCAAGGCCGACGAAGACCGAGAACACGACCCCGCGTCGCCACAAGGCAAACGCCACGAGGATAACGAGGATGGCAACGAACGGAATGGCAGCTAGCCCGTCCTCCAGCAGCTTGACTACTGCGCCCAGTCCGGCAGAGAAAGCGTCAAAGCCGCCCCGGAAATGCTGAAAGAGGAAATTGACAGCGTCTTCCGCAAACTTCCCGATAACTGACGAGTTCATGCTGCTCTCCGTTCCATAACCTGCTTGAGTATCGTCCGGCAGGACACCACGCCTGCGAGTCTCCCGGCCGTGTCAGTGACGGGCACGTCGTGCTCCTGGCTCAAAGCGATGCCAGCCAGCTCATGCAAATCCGCGTCAAGCGAAACAGCATTCACATCTTGGAGCAATGCGTCCCGGACGGGGCGTGTACCGGTCTTATGCAAAGAGGCCGGCGTAACGCAGCCTTGATATCGACCAGATTCGTCGCAGACATAGCCGCATTTGGCGCCACTATCGATGAGCTGATTCAGGTAGCGTTCCGAGGACGTGCCGACGTCGCAAGATATGAGTCCCCCGTTGACCTTTGTCATCAGGCTAGAGGCCTTGAGGAACCGGGAGACGTCAACGTTGCGAAAGAAGTCCCGTACATACGAGTCCGCGGGAGATTGGATAAGCTCTGCCGGCGTGCCAACCTGAATCAGGCAGCCATCCTTCATGATGCCAATTCGGCCCCCAATCTTGACGGCTTCTTCAATGTCGTGGGAAATGAAGACGATTGTTCTCTGCTCGTCCTTTTGAAGTCGCAGAAGCTCATTCTGCATCTCGAATCGAATTAGTGGGTCCAGCGCCGAAAACGCTTCGTCCATCAGCAGCACCGAGGGATTAACAGCAAGCGCACGTGCTAGACCCACTCGCTGTTGCATGCCGCCGGACAGTTCACTCGGAAGCATCTTTTCGTACGAGCCCAGACCGACTCCCGTCAGCGCGGCACGGGCGATTTCATACCGCTCTGGTTTCTTCAGACCGGCGACTTCCAATCCATACGCGATGTTGTCGAGCACCGTACGGTTCGGCAGAAGTGCGAATGACTGGAAGACCATCGCCATCTTCTTGCGGCGCACAGCGCGCAGTTCCAATGTGGACATGGGCGCAATGTCGCGACCCTCGAGGATGACCTGGCCGGACGTCGGTTCAATCAGCCGATTGAGCAGTCGAACAAGCGTCGATTTGCCCGACCCAGAGAGACCCATGACAACGAAAATCTCTCCTGCCTTAACGCTGAGACTGACGTCATTGACTGCCACCATATTGCCGGTCTGCTCGAAAATCTCATTTCGGCCCAGGCCTTGCTTCACCAACTCGGCGGCACGCTCCGGCTTTGGTCCAAAGATTTTCGACAGGTTCTTGACCGTAAGAATGTCCGTTCCGGCTACCGCGACGGGTTTCGTTGCCGGGATAGCATCCTCAGCCTTGATTGCGTCCGGCGGTATCACGCCTTTCGGCGCAAATGTTGTGTTTGGGGTCATTCTGTCATCTCAACTGGCAAATTCAAGAAATTGAAGCCCGCGACTTCAGCCTTTATGGACTCGGCACTGAACATTGGTTCGCGTGCGGTTGGATACACTGCTAGCCTCGCCACTAACCTTGGCACAGGCGTCGAAGGTGAACGCTGCGAACCGGCTAAATCGCACAAGTGACCTGTCATCGAAATCGTTGTGCCGCCCACTAGTGCTCGTCGGTGTTGACTGCATGAATTGCAGCGTATCAAGCCAATTTGACCCATCCAGCTACATTTTCTGCGCACTTTCCCATACCTTTGGTAATGGATTGGCGACTATGTTGGGTTTGCAGAAAAGAGGCTTCGAAAATGACATGCTCGCGACGCCAGCATTTGCGCGGGTTTGCGGCCGACATGAGTGCGATATCGAGGCGTTCGAAAGCCTCTGGCCACTATGCTGCAAGGCTTGCGCTGTAGGGAATGTCCTAGGTCAGGTGCATTACCCATAACGTTCCTTGTTGTTATCCGCCTTGCCTCGCGGCTCGGCTTACCGGGTATCCGGCGGCTACGTTGTCCCGGATGCTAGCAGGCGATGTGCTGCCGGCGCAGTTCGCCACGCGGCTGAGCATAGACGGCCGTGTAGATGGTTTCTTGCGAAACGTCTTGAGTCGGGCCGGTCGGATACCTGCGACAAAGATGCGTGACCTCAAAAAAATACCCGAGCTGTTGGACCCGGATGTACATAACGTTTGATCGCATGCGGCATCAGCGTCATGCCCGACGAAGGAATGGTCGCGATGCGCCGCCTACCTGACGGTGGGTTTGGGAAGCAGAAAATCACCGAAGGAGACGCGACGTACAACTCGATTGGCAGCGATGATGGCGGATTCAACCGGTCGTCGCGGCACTAGATTGCTGAGCAGATTTTTGGTGTTCGTCCAAGGCTTCGACAGGTGTCTTCCCACCAGGCGTTTTCGAGGCGTGGAATTCAGTGTATTGCAAAGAGCCCAGATCTCTCGAGCGCTCTACCGAGATAAGTTCTGCCGCTGGGAAATGTCCGACCCAATACCTGCTCTGCACGTCAGCCTTGCCGATTGTGCAACGTACCTGCACCATTTGTTATGGTCATCCAGTCGCCGCTCTACGATACTGTGGCATCCCCGTCTCCGCTTCCAGCGCCCTTGGTACGTCCGTCCCTTTAACCAGCAGAGAGCCTGCCGCGTACCGAGGCATGAAGCCGTCGATTGATTCTTGACGATTGACCGCAGCGAGGACTGGTTACAACGGCTTAGTCGACCCAATTTGCGAATCTCTATTTGAACGCAACGTTGGCCTTTCCGATCGACCTCTTCGCTCACTGTTCGAACTCGCAATCGACAAAGCACGCCATTGATCTCCACTCTCAAGGTGAATGGGATATCGCGTCGCCACCGCTCTTCCGGCTGTCCCGGTCTGGCGCGTCCGAAGAGTGCAGGTCCAGAAGCTGATGAATCGCCCCAGTCAGCCAACCTGCTGGGCTGCGTTCAACAAAGATAGGCATTGCAGTACGCGTCGTGACAGATTCGCCGCATCCTGGACCGTAGCGCAGACGTGACCTGGTAGAGCCCTCGGTTACGTCCGGCCAAGCGTTCGATACAGTTCGTTTGCACGATTCAGATGCGCGCGCATTGCTTCAGCCGCGCCGTCGCCATCATGTTTCGCGATTGCATCGACGATTCGCTGGTGCTCCGACAACGTCAACTCTTCAGCGCCCGGCGCGCGCACGAGCGGCCGGTAGTATTCGCCCGCCCAGCGAAACAGCGATTCGACAATCGACGGGAAAATCGGATTGCCGCTGATCAGCGCAATCTCGCGATGAAACGCCATATCGCGCTCGATAAACTCCTCGAGATTGACCATGGAAGCGCGGTGCCGCGCCACGCTGAGTTGCAGGCGAGCCACGTCCTCTTCGGTCGCGCGCTCCGCCGCCATGCGCGCGGTGCCCGTCTCGAGAAAGACCCGCGCCTCTTTCAGGTGAGCCAGCATGTCGGGATGACTGCGCAGCAGGTGCATCGCGCCGCCGGCGATCTGCGCAATCAGCCGGTCGGCCGTGGGAACAACGACCCTCGCACGCTCCCCGTGCACGATCTCGACGATGCCGGAGCGCTCGAGCGTTTGCAGCGCCTCGCGAATGGCGGGCCGGCCCACACCGTAGATTTCCATCAACTCCCGTTCAGACGGAAGCTGCGCGCCGGGCGCGATTTCGCCCGAACGGATTCGCTCCATGAGCCGGTCGACAACTTCCTGATACAGCTTTCGGCGCTGAATGATCTCAGCCATGACATGTCCGCGTAAAACCAAGTGGTGTAATGACCTTACCACGGACACGCCGCCGGATGGAAGGGCGCGGGGGCCGTCGCCACCTATGACCTGACAAGACCCGGTGGCGCGCGGCGCGACCGCTCGCTGGTTTAACGCGCGCCGCACGTTACGCGCTCGACAGCCGCCCTTCCCTGACCATGCCAAAGAACGTTGCATCGCCGATCTGGCCGCCTTTCAGCACGATTTGCAGACCATCGCGCCGCGGCTCGGCGGACCACGCGCGGCACATCGGCGCGCCAGGGACGAGCCCCGCCATGACGCTCAGCGCATCGATGCCGAGCACGCTCGCCACTTCCCCCGAACTGTCGCCACCGGCGACGACCACGCGCGTCAGCTCGACGCTATCGAGCAGCCGCCGCATCACCTCGGCCAATGCGCGTCCGACCTTGCGCGCCGCATCGTGCCGCGCAAGTCCCGCAGCGGACGCAATGGCGTCGAAGCCGGTGACCGCCGGGTCGTGCGGCCCTTCGGCGCTATGCACGATCACGCTGATGCCGCGAGTCAACGCCTGCGTGGCTGCCGTCACGACGCGTTCGATCTCGGCGGCCCCGTCGCGCGAATCGAGCGCCCGAGGCAGATCGAGGCGCTCGGTGTGAAAACCGTGTGCGCGCGCCCAGCCGATTTGCGCGGCTGTCACCGGCGAGCAACTGCCGCTCACTGCCGCGATCGCCGGCACGGGATCGGCGACCGGTAGAGACGGCGTCGGCGGCAACCACCCACGCGCGCGCCAGTGCGCCGCCAGCGCGTATTGCAGACCCGACGACGACGCCGTGAAAATCCCTTCGCCACGCTGCTCCCAAACCAGACGGCCCGCCTCGGCCAGGGTCTCTTCGTCGAGCACGTCGATCGGGACGACCGGCGTGTCGGGCGCGCACAGCGCTCGCACCCGCGTCGCGACATCGGCGCCGCGCAGTTCAAGCATGTCGATCAGCTCGATGCGCCGCGCCGTTTGCCTCGCGAGATGCAGGCGAAGATCGGCCTCGTTCATCGGCGTGACGGGATGCCGCGACATGGTCGGATGCCGGTCGAGCCGGTAGCCGACACCATCCACGGCGGCGAACAGGTTGCCGAACATCTGGTAACGCTTCAGGCGCGGCGCGCCGATCACCATCGGCGACCAGTTGCCGGGCATATGCCTGACGCCGATGTCGATTGCGCGGCCGATCGATCCGACCTCGGGAGACGAATCGAACGTCGAGCAGACCTTGTATTGCAGGATCGGTGCGCCGAGCGCGGCAAGGCTCGCGTAAACATCCGGAAGCTCGTCGTCCATCCATGCGCTGGAGCGTCCACGCGAAGAACCCGCCATGCCCACGCAGCGCACTTCTGGAAAACGCGCCAGCAACTCGGGCGTCGGCTTTTGCAGACACAGCACGGTTGGCACGCCGGCGGCTTGCATGGCTTCCATCGCGTCCGTCGAGCCCGTGAAGTCGTCGCCGTAATAGGCGAGCAGCAGCCCGGCAGGCCACGCTGTCGCGTTCGTCCCGTTCGTCGGCTCCGTCCCGTTCATTTCCAGAACTCCAGCGCGGCGTTCAATGCCGGATGTCTTGCGGCATGCTGCTTGAGCGGCACGCCTTCGACGGCCGCGACCCACGCCTCGCGTAACGCCTCGACGCCCGCTGCCACGCCGCCCGGATGACCGAAGATGCCGCCACCGGCCGTGTGAATCAGATCCGCACAGCCGATCGCGGCGTACGTGTCCGCGGCCTGCAAGCCGGTCTGCCCTGAACTGAACACCGGCATCGCGGACATCGGCGCTTCGCGCATCACCGGCGCGAGCACCGCGCGCGCGGCGGCGATCACGCTGTCGTCGGACTCGCTGAACTTGTTGCGCAGCCCGTTCACATGCAGATGGTCGGCACCCGCGAGACGCCAGATCATTTGCCACGGCGCGTAGTCCCAGCCGAGCTCGGGGCAACGCGACAGATAACCCCAGCCGGCGCGATGCGCGTGAATCGGCAATTGCGCGTGCCGCCGCAGTTCATGCATGCCGACCAGACCGATCGAGTTGAGCACCGCCATCACACATGTGCCGCCCTCGGCCAGCACGAGATCATGACGACGACGCATCTGATCCAGGTCGCCCGTCACGTTGAACGCGACCATCGCCTTTTTGCCGGTGCGATCCGCTTCCGCATTGACCACACGCATCACGGCCCGCACCCGTTCGTCGAACGGACAGTGCGGACCGTCGGCCTGCAATTCATCGTCCTTGATGAAGTCGATGCCGCCCGCGACGAGTTCGCGCACCTGCTGCGCCGTCTCCACGGGCGACAACCCGACGCTCGGTTTGATGATCGTGCCGATCAACGGACCGTGCGCGACCCCGCTCAGCCGCCGCGTGCCTTCGATACCGAACGCGGGCCCCGGATACGCCGAAGCGAACGACGGCGGCAACGTCAGCCCGGTTAGACGCAAACCCGACACCTGCCGCAGCTCGAACAGATTGCCAGCGATGGTCGACATCAGATTCGGCAGGGACGCACCGAGATTTTCGATCGGCCACGACAGTTCGAGCGTGCAGCGGCTATACCGCTCCGACACGATTCCGCCAGCCAGACTCGGCCTGCCGACCGTTTCCAGCACCGAGAGATGCTCGACGCGCGCGCCCGAGCGAGCCTTCAATTCCGGCGTTTCGTTCGGCAGCGCGACAAAGGTGCCGCTCGATTGCTCGCCGGCAATCACGTCGGCAGCACGTTGTGGATCGTCGCCGGTTTCGAGCCAGTAAGTCGCGTGAATACGTTCGCTCACGATATCAATCCCTGTTTGGAAATCGGAAAGAAGGCGCACATCGCCCTATCACGTGATCCGGCGGATGCTCTCGGCGATTTCCGCGCGATCGAACACGTTCTTCCAGTCGTCGCGCATCAGCCGCGGCTTGCCGAATTCGATCGCCTTGTTGCACGCATCGGAGAACGCGCCGGGAATTTCGTTGAAGATCACCGCGCTCAGGATGTTCATGTGCCCGAGCAGAAAGTCGCGCGCGGCCTCTTTCGGCACGCCCCGCTTCACGGTCTCGTCCATCGCTTCGCGCATCACGTAGAGCAGCGTCGCGCAAATCGTTTCCGACAGGCCGGGTTCGAGCAGCGCCATCTGGTCGACGCTCAAACGATACGAGCGAAGAATCGGCGCGTAGATCACTTTGGCCACGTCTTCACCGAGGTCGAACGCTTCTTCCGGTCCTTGCATCAGCGCGCTGGTGATCGACTGCTTCGCGTACGCGCCACCGAAGAAATCGCGCCGCGCTTTCGGATCGTCATCGTTATTGAAAATGACCGGATGACACGGGTGCGCGACGAAATACGTCAGATCGGGCCGCTCAGGCAGATGGCCCGCGAACGGCGCCGCGGCGTCGAGCGTCATCACCATCGTGCCCGCCGGCAGCTTCGGCGCGATCTCATGACTGAGCTTGCCGATCAGTGTGTCGGGCACGGCGAGGATCACCACCTGTGCGCCGTCGAGCGCGGCATCGGTCGACACGCAGTCGACGTTCAGTTCTTCCTTGAGGCGCTTTTGCCCCGCCTCGCTCACCTCGACATGCGCGACGCGATAGTCGGACTTCAGCAGATTGCTGGTGAGGCGAAAGCCCATCTTTCCGCCGGCGCCGAACAGTGCGATTTTCTCTTTCATGGTGTGAGCTCCTTGCATGGATTCATTGAAATTCGTGGCGATCAGCTCGAATGCGATTGCGGCTCGAGCGTGACGGGCGCGATGCCGTCACCGGGTTTTGGCAGGCGCGCGCTGCTGCAGAACGCGAAGGCCAGTCCCGCGCTCATCAGCATCAGTACGCCGACGACGAACATCGGCGCGTGATATGAGCCCGTCGCATCCTTCACGGCGCCCGTGACGTACGGCGCCATGAAGCCGGCGAGATTGCCAATGGTGTTGATCAGCGCGATGCCCGCCGCGGCTGCGGCGCCGGAGAGAAAGCGCGCGGGCAGCGCCCAGAAGTTCGGCAGCGCGGAAAAGATCGCGCAGGCGGCGACGGTAATCACGGCGACGGTCGCGGCAGGCGATTGCATGTACAGCGCGAGGGGAATGCTCGCCGCGCCGATCAGTGCCGGCACGCCGATGTGCCACGCACGCACGCCATGCTTCGTCGCGTTGCGGCTCCACAAATACAGCGCGAGCGCGGCGGGCAGATACGGAATCGCGGTGATCAAGCCCTTCTGGAACACGTTGAAGTGCGTGCCGAACTGGCCTTCAAAGCCGCCGATGATCGTCGGCAGAAAGAAAGCGAGCGCATAGAGTCCGTAGATCAGGCCGAAGTACATCAACGCGAACATCCATACGCGGCCGCTTCTGAGCGCGGCTCGCGCATGCATCGAGTGCTGTGTCGACGCATTGGCGCGGGCGAGTTCTTCCGCTTCGAGTTCGGCGGTGAGCCAGGTCTTCTCGGCCGCGGTCAGCCAGCGCGCCTGCGACGGCCGGTCGGCGAGATAGAACCACGCCACCACGCCGATCACGATCGCGGGCACGGCGACACCGAAGAACATCACGCGCCAGCCGGCAAGTCCGAAGAGGCCATGCGCTTCGATCAGCAACGCGGCAACGGGTGCGCCGATCACGATCGTCAGCGGCTGCGCGAGATAGAAGAGCGCGAGGATGTGGCTGCGATAGCGCGACGGCACCCACATGCTGAGGAACAGAATCGCGCCCGGGAAAAAGCCCGCCTCCGTCACGCCGAGCAGAAAGCGCAGCGTGTACAGGCCGGGAATACTGCTGACCCACGTGAACAGCAACGCGACGATGCCCCACGACACCATGATGCGAGCGAGCCAACGGCGCGCGCCGAACTTGTGCAACGCGAGATTGCTCGGAATCTCCAGCACGATGTAACCGATGAAAAACACGCCGGCCGCGAGACCGAACTGCGCGGCGCTCAGGCCGAGGTCCTTCGTCATGCCGTTCGGACCGGCAAACGAGATCGCCGTGCGGTCGAGAAAATTGATGAAGAACATCAGCGCCACGAACGGCACAAGGCGAATCGATACCTTGCGTATGGCCGATCGCTCGACCTGATTCACGGGTACGGTTTGCATCTCACATCCTCCAATCAGGTCGCCTCGACACATCACTCATGTGATGTACTGGTGTGATGAGTAGACCATGACGCTTAAAGTGCGGCCAGTGGGGTATTCACGGAGCGGTTTTTATCGGTGGCGGGCGGCGGACATGGGCCGTCCGAAAGGCGTCAGCCCGAAAGCTATCTGCACGCAGGCGAAGGGCTTGAGGGACACGGTGCCGTGCCCGGGGCTCAGACAGTCCACCGGGATTTGCCCGCCTCGCGCCGCTTCGAACGACGATTCATCGAGCGTCGAAACGCTCATGTCGCCCGCCACCTCGCCGCCGGCGAACCTCAGGCGGACCGTGCATGGATCAGGCGTGAGGTTGGCGACGACCAGGCGCATGCGTCCCTTCGCGTCGCGCGCGCCAAAACACGCCACCTCGCGAGGATTCGCCGCGCCGCACTGCAACCGGTCCATACCGGCCATCCGCGCCATCGCGGCCGCGACATGAAACATCGGATAACGCGCCGGACTGGACGCGATATCGACCAGGCCACGCGGCCCCGTCAGTGCGCCGAGGGTCAGGCATTCGAGCGCCGCGCCTTCGAGCGCCATTGCATAACCGGCCAGCCACGCCGCGCCAAACAGACCGCGCTGACGCGGGTCGTCGCCGGCCATCGCCACACGCTCGCCTTGCGGATTCGGCATCACGCGCGAACCATACGGGTTCTGCCGCATGCCGATCGATACCGGACCGATCGCATACGGCTGCGCGCCAATCAACGCGCGACAGGAACGCGTGATGTGGGGAATCGCCTCGAGCGTTTGCATCACGCTGCGGTCGTCGGCTGCGTGAACGATGGGACAGGTTGCGTGCGTGACCCAATCGACCAACTCCAGCGGCGGCCGCTTTCGATTGAGTTCCGTGAAGTAGCTCAGCATGCCGCCGCCCAGACGCAAGCCGGGAAACGCGCGGCGTGCGGCGCGGTAGACCTCCTCAAGTGGCGGGCATGGCGGGCTGATGCTCCCCGGCGGGTTCGACTGCCGGTGCACGGACGGACTGACAACGATGCCGGCCAACTCGAGGCCGGCTTCCCGAATCCGCGCCGCGATCCATTGCAATTCCTGTTCGGGCGCGGCCACGCCAGGCAGCGCGCATTCGAGCAAGGCCGGGATCCCGGCGCGCCGCTGCAACTGCGCGAACCGCACGAGTTCCGCCGCACCATGACCGGCGACGGGATCGAAGTGCAGCATCAGGCGCTGCGGCGCAAGTTCGGCCAGCAATGACAAGTTGGCAAGCGTCGCGTCGATCTCGTCGGGCGCGATCGCCACGCCGAGATCAGGCATCGGCTCGTCCATGCCGCGCAAGTCGATCAGTATTTCGCTATGCCGACTTTCGCCATGCTGCCGCGGCAGTGCCGCTACCTCGTTCAATTGGCGCGGCGCACCGTCGACTTCGATACATACTGACTGCTCGCCCGTCCAGCCCGTTTCGATCGTATACGGCCACGGCAGTTCGAGCGGACGCGAGTAAGTCTTGAACGATGCGTCCGACCAGTTGCGCTGGTCTTCCATCTCGAACACATCGCCCGTGAACGCGCAGCGCACCGTTTCGCCGGATGCAAGCGCATGCTCGATCGTGCGGATACGCGTGAACGGTTGCCACGGATCTATCAGCGCAGGAAACGACGATACTTCGATCGTGCCGTCATCGTGCTCCACGCGCGCCGCCGCACCGGCGACGCCCTCGATCGGATGGAGAACCACGAAGCCGCAGCGCGCAGCGACGAAATCCGTTTGCGCCGTCGCCTGAGCGCTGCATTCGAACGCACCGTCCGCATCGCATTCGATCAGGACCGTGTAGGTCAGCACATGACCGTCCGGATTCGCGCAGCGCGCGGCGTATGAGACGCGAAAGCCTCGCGCATGCGAGTCGACTTCGACGTCGCGAATGTCCGGCCGGCAAGTGCCCCAATCCCGATCGCGCACGAGCCAGCTGATCGCGCGAATCACTTCGGTGCCGCCGTAGCGAATATCGCGCAACGCACCGTCGATGAAAAGCGCCGACCACGGGCCGGCCGTCAGCGTCTGCCCCCGTGGCTCGATCTGCGAGGTGCCGTAGTAAATGTTGGCGGGCGAGGCGTCACGGCTATTCATCGCCGCACCGCACCGGAAGAAGTGGACGTGACCGCAGGCGCTTCCGCCTCGAGCGATTTCAACTCGACCGTGCGGCCTTCACGCGCGGAGAGATACGTTGCTTCGACGAGCGCAAGCGTCTTCAGGTTGTCGCGGCCGCTCGTCTGCGGCTCGCCTCCATTGCGAAGGCACGCGATCCAGTGGCGCTGGATATTCACCACGCTGGCCTGGATCGCCTCCCACGGCACGCTTGCCCACGCCAACGGCGGCGGCGCCGCTGTTGCGGTGCGCGTGCCGTCGCGGTTGTGAATCTCCAGCCGGTAGTCCGCCGACAGCCGCAGCGTGCCCTCAGCGCCGTCCACTTCGACCAGCGTCTGCGGAAACAGCTCGTGTGCCTGACGCGACGCGTAGCTGCAATCCACCACGCTCGTCACGCCGCTTTCGTGTGTGAGCAGAATGGTCGCAACGTCTTCACCGGCAATCGCGGAATTCACGCGCGAGGTCCCCGCGGCAAGACGCGTCACGTCGCCGAACAGAAAGCGCGCGATGTCGAGAATATGAATGCCGAGGTCTTCCACAATGAAACGTTCGTTTCGCGCGAGATACGGCTGCCCGCTGAATACGTCGAACGCTGAACGAAACGACACGCGGCCCCAGAACGGCGTGCCGATCGCACCGTCATGCAGCGCGCGGCCCACGGCCTGAATCGCAGGCTGCCAGCGAAAGTTCTCATGGACCATCAGCGGCACGCCGGCCCGATCGCAAGCGGCGACCATCGCGCGCGCATCGGCGAGCGTCAGTGCGAACGGCTTCTGGCAGATCGCCGCGACGCCCGCTTGCGCGGCCAGCTCGACAAGCGAACGATGACTCGGCGCAGTCGTGGCGATGTCGACGAAATCCAGTTGCTCGGCGCTTAGCATCGCCGCTGCATCCCTGTACAGACGCTCGATACCGAACGCCTGCCCTGCCGCCTTCAACCGCTCGCTATCGGCATCGCACAGCGCGACGATCTCCGCGCCGTCGATGTCCCGCCATGCGTGCAGATGATTGCGCGAGAAGAAGCCGCATCCGATCAACGCACCTTTGAAGCGTTTCACCGTTGTGGTCGTTGTGGTCGTTGCGCTGATTGCCTGCATTGCGTCCGTCGCACTCATCGCTCACGCTCCTGTCGCCGCCTGTTTCTGCAACGCGAAGCGCTGCTGCACCCGCCGCTGGATCTGATCGACCACCACCGCCGCGACGATCACGACACCCTTGATAACGGTCTGCCAGAAGGAGCTGACGCCCATCATCACGAGCCCGTCGGACAGAATGCCGATCACGAACGCGCCGATAATCGTGCCGCCGATCTTGCCGCGTCCGCCCGACATCGATGTTCCGCCCAGTACGGCCGCGGCGATCGCGTTGAGTTCGAAAGTCTCGCCGCTCAACGGATGCGACGCGACCAGTTCCGACGAAATGATCAGCCCGACAATCGCCGCGCAAAACCCCGAAAACATATAGACGAACATCTTCACGCGATTCACGCGCACGCCGGAGAGCTGCGCCGCGCGCTCGTTGCTGCCGATCGCATAGATCTGCCGCCCAAGCGGCGTGCGGGCCGCGAGATAGGCCGCGAATGCACCGACCACGACGAGCAGCCAGATCGTGAGAGGAATGCCGAGAATGGACGAACTACCGAGAATCGGAAAGCCTGTGGTGCCGAAATCCGGATTGCCGGTCAGGTTGGGAAACGTCTCGCCGCCCGACGACAACAGCGCCGCGCCCCGCGCGATATACAGCGTGCCGAGCGTGGCGATGAACGGCGCGACGTTGAGCCGCGTGATCAGCAAGCCGTTCACCGCGCCGACCGCGACGCCCGAGAGCAGCGCGACGCCGATCACCTCGGGCACGCTCAGATAGAGCGTGTAGCTGCTGCCAAGTGGAATCCCGTTGAGAATCAGCCCGCCCGCGATCATCCCTGACAGGCCGACGATCGAGCCGACCGACAGATCGATGCCGCCCGCCACGATGACGAAGGTCATGCCGATCGCGAGAAACGCGTTGAGCGCAACATGACGCGACATGATCAGCAGGTTCTCGATGCTCAGAAAGTTGTGCGCCGCGAACGAAAAGAAAATGACGACGGCAAAGAGCGCGATGAACGTGCGCAGCTTGAGCAGGAGTAAAAGCGGCGCTTCACCGAGGTTCGCGCCGGGCGCGGCGCTTTTGATCGCTACGGTCATGAAAAGGTCTCCAATCGTCCAGTCAGGCCTGCGTCTTTGGGTTACATCCCGGGTTGCATCGATTCTGGTCAGGCGGCGGCGCGTTGTCCGGTTCCGCGCGTGTCGACGCGGTGTCCGATCGCCGATGCGGCAACGAGCGCGTCCTGCGTGGCTTCGTTTGCACCGAATTCCGCCGTGATGCGCCCGTTCGACATCACCAGAATGCGATCGGACAGCGCCATCACTTCTTCGAGGTCGGACGTGACGAACAGAATGCCGAGTCCCTTGACGGCGAGATCGCGCATCACCTTGAAGATGTCCGCCTTCGCACCGACGTCGATGCCGCGGCTCGGCTCGTCCATCAGCAACACCTTCGGCGCCGTCATCAACGCCCGCGCGATGACGACCTTCTGCTGATTGCCGCCGGAGAGCGAACTCACAGGCAGATGCGAGTCGGCCACCTTGATCGCCAGATCGCGGATGAAACGCGTGACGGCGTTCTGCTCGCGCTGCCGCTCGATATGAAAGCCCCGCGCGAAATCGGCGAGGCTCGACAGCGTCATGTTGCTGCCGATCGACAGGATCGGCAGCAACGCATCGGCCTTGCGGTCTTCGGGGATCAGCGCGAGGCCCTGCGCCACACGCTTTGCAACCGGCTTGCCGTTCAGCGGCTTGCCGTCGAGCACGACGTCGCCCGTTGCATGCGGATGGCAGCCGAGAATGCATTCGAACAGTTCGGAGCGCCCCGCCCCCATCAGCCCGTAGATGCCGACGATCTCGCCCGCATGCAGCGACAGCGACACGTGGTCTACGAGCAGGCCGGCTCCCTTGCGCGGCAGCGATACGTCATGCACGCGCAGCACTTCGGTGCCGCGTTCGTGTCCGATGGGGCGTGAAAAATCCTTCGTCTCGCGGCCGACCATCTGCCGCACGATCCACGGCACGTCCACCTCGTTCATCGGCTGATGGCCGGTGATGCGGCCATCGCGCAACACGGTGATGTAGTCGCCGATACGGATCAGTTCTTCGAGCCGGTGGGAGATATAAACAATCGCGACCCCATGCGACTTCAGATCCGCGATCACCTGAAACAGCACATCGACCTCGGCTGCGCTCAGTGCGGAGGTGGGCTCATCGAGAATCAGAATGCGCGCGTCGTGCGCCAGCGCCTTGGCGATTTCAACGAGCTGCTGCTGACCGATGCGTAGATCCTCGACCAGCGTATCCGGGCTGACGTCGAGTTCGAGGCGCTTGAGCAACTCGCTCACTTTGCGGCGCTGCGCGCCGGCATCGATGTCGATGCGCCCGCGCGTGATTTCATGCGCGATGAAGACGTTCTCCGCGATCGACAGATTCGGGAACAGGTTGAGTTCCTGAAACACGATGCCGATGCCGTGACGCAGCGCGTCCGAACTGCTCGCGAGCTGAACGGGCTGGCCGTCGAGAAGCAGCCGCCCCGTGCTGGGCTGCTCCGCACCGGCGATGATTTTCATCATCGTCGACTTGCCCGCGCCGTTTTCTCCCACAAGCACGTTGACCGCGCCGCGCCGCACGGTGAAGCTCGCCTCCTTCAATGCGACCGTGCCGGGATACACCTTCGTCACCGCCTCGACCTGAAGGACGACATCGTTCTCCACGAGGGCCGCGCTCATGGCTTGCTCCCGAGCGCGAGAGCCAGCGGCACCACTTCCGGCTGGTCGCTCGCGCCGTCGTAGGAGAACGCGCCTGTCACCGTGATCGGCTGCCCTTTCAGGTCGTTGCGCGGCAACGGCTTCATCACATGTGCCGCCGCGTAGGCATTGAGCGCGGTTCCGAATCGGGCGTATTCGATCTGATTGCGAAAATCCGCGAACGAGACGAAGTCGAGCGAATCGCGCAGAGTCGTTCCCAACACCGTCGGGCCGATGTCGACGATCACGTCTGCCTTGCCGTCGCCGTCCGTATCGACGCCCACCGTGCCCTGACTCGAGTCCGTATCGACCGACACAATGGTGCCCCGCACCCTGGTCGGGAAATTCCAGGGCGCGCTGTCGTCCTTGCCCCGGTAGCCATATTTTTTGCCGGCCGCGTCGGGATCGGCCTTGATGGCGTCCAGCAGCACCTTGATATCGGTCGCGCGCTTCTCGACGCTGGGCAGCACTTTCGTGGTCCACATGGAGGCGACCATCGCGTTCGGATCGTAGCCCGCCGACGCGTACGCATCGCGCGACCCTTTGGACGCCTGAGGATCGTGCTTGACGAGTTTGCAGCCAGACAGCGCACCGCCCGCGACCAGCAGAATGACCGCGTAAACAGAAGCTCTCATGAATGTCCTCATTCCACGCCGGAGGAAAACCCGGGGACGTGCCGCCCCGGGCGACAGACACGCTTTAGCGCAGGGCGAACATATCCAGCTTGCCGGCGTTCGCCTTGGTAATCAGCGAGCAGTTGATCAACTGCTTTTCGGGCTTGCCGGTCGAACCGGTCTTCATGTATTTATCGGCTTGCTCGACCGCTTCCGTCGCGGCCAGCGCCGCCGGTTGCAGAACGGTCGCGCGGATGTCGTTGCGCATGATCGCATCGCGCACATCGTTGCTGCCGTCGAAACCGACGACGATGACGTCGCTGCGCTTGGCCGCCTTCAATGCCGCGGAGGCTCCCATCGCCATCGTATCGTTGCCCGCGATCACGCCTTTGACATCCGGGTGACTCTGAAGAATGGTCTCCATGACGCGATACGCTTCCGTCTGACTCCAGTTCGCCGACTGCCTCTCGACCATCTTCATGTTCGGGAACTGGTCGATCACGTCGTGATAGCCCTTCGAACGGATACCGGCGTTGATATCGGCTTCACGCCCAACGAGTTCGACGTAGTTGCCCTTCTCGCCGAGCGCCTTGACGAACGCGCGGCCGCCAAGCTGCGCGCCCTGGTAGTTGTTCGACACGATTTGCGAAACCGCGATACCCGTCGCGTTGATTTCGCGATCGATCAGGAAAGACGGGATGCCCGCCGCCTTCGCCTTGCGCACCGCCGCGATCGATGCCTCGGAACCGGCGTTGTCGAGAATGATCGCCTTGGCACCGCGGGCGATTGCGGTGTCGACGAGGTTGGACTGCTTGTTCGCGTCGTCGTCATGCACCAGCACGATCGTGTCGTAGCCGAGCGCTTTGGCGCGCGCATTGGCGGTGTCCGCTTCGGCCTTGAAAAATGGATTGTCGTGCGATGGGGTAATGATGGCGATCAGGTTGGCCGCCTGTGCGGTGCCCGTCGCGGTAAAGAGGGTAAGCGTGGCTGCGGCGAGCGCGACCCAGCGTTTTGAGGCCTTCATCGTTTGTCTCCTTGTCAACGTCTGTGCACTGCAAAACCAGTCGCGGGCGATGCGTTATTTTTATTTTTTGCGCTCGTCACTTATGCCGTCATGATGTCATCATACCAGCTACGTTTGACCATGGAAGAGCGATCTCGCCAGGGTTTTCGCTACTCAGAGCGGTCCCAGACATGTTGGGATCCTTTCCTTGCGTTGCCACTTTGCAGGTCGATGCAGCGCGTAGGTTCATTGCTGGCATGACTGCGCCCTGAAGGCAAAAAGCGACAAAAGATGCGACCGTCTGATCCGGACCAACATGTGGACCTGCGCCGAAATGCCGTGTGGGAAGGGGATGATCGGAGCGAAGAGACACGTCCAGCAGCGCGGGCATGGCTGCATCCATCCGACAGCCGTTTGCAGCTGAAAAAGATCAACGTCCGACGGTTCGTCAATGCCGAAGAATGCCACTTAAGTCCCATATCGAGCCGGGTCATGGGCGAGCGAAACGACGAAGATTATCTTTGCAGGCGTTGTGCGACGCGCTTTTGGCGACCGGCGGTGCGGCCCATTTTGACTGCGGTGATACGAATTCCGTTCATCGGCCTTAGCGATCCGTCACCGCTCGATGCAGGTGCGACTGTTCCAATCGATTTGCCGACATTCGTCGCTCGATAGCGGTGAATGTCGGCGTCCCCAGCGACGTTTCCTTAATCGTCGAAATGAATTCGCTCAGCATGCTCGGCAACACGTTGTAGAGAGCCTGTGGCACGATCACCTGCCGCAGCGTCGTCATGTAGCCGAGTCCGAGCGCGCGTGCCGCTTCGAATTGCCCGCGAGGAATCGCCTCAATGCCGGAGCGGATGACTTCGGAGAGGTACGCGGCCTGATAAACGATCAGCGCGCAGATGAGTGTCACTACACCCGAGACGGTCACGTGCGTGAGCGTCGGCCAGGCCAACGGATTGACGCGGCGATCTGCCTCCCTGGACCTATCACGATGCGGGGGGCAGGAGCTTCCGGTCTATGAAATACTGCTGCGCGTTGCAAAATGCCTCACGGGTATCAACGGCCGCATCGAACCCCGCTTTGCGAAGCTGGATCGTGCTGACGAAAGCAATCGCGCCCGCCGGCGCGCCGTATGCAAACGCAAAGTCGGCATGCTTATCGCCTTGCCCGACGAACGGCTGGATTCTGAACTGCTGCACTCCGTCGCTATTGAAGGAACGCGTGCACTGCCGGAGTTCGATCGCGGGCGCTTTTAGGCAAATGGCCTGCCATCGAGCGCATCCATGCCGCCGCGTCGGTCTGTTGCCGTTACGGGTCTCATCGCGCCGCGAAAAGCGACACCCCGCCATTGACGAACCCGTTCGCTGCGCAACCCGGACAGCCCGCAGGCGATGTCGCTGAAGAATACGGAACGAAGATGAGACCCGTCGCCGGATCGACCGCAACTGAGTGCGCGTTATTGCCCGTGTTCAGGCGGGTAACAACACGGCGGTTGCCTGCGTCCACGATAGTCAGCACCGGCGTGCATGGCGAGGCGGCCGAGCAGGCGCCGTTGGTCGATGCATTGCCAGAAGACGTCCAGCGGCTCGCTGCGTTGTAGTACCGGTTGGTGGGCGCATCGTATTCGAGCTGATCGCCGCCGCCAGCGTTGAGAGACGCCACAAGCGCGCCGTTCGAACGGTTCAGTATCTGCATCAGTAAGGGAGCGCCACTCGTCCCTTCCCTGCACCCCACGGCAATATCGCTTCCGGGTCCAAGTGCCAGCCCGGTAGGATCACAATTGCCTTCGGAGTACATCGCGACGCCCGCAAGGGTCGTGTAGTTCTGCGTAGCACCGTTCGGTATCGCGCGAATCGCCGCACCTGGCAATTTCACCAGCTCGCCATGAGGATTCGCCGTGCTTCCGTCGACGTTCACATAGAAGTTGTCGCCGGCAGCGTCGTACCGGCAGGCTTCGAGGCCCGCGGTGGGCTGGCCTGCGCTATCGGTGAACGTCACTTTGGCGATAACGGTCTGCGTGGCCGTGTTGATGAATGTAGCGAACGGAGGCGTCTCTTCCGGGCTTGAAATCATGAAGATGCCGTGCACGGAATCCACGCAACCTT
Source organism: Paraburkholderia sp. RCC_158 (assembly GCF_041355255.1). Classification (NCBI taxonomy): domain Bacteria; kingdom Pseudomonadati; phylum Pseudomonadota; class Betaproteobacteria; order Burkholderiales; family Burkholderiaceae; genus Paraburkholderia; species Paraburkholderia sp. RCC_158. The sequence continues at coordinate 85,337 of NZ_JBFUPM010000020.1, read as the reverse complement.
CATCTGCGCGCACACCCGTTGCGCTGACCGTGATCTTGCTCGTTACGATGCCCGCCGATGGATCGACCACCTTGACGGAGTTCACGTCGCCCGCATAGATGAGATTGCCGACCGGAGTTGCGCCGTCTGGACCTGCCTGCGAATTCGGTCCGGGACCGAGGCCAGTGAACGCGAACGGCCCGCTTCCCTGGATGAGCTTGACGAAGGCTTTCGACGGTATGTCGATCTGATCCAGCGATGTGTTGTTCCTGTCAGTGAAGTAGTACCGGCTACCCAGGACGACGCCGATATCGAATGAGAAGTTCACGCCCGCCTTGACGTTGGGTACGGATATGTCCGACACGTGGTGCGGTCCGCCATTGTTGAGATCATCCCCGCCACAGCCTGCAATCGCGACAGCCGCTGATGCGACCAATGCATTCGCCCACCTGTACTTCCGCATCGCATACCTCCCATTGTCGTCGTCGGAATACGTCTGACCAGGCGCGCACCACGAAATAATGGACGCTGCTACAGCTTAGGCATTCCATTGCATAGCGCTCCTTATCGTTTTCCCAGGTAATAGCGGGGCATGCTTCAGGTTCTCTTAAGGTTCAAAGGCGGGAGTAGCCGTGATCGTCGCTAAAGCGACGTCCTCGACTTACACTTTGGAAACAAGCTGCATGTGTTCTGCAAGCTTGGGCTCACTCCCACACATGATGTCTCCAGCCAGACGGCCGGCCTTCGTTTCAGGCAATCCCCGCACCGAGGCCAAGTTGCGTCACACGCGAGCGAGCATCGTTCCGCGGCATCGACGGTGACCGCAGCGGCACGCATACTGGGCCCGCACTGCGGCTGAAGCGCGGCCCTCCGTCGTGAGTCCATATGCGATAAACAGCTCGTCGCCGGCTTTGATATTCGACACTGCCTGAATGTAGACCCTTCCGTCGGACTCGACCGCCTCACAGTTGGCGACGCAGGCATGGTTAAGCCAGCGCGCACTGTTGCCGCCAAGCGAACCGTCAATGACGCGCCCATCGGAAAGACCAAAGAGGAACGTATGGCCCGCCTCCCCGAATCGGCGATGGCGGCTTACGGCATGCTTCCAGGCCATGACCGTACCGGTGTATTCGAGGATGAGTTCGCCGGCGCGCAGCGCTCTCAGCGCAAACACGCCGCGGCCATGGACGCTCGAGCGACGGACAGAAATTCTTCTCATCGTTGATTGATCGTGTGTGAAGGACTATCGACGCATTCTGGAGAGCCACGGCCGCTCGGCCGGCGACGATGCCATCGCGCCGCCGGTCGTAGACAAATCTTTCTCATGAAGCTCTCTAAGTCGGTAAGCGTACATCATCGGTTGCGTCATGTGCGTACGCGCCTCATCACGCCGACACCATGTTCGACTCAGGAATCCGCCTTGCTGCTGCTGTCGCGAGTAGCTCGCTCGTCGCCGCCGACTCGCGAGGATGCGGGCCAGGCGTTGTTCACAAGTGACTGGCAGAACGACTCACTGCGAATGTCGCCCGGTAACGCGACCGCCTTGCGTCCCGGCAACAACTGGGCGGCCTCGACATTCTGATCAACAACGCCGGTCGCCAGCAAAGTCACGATTCGATCCTCGACATCACGACCGAGCAGTTCGACTGGACATTGCGCACCAACCTGCACGCGATGTTCTGGATTACAAAGGCCGCGATTCCGCACATGCCGCCGGGCTCCGCCATCATCAACACCAGTTCGGTGAACGCGTACGAGCCGTCCGCGAACCTGCTCGATTACGCGCTGACAAAAGCGGGAATTGCGAACTTCACGAAAGGGCTCGCGAAGCAGATGATCAAGCGAGGCATTCGCGTCAACGCCGTGGCACCCGGTCCGTTCTGGACAGCGCTGCAGGTCACCGGCGTGACAGACGCCGGAAAACGTGCAGAAGTTCGGCGAGCAGGTGCCGATGGGTCGCCCTGGGCAGCCCGCCGAAATTGCACCGCTTTACGTAGAGCTCGCGTCCACGCAGGCGAGCTACGTGACCGGGCAGGTATTCGGCGCGTCAGGAGGTGCGGGCAATCCCTAGAAGCCGTAGCGGTAACACATTGGCTCGCTTCCTTGCTGGCATGACTGCGAGCGCCGGAAGCATCAGCGCAACGACCGTGCGCCACACGCGCTCTTTACTACGGTCCGAGCTGCGTCCCCATCGCGGCGGGCGAAGCGCAAAAATGCCGATTCGTGTATCGCACGCGCGAATTGACATCGGGTCCCACGCCACCGACACTAGCCAACTCCTTTCACGGTGTGACCATTGGGATGGACTTCGAGATATCCGACTTGCGCGCCTTTGTCGCTACAGCCGACCTGGGGAGCTTTCGCGCCGCAGCGGACACGCTGCATCTTTCGGCATCAGCGCTATCGCGTCGAATAGAAAAGCTGGAGGAGGCACTAGGCGTCAGGCTTTTCGAGCGAACCACGCGCAAGATGGATTTGACCATCGTCGGCCGCGGATTTCTGGAGCGCGCGTATCGGATCCTCAACGAGGTCGACAACTCGATGCTGGAATTCGACGATCTCGCCCGCAAGATGACGGGCGAACTCACCATTGCGTGCGTGCCTTCGGCTGTACGCTATTTCCTTCCGGAGGCCATTGCGGCCTATCATCAACGCTACCCGGGCATCCGGCTGCGTCTGATCGACGAGCCGTCGTCGATGGTTTTTCTCGCTGTCGCGCGGGGTGAAGCTGATTTCGGGCTAACTTACGTCGGGACACACGAGCCCGATATCGAGTTCACGCCGCTCCTCGACGACCCGTTCGTTCTCGCCTGCCCGCGCAGTCATCCGCTCGCGAAACGCAAAGCTGTCGCCTGGGCCGAACTCGCCAACCTCGACTATCTGGCGATAGCGCAAGGCAGCGGCAATCGCGCCGTGATAGATGAGGCGCTGGCGGGCGTCGCTGAGCGCCCGAAATGGTTCTGCGAAGTGCGCCATGTGCCCGCTCTCGTGAGCCTGATCGAAGCAGGGCTTGGCGTGGGCGTCGTGCCTCGTCTGGCCATGCCTCGCGGGCCACACAAGGTGCTCGCCAGCGTGGCGCTCACCGATCCGCCTATCCGGCGCACACTCGGCGTACTTCAGCGTCGCGGACGCGGCTTGTCTTCCGCCGGACGCTTCTTCCTCCAGTTGCTGACGGAGATGCGCGCATCCGATGCGTTGCAATAGCTTCGCGGCTATCCGGTAGTTTGAATCGATTCGTGCATACGACGCACCAATTGCACGGAAATATGCGTTTGTCACGTGGGTCGCCTTTCCCCGATCATCTGCAAAAAGGAAGCGCTGTCTGTCGCAGCCACCTGATTCGCACTGTTTTTTGATCGAAGGAGACACCCTGTCCATGACGCACCCCACCTCAACGCACGGCATCGTCAGCAAGGCGCAACTGACCGAGCTGACCATCGAAGCACTCTGTGCGCTCGGCCTGAATCGCGCCGACGCTACCGACACCGCCACCATCCTCGTGCTCGCCGACCTGTTTGGCTTGCGCACTCACGGCACCAGCCGAATCGAATCGTACGGCTCTCGCCTGCGCATCGGTGGCATCAATCCCACCCCGTCGATCACCGCGCAACAGGTCGGTCCCGCGCTTCACCGACTCGATGGCGACAACGGCATCGGTCCGCTCGTCGGCTATCGCGCACTCGATCTGGCGATGACGGCGGCGCGCAAACATGGCATCGCGTGCGTGTTCGTTCGGGGCAGCAATCATTTCGGCCCGGTGTCGCCCTATTCGTACCTCGCTGCCAGGCAGGGGTTCGCCAGTATCATCGGCAGCAATGCGACGACGACTATCGCGCCGTGGGGAGGCACCGATGCGCGCCTGGGAAACAGTCCCGTCGGCTTCGGCGTTCCGGATCCGGACGGTCATCCGTTCATTCTGGACATGGCGATCAGCGTTGCGGCGCGGGCAAAGATTCGAAACGCGCTCAAGCGCGGTGAACCGATTCCCATCGATTGGGCGACCGACGCCCAAGGCAAGCCGACCACCGACCCAAAAGCAGCGCTCGATGGCTTCCTGCTGCCGATTGGCGGCCACAAAGGCTACGGCCTCGCGCTGGTCGTTGACCTGTTCGCTGGACTGCTTTCCGGCGCGGCCTATCTGACGCACGTGAAGTCCTGGGAAGACGACCCTGAGCAACCGCAGAATCTCGGCCACTTCTTCATCCTGATCGATACAACCAGGCTCGGCAGCACCGAGTGGCTCGCGAAGCATATGGCCGACTATGCGGCAATCCTGCACGGCTCGAGGCCTGCCGATCCGGATGCGCCCGTGATCGTGCCCGGCGAGATCGAACTCGGCCGTCTGGAACGCCAGATGGCCGAAGGCATCGATATCGGTGCGGCACAACTCGCGATGCTGGAAGCGGCCGCGCGTCCGCAGCACTGAAAAGCCTATTTATCTGCGTAACCCACAACGCCCATACCGCCTCGACCCGCGGCGCGCCGGCGAACAGAAAAGCGACAGGCCGGGCGGCCCAACGCGCGCCCGGCGGTCAAGCACATAGCAAGCTTGAAGGAGACAACAGGTGACAAACATCCGATGGCGCATCGTCCTGCTGCTGTTCATCGCAGGCTTCATCAATTATCTCGACCGCTCGGCGCTGTCCGTCGCCGCGCCCGCCGTCATGCGGGAACTGCATATGTCGCCCGGCAGCCTCGGGCTGTTGTTTTCGACCTTCTTCATCGGCTACGCGGCATTCAATTTCATAGGCGGATGGGCGGCGGACCGCTGGGGCGGCAAGCGCGTCTTTTCAGGCGCAGTCCTGATGTGGTCGTTGCTATGCGGCGCGACCGGCCTCGCCTCCGGCTTCGGGTCGCTGCTGGCAGTGCGCACCTTGTTCGGCATGGCCGAGGGTCCGCTTGCGACAACGATCAACAAGCTCGTGAACAACTGGTTCCCGCATAAGGAATCGGCGACTGCATTCGGCTTCGCGAACTGCGGTCTGCCCTTGGGTGGCGCGGTTGCGGGGCCGGTAGTCGGTCTGCTGACTGCGACTTACGGCTGGCGCGTCGCCTTCGCGGCAATCGCGTGTTTGGGATTGCTCTGGCTGATCTTCTGGCAGTTCATGGCGACGGACAAGCCGCATCAGCATCCGCGCGTATCCGACGACGAGCGTCGGCTTATCGAATCCGACCGCAGCGTCCCGGAAGATCCTTCGGACGTGCAGCGCCTCGGCTTCTACCTCAAGCAGCCGGCCATTCTAGCGGCGATGATTTCGTACTTTGGCTACAGCTACATCCTCTTCTTCTTTCTGACATGGTTTCCGAGCTTTCTGATGATGGACCGTCATTTGAGCCTCAAGAGTATGAGTCTCGCGACGGTACTGCCGTGGTTGCTAGGGTTCATCGGTTATGGCTTGAGCGGTGTGCTGTCGGACTTTATTTTTCGCCGCACGGGCAATGCGTTGCGTGCCCGTAAACGGGTACTGATCGTATGCCTCGGGACTGCGGGAGTTTGCGTTACGCTGGCCGGCGCCGTGACCACGACAGCCAGCGCGCTGCTGCTGATGGCCATTGCCGTGTTCGCGCTATATCTCAGCGGTAGCACCTACTGGGCGCTGATTCAGGACACGATCCCCGGTCCGAGGCTCGGCAGCGTCGGCGGATGCGTGCACGCCATCGCAAACTGCGCAGGGATCGTCGGGCCGGCTGCAACCGGATTTCTCGTCGAGCAAAGTCATACCTTCTTCAGCGCGTTCGTCCTCGCTGGCGGCATTGCGCTTGCCAGCGTGCTCGCCGTGGCAATACTGCTGCGACCGCGTTCGTCGACGAAGCTAAAGTCGAGCAACGCGCGGGTCTGCGGCTGAACACTCATGCTCATCCACGAATTCCAACCTTCTAACACTCTCACCATGAAACCCGACCTATCCGTCATTCGCGCGTTCGCACCTACCGGCAAGCTGCGCGCATCGATCAATCTTGGCAACCCGATTCTCGCGGGCAAGGACACGTCAGGCGCACCGACCGGTGTTTCGGTCGACCTCGCGCGGGCCTTGGCCGCAACCCTCGGGGTGGAGTTCGAGCTCATGGTCTGCGATTCGGCGGGCAAGTCTGTCCAGGTGGTCAGCGAGGAACGAGCAGACGTCGGCTTCTTCGCCGTCGACCCACGACGAGGAGAAACCATCGCGTTCACCGAGCCATACGTTTTGATCGAAGGCTACTACCTGGTCCGCGACGCTTCGCTGATTCGCTGCAACGAGGACGTCGATCAGCGGGCCGTCCGCGTGGCCGTCGGCGAGGGAAGCGCTTATGACCTGTTCCTGACTCGCGAGCTCAAGCATGCGCAAATCGTACGCGCGCCGACGTCCCCGACAGTCGTCCAAACCTTCCTGGACCAGGGCCTCGAAGTTGCGGCTGGCGTCAAGCAACAACTCGAGGCAGACGCAGCTCGAGCGCGGGGCTTGCGTTTGCTCGATAAGCGATTCATGGTGATCCGTCAGGCAATGGGTTTGCCGAAGAGCCGTGGACCAGCGGCAGCAGATGCATTGGGGGCTTTCGTCGAGGAAGCGAAGGCGTCCGGGCTCGTCGCGCAGTCACTCGCACGCCACAACATCATCGGCGCGTCAATTGCGCCTGCTGCATAACGGAAGCCACGCAGCAGCCGACCGCCCTCACTTACACATCCGAACCTTCTATCGCGCGGCAGTGAAGTGCACGGCGGTCAACATAACCTGGTAGACGTTGCGTGGGTATCGATCCCGATGGTTCAGAGCCCGCGGCTCGCGTCCGTGTCAGAGGCCCGCGCCAGTGCTTGCGTGTCGATATATTCCCGGATATTCGCCAGCTTGCCATTCCGGACGGTAATGGCGAATACCCACTCGTCCTTGAACGTCCTGTTCGTCGCTTTGATTTTCCCCGTAGCGACGCCGACGACCAGAACCCGGTCTCCCTGCGCCACGAATTCGGGAGGCTTTGGATAGGTCATTTCCACCTCCTCTGAAGCCTTCTGAAGCACTTTCGCCAACCCCGCGTGCCTGCGGTGCGTGCCGGCCAGCGGCCAATCTTCGCCCGGAATTACCCACTCGATATCTTCGGCAACCAACGCCAGCAGACCTTGCTTATCGCCGCTGCCTATCGCTGCAAAGAAATCCTTCACGATCTGAATGTTCTCTTCGATGCTCATCGAATCTCTCCATTTCCTTTTATCGGATCGTGTCCGTTTTAATCGGCTACCTTGTGGATTGGCGGCGAGGACGTGGCGCGAGATGAGCGGAGCGCGGGTACCAGTACAGCGTATCGAACAAATCGAACCGGCCGTGCAGACCGATTCGACGAAACCCGAGATGGTGTTCGCTCGCTCCGCTCGCTGCTGCACAGATAGCCTCATTCATGACATCGATCGACACGCCCCCCACCCATGCCGCGTGTATGCCAGCCCGAAAATCTCCGGCGAACGACGCATGACACTGTGAGGCGAATCAGGCGACCACCGGTCCAATTTTTGCCCCTTGACACAACTCTGCTGTATGCAATCTCGAAACTCGTACGGTACGTCGATTGAATACCGCAGAGTTTCGCCGTCGTGCTCATGTGCCGGCACGCCCGCGACGATGCCGAACTGGATCGCATGCAATCTGTCGCGCAAAGCCATCATCTTGGTCTGTTCGCAGGTCGACGCCGCCCGGTGCAATTTACCTTTTCTCGTTTCGACGCTGACAGCGCGGGACAACTCGACGCCTATCCCGCCTGAACGCGCTGCATCCGACACCGCTAAGCACCCCGGCCCATCAATCGCCACTGCCGCGAAGCCTTCAGGCCCGCATCGGGGCATTCCGCAGTTTCCTCCATCGGGCTTATTCGACGTCTGCCGATAGGCGCGGAGGCATTCATGTGGCCGATAGCGGTGCGCGCGGAACCGATACTCGTGGATGTCTAACGTCCCCAAAGGTCATGAAAAATCTAGATGTCTCAGACTCGCTGGTCATCCGGCTGTTGACAACGGTCTTTGGCAACGATTGTCATTGCGCGGCTTTGCTTGCATATCTTCGATGCGGAGTTCGGATCTCCGCTGCTGGAGGCAGCCGCACCCGCGGCTCTACTTTTCAGCAATCCCGTCGTCCGGCGTTGCGAATGCGATGTATCGATGCTCATGCCGCCGACAATCAGAACGATTAAGGGTTCGGAAACAGCATCCGCAGCGCAGCCCGGGCGAACGGACGTCGGTGGCTCAAAAATGGTTGACGATGGACAATAGCGTTGGGCTGGAAGAGTTCAAGCGGACGCATGGAACACGGGCACTTGGGGAAATCTACAAATTTATGCAATTGCTGCCTAAAGGAACAATTTTTTGCCCAAACCGTCGTGGGAAAATTGGTCTTGAGAGCGCCCGAGCCTTTGTTTAAGGCCCGCTGGCCAGGAACAAATTTCTGCAAACCGGCGGCATACCTCGGGCACTTTGCCTTGCTCATTATCGACCGGTCTCTTCTCCGCCCACCTGCCCCCTGACGACTTGCGACATCACGCGTGCACGATCGATTTCCAGCGCGGTCTTCGCGTCGACGCGCCCGAACAGATCGAGCAGCGGCGCGACGAGACCGGTCCAGCCGGTTTGGTGACTGGCGCCGAGGCCCGCGCCGTTGTCACCGTGAAAGTACTCGTAAAATAGAATCAGGTCGCGCCAGTGGGGATCGCTCTGGAATTTTTCCGTTCCGCCGTAGACCGGTCGTTTGCCTTCCGCATTGCGCAGGAACGTGCCGGTCAGACGACGAACAATCTCCTGCGCCACTTCGAAGAGCGTCATCTGCTGCCCGGAGCCGGTGGGGCATTCGACCTTGAAGTCATCGCCGAAAAAACTGTACAGGTTCACCAGCGCGCGGACGATCAGCAGGTTGACCGGCATCCACACCGGTCCGCGCCAGTTGGAATTGCCGCCGAACATGCCGGTATTCGATTCGGCCGGCAGGTATTGCACCTTGTACTCCTGTCCGCCGACGTTGATCACATAAGGATGTTCCAGGTGATACAGGGAGAGCGAACGGATGCCGTGCGGCCCGAGGAATTCGTTCTCGTCGAGCATATAGCGCAGCACCCGTTCCAGCTTGCGCCTGTTCAGAATGGACAGCAGCCTGCGCTGGTTATAGCCGATGAAGCCCGTGTCGGTCGGGGCAATCTGCGCGATCAATTCGGGGTAGCGTTTGCGAAACTGCGCGATCAGCGCGGCGAGCCTGGGCATGCGCTCGAGAGAGTGCGCCTCGAACACCGTGGACGCGCACAACGGCAGCAGCCCGACCAGCGACCTGATCTTCAGCCGCGTCGTCTTGCCGTCGGGCAGGCGCAGCAGATCATAGAAAAAGCCGTCCTGCTCGTCCCACATCTCGTCTTCGTGTTCGCCGCGTCGGTCCATCGCATAGGCGATCCACATGAAATGCTGAACGAACTTGAAGGCGACCTCCTCGTAGAGCGGGTCGTACTCGGTCAGATTGATCGCCATCTCCAGCATGGTCTGGCAGTAAAACGCCATCCATGCGGTGCCGTCCGCCTGTTCTAGCGCCCCGCCCGTCGGCAGTTCCGCGCTGCGGTCGAACACGCCGATGTTGTCGAGACCGAGAAAGCCGCCGGCGAATACGTTGCGGCCCGAGGGGTCCTTGCGATTGACCCACCAGTTAAAGTTGAGCATCAGCCCCTGAAACGAGCGCTCCAGGAAACGCGGGTCGGCTCGTCCCAGTTCTTTTTCATACTTGTACAGCCACAGCGTGGCGGCGGCGTGCACCGGCGGATTCACATCGCTGAAATTCCACTCGTAGGCGGGAATTTGCCCGCTCGGGTGCACGTACAGGCTGCGCAGCATCAGCAGCAACTGCTCCTTCGCGAAGTCGAAATCGACCTGCGCCAGCGCGATCGTGTGAAAGGCCAGGTCCCAGGCCGCGTACCACGGGTACTCCCACTTGTCCGGCATCGAGATCACGTCGGCGTTCAACATGTGAAACCACTCGGTATTGCGCACATCGCGCCGCGCGGAGTCGAGCAATGGATGGCTGCCATGCTCGCGCAGCCACAGTTCGAGATCGAAGTAATAGTACTGCTTGCCCCAGAGCATGCCTGCCAACGCCTGACGATGCACCCGGCGCTGGTCTTCGGACAGCGATCTGGGCGTAATGCGCTCGTAGAACTCGTTGGCATCGGCGAGGCGGCTATCGAAGATCTGCTCGAAGCCGCCGAAGGCGTCGTCGAGTCTGGATGGCGCAAGGCGCAAGCGGATGGTCGCGCTGCCGCCGCCAGGCACCTCGCAGCAGTAATGGGCCGCTGCCTTGGTTCCGGTTCTCTCCGGATTCACGGCGTCGCGCTGTCCCGAGACAACGTACTCATGGAACGCATCCTTGACATAGCGCGACGCGTTGGACTGATCCCACAGGCGCTGCGTATTGCTTTCGTTTTCGGTGAAAAGCGTCTCTGGTGCGCCTTCGCAGTGAAGCCAGTATTCGCCGAGATCGTGGTGCGCGGCCCGGATGACGCCAGCGCCCGCATCCTGCACGGACGGCTTGCGCTCGTCCTCGCCCCATGACCATGTATTGCGGAACCAGAGTGTCGGCAGAACGCGTAACGGTGCGGTCTCGGGTCCGCGGTTGTGCACGGTAATCCGCACGAGGATGTCTTCCGGAGCGGCCTTCGCGTATTCCACGAATACGTCGAAATAGCGGTCATCGTCGAAGATGCCGGTGTCCAGCAGTTCGTATTCCATCTCCTCGCGCGATCTTTGGCGGTTCGTCTGGACGAGATCCCGGTACGGATATTCGCGCTGAGGATATTTATAGAGGTACTTCATGTACGAATGCGTGGGCGTGCTGTCGACATAGAAGTAATACTCCTTCACGTCCTCGCCATGATTGCCCTCACTGTTGGTGAGGCCGAACAGGCGCTCCTTCAGGATGGCGTCCTGCCCATTCCATAACGCCAGCGCAAAACACAGCCGCTGCTGATCGTCACACAATCCGCCTAGCCCGTCCTCGCCCCACCTGTAGGCGCGCGAACGCGCATGGTCATGGGTGAAGTAGTTCCACGCATCGCCGTTGTCACTGTAGTCTTCACGCACCGTGCCCCACTGCCGCTCGCTGAGGTAGGGCCCCCACTTCTTCCACGGCACGTTCGCCTCGCGCGCATCGTTCAGGCGTGCTTGTTCGGCTACATCCACGATTGCAGGGCCCATGTTTTCCTCCGGTACAGGTGAGCCGCGATGTGCTGGTCGTGATGAAACAGAACAGCCAGACCGCTGCTGCTCACGCTACAACCTTCGAACCACCGCCGCCATTGGACCTTAGTCCCATGCGCTCCGAGGAAACCGACGGTAAGCGGCCCTTGCGAATGACTATTGGAAAAGCATCGATCCCGCTGCACGTGGAACTAATCCAGGTGCTCGCGCGTAGGTGCGGCTGCGAAGCGCGACGGGCACCTGGTGACACCGCCTGTCGTCGCGAACTCATGCCAACTCAGCCGCCAACTCAGCCGCCTCCGAAGGCACTGGTATACTCACCTGTTCCGCATATCGATACCGCGAACGGCCGGCTCCATACCGCGGCCTGTCCCGGCGTGAACAAATGAGTCACGTCAGAATCGCATCCCCAAAACGCAACCATCGAAGGCCCGATTTTCCATATCGAGTTCCCTATCGTTGACGCATTACTCGGAGGAGTCAAAGAAATGGACCTCAGAAGTATTTTGAAAAGATCCAGCCTCAAGGGACTCCTTTATTCGCTTGTCAAACCGCGGACCATCCAATTTGCGGGACGACCCATAGTCGACGGATACTTTCCTGATTTCGCCGGCAAAGGACGCGTCACGCTCGGAGAGAATTGTTGCTTCCGCTCGTTTCGTCTTCGGCAGCAATTCACGGTGCTCCAGGATGCCGTACTCGAAGTGGGCGACAACGCATTATTCAACGACGGTGTCGTTTTATGCGCCGCGAAATCGATCAAGATCGGCCACTCCGTGAAGGTCGCGGACATGGTCTATATCTACGACACGCACTTTCATCAGGTATGTCCGGATGAACCGCTAACCGAGGCATCGGTTTCAATCGGCAACAACGTGTGGATCGGTGCGAACTCGATGATTCTGGCAGGCGCTTCTATCGGCGACCACAGTGTCATTGCGGCCGGATCGATTGTCACCGGCGCAATTCCTCCCAGGAGCCTCGCCGGCGGCATACCGGCACGCGTGATCAAGACATTCGAAGCGCCTGATGACTGGGTCCGCAGCTAGACTGACGTCGCGCCGCTGCGGCTTTCACAGCGCGGCTTTCACAGGCTCAACACGATGCGTCCCGACGTGCCCGCGTCGACGGCACGGTAAGCCGCGACGGCATCGCCGAGTGGATACGTTCTCGCGATGGCGGGCGGCTGATAACTGCCCTCCTCGAACCCAGCGCGCAAGTCTTCGAGAATCCTGGCGGCCGCGGTGAGGTCCCGCTTGAGCGAATCGACGCCCATTAGCCGGCTTTCATTGTGATAAAAATCGGCCAGGTCAAAGCTCACCTGACGACGATCCGTCGCCGAGATTTCGATCAGACGTCCACGCAGCGCGAGCATTTTGACGGCCGTTTCGAACATCGAGCCGCCCACCGTATCGAACACGACGGATGCGCCGCCATCGCTCGCCGCACGCAACTGCGCGACGGTATCGCCGAGGCTGTCGACGGCGGCATCGACATACGGGTTCATGCGCGCGCCTCGCGTCACGCCAATCACCCTTGCCCCAATGCGCCGCGCGATCTGCGCCGCCGCGCCGCCTACGCCGCCCAGCCCGATGATCGCCACCGTGTCCGCGTTCGTGACCTGCGCCGCTTCGACTATCGCGCACCACGCGGTCACGAAGTTGACGCCGATCGCAGCCGCCTGTTCGTGCGACAGGTTGCCCGGCTTGCGGCAAAGGCTCGCGACGGGCACCGCGATCTGCTCGGCGTGTGTGCCGTCATAGGTAAAGCCGGCATCGCCCGAGCCCCACACTTCCACGCCGAGCCATTCCTGCGGGCCGTCAATCACGACGCCCGAGTAGTCGCGCCCCGGCGTGCGCGGCAGCGTCGTCTGGCTCATGCGGCCGCCGACATTCTTTACGTCGCTCGGATTGATGGATGCCGCCCGCACCTGAACGATTGCGGTATCTGCACCGGCCGAGGGCGCCGGAACTTCGTCGACGAACAAGACGTCCGGCTGACCGAACTGCGCAAATCTAAGTGCCTTCATGATGACGGGAACGCTCCGATGGATGAGATGCCGTCAATGATGCATCAACGCGGCGGCAACGCCCCAAAAAATCGCTCGACCAGATCCGGTTTGTCGAGCTGAGCGATCCACCACTCCAACGCGCGGCCCATTTTGTCTTCGCGCCACGCGAGATAGCAATTTGTATATTCACGCACGCCCGCGACGCGTCGCGTCACGAGCTTGCCTTCGCTTATCGGACCTTCCGCCACGCGATCGGGCAACATGCCCACAGCGATACCTTCGCACAGCGCTTCGACCTTGGCTGCGAGCGTGGGCACCACGATCACGCTCTGTCCGTCGTGCCTTGCGACCGATTGAGGCTGCAATTGCCGGGACGTGTCGCTTATCACGACTCCCCTGTATCGCGCGATTGCCGCGCTTTCCAGCGGCTGCGGCAAATCGGCAAGTGGATGGTCGGGCGCAACGACGAACACATGACGAAGGGTGCCTATCGGCCGGGCTGCAATATTCGATGCATGCGGCGGCTCGCCGAATGCGCCCACCGCCAGGTCGGCGCGTTGCGTTACCAGCGCGTCCCATACGCCGCCAAGCACTTCGGTGGAAAGGCGCAACTGGGTCACCATTCCAAGGTCGTAAAAAGCACGAACATGCGGCCACAACGAGGCGGACGGCAGAATCGCATCCAGACATATTCGCAACTCGCTTTCCCAGCCGCTCTGTATGCCCTTCGTTTTCGCTTCGAGATGCCGGGCGGCTGCCAGGAGCTGACGCCCTTCATCGATAAGAAAGCGCCCTGCCTCCGTGAGTTTCGCCCGTCTGCCGCTGCGGTCGAAAAGCTCGACCTGCATGTCGCTTTCCAGTTTTTGCACGAGGTACGTTAGCGACGAAGGAACGCGATGCAACGTTTCCGCAGCTTCAGCGAACGTGCCCGTACGGTCGATCGCGTCCAGCACCTCCAGAACTTCAAACGAAATGCTTATCGGCATAGGTATTCATGTGCTCAAGGTCTTGCAGGTAATGTGCAGCCGAATGTCGTCGCGTTCGTCGCTTGCTGCGGGGCATAAGGTTCGTATCAATACGCGGTCTTTGTCAAGGAAGGCCGCTCAAGCGGGCAAGCACAATCCATTCGCATACCGGTAATGCATGCGATGCCAGCGCGGTTAAACTGCGGACTCCAGCGCCGCTTTTCCGCGATGCATCGCAATCATCATCACAACACTCAACGGAATTTGCGTCCCATGCGTGTACTACTGGTTGAAGACGACGACCTGATCGGTTGCGGGGTCGAAGCGGGTCTGCGTCAGGCGGGTTTCACGGTCGACTGGGCGCGGGACGGCCATAAAGCAGGTCTCGCGCTGGACACCACGAGCTACGCGCTCGTCGTACTCGATCTCGGCCTGCCGCGCGTGTCCGGCATGGATCTGCTCAAGCGAATCCGCGACGCCGGCAACGACGTGCCGGTGCTTGTGCTGACGGCACGCGGCACGGTGGTGGACCGCGTGAGCGGTCTGGAGGCCGGCGCGGACGATTACCTCGGCAAGCCCTTCGACCTCACGGAACTGACGGCCCGTTGCCGCGCCTTGCTGCGCCGCGCGCAGGGCCGCAGCGTCGAGCTGATCCGCTATGGCGATCTCACGGTGAACCCCGCGGCGCAAACGGCCCAGCTTGCCGGCACGCGGGTGCCGCTCACGTCGCGCGAATGGGCAATCCTGCTGCAATTGCTGACCAACCAGGGCATTCCGCAGTCGCGTTCGCGTCTCGAAGAAAGCCTGTATGGCTGGCAGCAGGAAATCGAAAGCAATGCAATCGAGGTGCACATCTCCAACCTTCGCAGAAAGCTTGGCGCAAAGCTCATACGAACCGTGCGCAATATCCGCTATGTGGTGGAGAAAGAGTAAATGAGCGCATCCATTCGCAGGCGGCTCATGCTGCTCGTGCTCGGCAGCATCGCGGCGGTCTGGGCGATTGCGCTTGCGTCGAGTTATCGTGAGGCCACGCACGAAGTCGGCGAATGGGAAGAAGCGCGCCTCGCGGAAGTCGCGCAGGTGCTCGCGCTTCTCGACCGGGCCAACCTCGCCACGCTTGCCAACGCGCACATCGACGTGCGCGAGGAAGAAAGAGGCGGCGCGACCAGTGCGAGCGAGAACGACGACGACGACTCGCTGCCGCGCGACGCGCTCTTTCAGGTGCGCACGCGCGACGGCGACGTGATTGCCGGCAGCCCTGCCCTGCGCGCGCTCGGTGCATGGGACCTGCCGCTGCCGGCGGTCACGGGCACGCAAGACGTCGTGCTGGACGGTCAGACGTATCACTCGTTCACGCTGCGCGGCACGGCGCTCGGCCACACGGTGCGCGTATTCGAGCAGGCCAATACGCGCAGCGATCTGGTCAGCGGAGTGGCGAGCCGTATCGCGCGCCCTGCCCTGATTGCGCTGCCGGTCCTCGCGTTGCTCGTGTGGTTCAGCATCGGCTGGAGCCTTGCGCCGCTGCGCGTGCTGTCGGATGCAATCCGCTCGCGACATATCAACCGCCTCGAGCCTGTCGAAATCGGCGACGCGCCGACCGAGGTGCGCCCGCTCGTCGACGCGCTCAATCTGCTGCTCTCGCGTCTGCACTATTCGCTCGAACGTGAACGCGCGTTTACCGCCGACGCCGCGCATGAACTGAAGACGCCGCTGGCCGCCATCAAGGTCCAGGCACAGGTTGCGCTCGCCGAGCCCGACCCGGCGCGGCAGCGACTCGCGATGGAGCGCGTCGTGCAAGGCGTGGATCGCAGTGCGCGGCTCGCCGAGCAATTGCTGCTGCTCGCACGTCTGGACATGCATGAAAAACTGTCGACGGCACCGCTCGCGCCTGGGTCGCTCGCGAAGCATGCCGTGCTGGCGAACGCCGGCAACCTGCAGCAAAAAAACATGCGCGCGATGCTCGACTGCGACATGCAGGCCAAGATCGATGCGGAGCCCGTGCTGATCGGTATCCTGTTCGACAATTTGCTGGACAACGCAATCAAGTACGGAAGCGAGGACGGCAACATCGAAATTTCGGTCAAGAGCGCGACCGAGCCGCTCGATAATCGCGTTGTCGTGACCGTGCGCGACGACGGCCCCGGTGTGGCCTCGGCAGATGTCGCGCGTCTGACCAGCCGGTTTTTTCGCGCCACCGGCAACCAGGCGACCGGCAGCGGTCTTGGCCTCTCGATTGTCGCGCGCATCGCGGAACATTTTGGCGCGACCGTGCGCTTCGGGCCTGGCCTCGAGAGCCGCGGACTCGCCGTGGAACTATCGTTCCCCGCCTCTGGCGCCGCGCCTGACGAGCGACTGAAGGCCGCGGCCTAGCGGCGGTTGGTATCGCAGGCGACGCGGGTGTCGGGCACGCGCAGAAGTACGGAGCTACTTTCCGCTACTAGATACCCGGCATCATCTGATACGGCTCGGTGTGATCTTCCACACGCTTGACGCCGGGTATGTTCTGCGCCGCGACGCGCACGGCATCCACTGCGTCGGCCGACTGGAAAACGCCCCATAGATGCACGACGCCGTCTGTCACCACGATATTGCGGCCAGCAAAGCCCCATCTGCGCCCCGCCAGTTCGCCCATGAGGACCGCGCGAATTTCCGCGTCCGAGAGCGTGGCGTCCGACACCGGTTCATGGGGCACGCTCGCGAGCGCCTGGACGAGATTGGCACGACTCACGATGCCGACCACCTGTCCCCGTTCCGTCACCGGCACGCGTTTGATGTGCCGTGCTTCGAGAATGCCCGCAACTTCGCCAAGCGGCGTGTCAGGCTGCACGGTCACCACATCGGTCGTCATCACATCGCTCACCTTGGCCGCATGCGTCTTGACGTAATCGCGCGCCTCGTGCCTCGCGGACCAGAAATCGAGCCACGACGCGCGCCTGGTCTCGTCGGTTCCGATCTCGCTGCGGCGAAGCAGATCACCTTCGCTGATGATGCCGACGATGCTGCCGTCCGTATCCAGCACTGGCGCGCCGCTGATGCCGTTATCGACAAACATCTTGGCGACCTGACGAATGGTCATGTCGGGCGTGGCCGAGACAACGGCGTCGGTCATGACATCGGATGCGCGCATGGTAAGCCTTCTGAAGGTTGGGCGTTGAAGCGAGGGGCAACGCGACAAACCCCTGTGCTATTCAAGGTTAGGCGTGTGCGGCACCGTTCTGTTTGACGTGGATCATGTCGGCGAGGCTCGAATGCCGGCTGACGCTCGAACGAGCGTTTACGCCACTTCGATGATGACCTTCAATGCATGAGATCGGGCCGCATCGCCGAAAGTCTCGTAGGCTTTCAATACATCGTCGAGCTTGAAGCGATGCGTGATCAGGCTCGCGGCGTCGAGCCGGCCGGCGCGCACGGTCTTTAACAGCATCGGCGTACTGACCGTATCGACGAGACACGTCGTGATCGAGATGTTGCGATCCCACAGCGATTCCAGACGCAGATCCGCCTTCACGCCATGCACGCCCACGTTGGCGATGACGCCACCAGGCGCCACCAGCGCCTGGCATAACTCGAAAGTTTCGGGCACACCCACGGCCTCGATCACGCAATCCGCGCCCGTTCCGGCGGTGAGCTTCATGACCTTTGCCACCGGATCGTCGACGCCGCTATCGACGCACGCCGTCGCCCCGAAGCGCGACGCCACTTCCAGACGGTAAGGGTCGCGGTCGATGATCACTATCTGCGCCGGCGAATAGAACTGCGCGGTAAGCAGCGACGCGAGTCCGATCGGCCCCGCGCCGACAATCGCCACCGTGCTTCCCGGTTCAACCTTGCCGTTGAGAACACCGCATTCAAAGCCGGTCGGCAGGATGTCGGAAAGCATCACTAGCGCCTCTTCGTCCGCGCCTGCGAAAATGCGGTACAGGCTTGTTTCCGCGTGAGGAATGCGCACGTACTCCGCTTGCGTGCCGTCGATCCGGTTGCCAAGAATCCATCCGCCCGTCGCGCAGTGCGAGTACACTCCGCGCCGGCAGTAGTCGCACTTGCCACACGACGAAATGCACGAGATAAGCACAGGGTCGCCCTCTTTCAGCGTGCTGACGGCAGCGCCAACCTGATAGACGATTCCCACTCCTTCATGGCCGAGAATGCGCCCCGGCTCGCAGGTGGGGACATCGCCCTTCAGGATATGCAGGTCGGTGCCGCAGATCGTCGTGCGCGTCACCTTGACGATGGCGTCGGTGGGCGACGCGAGTTGCGGCATCGGCCGCTCGTCGAGCGATGTTTGCCCGGCGCCGTGATAAACCAGTGCTTTCACGAGATGACTCCAATGATCAGAGAGACGAGCGGCTAGTTCAGATCAAAGCGGCGCCTCGCGCTTTGCGTCAGTGGGCTCGCGAACCAGCAGAACGGGGCACGTCGCATGGCGGAGAAAACGCTCCGCAACGCTGCCGATCACCATGCGCCGCAATCCGCGCCGTCCGTGAGTGCCCATCACGACAAGGTCCGCGCCGCTCCACTGAACGAAGCGCAGCAACGTGCCGGCGATGTCTTCGGCGATGCCCCGCGTTTCCACGATCTCCGTGTCGCCCACGACGTCCATCTCGCGCATCTGTTTCTGTGCGCCATCGAGCAGCGTGGTTCCGACCTGCCGCGCGGCGCCGCTCAGAAGATGCGGATCGCAAGCGCCTGCGTAGGTGAACGCGGCCGACTGATCGAGCACGTAGACGGCCGTCAACCTGCCGCGCGAGAGCTTCGTCAACTGAATCGCTTCGCTCAGCGCGCGCTTGGCTGCGTCGCTGCCGTCGAGTGCCACCACGATGTGTGCGTACATGTTTGCCTCCGCCCGATCTGCACGTTTCCGTCGACCGTTGCGGCAGCGAAAGCCACCTGGAGCAGCGAGTCGATGAGAGAATCATGAGCGCGTATCCGCATCTGACGATCGACCTGCGTCAACGAGGTCGCAGCGCCGCGCACGGTGCGCATCGTTTGGTTCAGTGCAACGCTCGTGGCGGAAAGAACGACTGGCAACGGACGGCGCGAAGACGCGCCCGCCTATGCGCTCGTCGAAACGGGCACTGGAAGGTTCAATGTATTGATGATGAGGAGACAGCGTCAGAGCAGGGTCTGGCCGCTGGTGGTGGCAATGCTTGGTGGCAAAGCTTGGTGGCAATGCTCGGAGCGCCGCTGACGTCAGCAAGCGGCCGCCACGCAGCGAGGCGATCATGAGTTGCCGTCGCGTGCGGAATTGAGCAACCACACGAAGCACGCAACGCCACCGACTACACCGGCAACGCCATAACGAAAAAATGACGGCTCGTCGAACAGCAAGCCTCGGATCGACACCCCTATGCCCGCGAGCGCCACAAAAACGGCGATTGCCGAAAATAAGATCCTGCCGTCCGAGCCAGTCATGATGTCCTCCAACGCGATGATTAAAGTCGTAACGACATCATCGGTCAGAAGACGTGGGCGCTCTTGATCGAGGTCAAGCGTAAGAGCCGCGATGGTGCGACGCATTGCGCTCTGTCTTCGGCGGCTGCAAATTAACGGCTAAATCCAGGCGGATTACCGCTCACAGAAATCCGCCGCGCCGCTTCAGAACGAATGGCGCATGCCGATGCGCACATCAGCCTGCGTGCTGGTCGACGACGGCGTGAAGCTATAGCCGATCACCGCGTTCACACCATCCGATGCGCGCAGATAATCGCCCGAGATGTACACATCCGTGCGTTTCGACAACAGGTAGTGAAGCCCGAGCGAGCCCTGATTCCAGTGGTTTCCTTCAAACCGCGTGTGCTGATAGCCGCCGTAGAGCATCAACGCCGGCGTGAACGTATACGAAGCGCCGCCCTCATAAACCTGCATATGCGAGGTCTGGCCAAGGCCCTTGATCGTCGTGTAAGTGAAGTTGCCGCTCAGCATCACATTGCCGATCGTATAAGCGGCGCCGACTGCAAACGCGCCCTGCCTGTCGACCGGAAATGAAGTCGAGCTATACAGATCTGTAACCGCGCCGGTTGCAGGATCGACGGAAACGGTCGGCCTGCCGAGGAAAGTATGCGTGCCGATCATCGCGTACGGATCGAACGCATAGATGCCGAACGGGTTGTTCAACTGCGTATAAGCGGCGCCCATGTTGAACGGACCGTGCTCATAGCGCGCGCCCACGCTCCATGCGCTTTTCTGATGGAAGTCGCCGGCCGTGTTGCCGAACGAGTACATGCCGCCGAAAGAAAAGCCGGATATATCGGCGGAGAGAAACTTGATCGAGTTTGGCAGCCGGTCGCCGTTCATCCGGTCGAAGTCGCCCTGGTGAATCGCGTAACCGCTTGCCCACGCGGATATGTTGTACAGGTACGCGAATTCTTCGGTCATGTCGAGCTGGTTACCAAACGACAAGGTGCCCCAGTTGTTCTTCAGACCGACATACGCCTGGCGTCCGAACTCAGCGCCACCGAATCCAAGTTGTCCATTGCCTACGTGGAAACCCGACTCGAGTACGAATACCGCCTGCAAGCCGCCGCCGAGATCTTCGACGCCCTTGAAGCCGATCCGGTTGCCATACGAAATGCCGTCGTCGAACTTCACCTGGTGGGAACCACCGGCGTTGTTCACGTACGTAATGCCGGCGTCCAGAATGCCGTACAGCGTGACGCTGCTTTGTGCATGGACAGCCGTTGGCGCACATACCGCACTTGCTGCAATAGCGAGTCCCGAAAGACTGACGGCATTTCTCTTCTTCATCTAATTCTCCCCTGCTCTATGCCTGCACAATTCGTTGGATAAAGCGATCCCTGCCGCGCGGCTTTCAGGCGTGCGGCATTTCTCGCATGACGGGCAGTTCGAAACCGGTTGAGACCGGTCGATAAGACCTGGCTGCTATTTGTTGAGCATTAAAATTCCGCCAGGCCGGCATCGACGAGTCAAGAATACGGGTCCAGATTTACGGCGAATCGATTGGATGCGACATGAATCTGTCGCCTCGCGACCTGGCGATTGCAATGGCCTTTGTTATTTCACACCGAGCGCCGTTTGCACGGCTTGCAACCCATTGGCGCCATTCGCGGTGCTCACGCCGTCGAGCCACGCTTTGAGCAGATCGGGATGACGCTTGAGTGCTTCGGTTGCGGCCACATCGACACTGGTTTTCTTTTCCAGTACTTCAGTAATCACGCCGTTTTCCAGGTCGACGTTAAACGTAAGCTGCCTGAAAAGACGGCCGACATTCGGACACTGCTCCGCATAGCCGCTGCGCGCAACGGTGTTCACGGTGGCGCCGCCGTAGTTCGGACCAAAGTACTTGTCGCCTCCGTCCAGATACGACAGTTTGAACTTCGTATTCATCACATGCGGCTCCCACGCAAGAAAGACGATCCACTTCTTCTCACGCACGGCCCGCTCCACTTGTGTGAGCATGCCCGTCTCACTCGATTCCACCACCTTCCAGCTATCGAGCCCGAACGCCTTGTCGTCCACCATTTTCTTGATGTTCTGGTTGGCCGGCGCGCCCGGTTCAATGCCGTATATCTTGCTGTCGAACTTGTCGGCATTCTTCGCGAGATCCGCGAACGAATGGACGCCGGCCGCCGCCACATAGTCGGGCACCGCAAGCGTGAACTTCGCATTGCTCAGGTTCGGATGCACGACCACGATCGACTTTTCTTTTTCGAAAGGTTTGACGACCGGCGCCTGCGCGGGCATCCAGTTGCCGAGGAATACGTCGATTTGCCCTTTTTTCAGGCCCTGATACGTAATCGGCACCGACAGGTTCGCGACCTTCTGCTTATAGCCGAGCGCCTTCAGCACGACGCCGGTCATCGCATTCGTTGCGTCGATGTCGGTCCATCCCGGCCCCGCCATGTTGACCTGCATGCACGATTGCGGCTCGGCGGCCGACGCAAAGCTCGCCGCCGCGCATAGCAGCGCAACGCCGGACATGGCCTGTTTGAATAGCTTGTTCATCATCGCGGCTTCCTGTGAGTGGGTGAATCGTTAGCGTGGAGCGTCGGGCGTAGCGGTGCAAGACAAGTGGGACAACTCAGTGCGCGACTGCGGGAAAGCGCGCCATCGCCTCGAACGTATCGAGGTCGATGTGGTTGCGCATATAGCGCTGGCTTGCATCGACGAGCGGTTGCCAGTCCCATGAAGCAACCGTGCCTTGCGTGGTCGCGGCGAAGTGAAAACGGCGACGACGCTGGCTCTGCAGCACCTCCTGATGCAGCGCGGCGAGATTCCAGCGAGCGGCAATCTCTTTGCGGAATGCTTCGACCTGAGCGGCGTACTCCGCGTTGAATGCGAGATTCGCGCGCTCCAGCGGATCGGCCTGCACATCGTAGAGCTGATCAGGATCGGCCGGCGTGTGAATGAACTTGAAGCGCCCGCGCCGAAGCATGACGATCGGTGCAATTGCACCTTCAGCGAGGTACTCGCCGATCGCTTCATCATGACCGCCCCGCTCTCCCAGAAGATGCGGCATGAGACTATGTCCGTCGAGCGAATCGGGCCACGCCGCGGGTGGTTCGCCACGCGCGAGTTCGACAAGCGTGGGCAGCAGATCGAGATGCGATACCGAAGCAGTCACACGATGCGCGTCGAATTGCTGCGGCGCATGCACGATTAGCGGCACGCGGCAACCACCTTCGAAGAACGTCATCTTGTACCAGAGTCCGCGCTCGCCGAGCATTTCGCCGTGGTCGGAAGTGACGACAATGATCGTATCGTTCGCGAGCCCGGCCTCTTCCAATGCTTCGAGAATCGCGCCGAACTGATCGTCGACATAGGAAATCGCGCCGTAATACGCACGCCGTGCGTTGCGGATCTGCTGCCCGGTCGGCGGCGTGCGATCGGTTTCGCAAACGTGACGCAGGCGCTTCGAATGCGGATCGGCTTCGTCGAATGAATCGCGGTGCATGGGCATGTTGATCTCTTCGTCCTGGTACATGTCCCAGTACTTCTGCGGAATGGCATACGGATCGTGTGGATGCGTCAGCGAGGCGACCATGCAGAACGGCCGTGCATCTTTACCCGCGTGACGTTCGCGCGCAATGTCGAAGAGCTTCTGGCGCGTGGTGAACGTCACTTCGTCGTCGAAATCGAGCTGGTTGGTGCGCACGCAAGGGCCGGCGTCGATCACGGAACTCATGTTGTGATACCACGTAGGGCGCGCTTCGAAGTCGTCCCAATTCGGTGTCCAGCCAAAGTCGGCGGGATAAATGTCGGTAGTGAGGCGCTCTTCGAAACCATGCAACTGATCGGCGCCGCAGAAATGCATCTTGCCGGAGAGAATCGTGCGATAGCCTTCCGCGCGCAGATAATGCGCGAATGTCAGCGTTTGCGACGGAAATTCTGCTGCGTTGTCGTAAGCGCCAATTGCCGACGGCAGCTTGCCGGAGAGAAACGAGAAACGCGACGGCGCGCATAACGGGCTCGCGCAGTACGCGGAATCGAAAACCACGCCCTGCTTTGCCAGACGATCGAGGTTGGGTGTTCGGGTGAGCGGGTGGCCGTACGCGGAGAGCGCGAACGGAGTCATCTGGTCGGCCATCAGAATAAGAATATTCTTTTTGCTGTCAAGCATTGGAGCGCGCCTCGAATAAAATCATGAATGTCAGTGCAAGTACCTGTGCCGGTGCATCTGCAACAACAGCCGCATTTGAGCGGTGCTCTTGGAGCGCGTGCGGCATCAACGTCACTATTGCCGTTCAATTCGGCGCTGTGAAGACGGCAATTCGTTATGTGCCTATAAGGGGGCGTTATGTCGAGGCAGGACCGCTTGCCGCCAATGCAGGCATTGACGATGTTCGAATCCGCCGCGCGGCTCGCGAGCTTTACGGCGGCCGCGCGCGAGTTGGGCTCCACGCAGCCGGCAGTAAGCCAGCGCATCGTGCAACTGGAAGAAACGCTGGGCGCGCCGCTTTTCGAGCGCGGTCATCGTGGCGTGCGGCTCACGGAAGACGGCGAGCGCCTTTTTGAAGCCGTGCGTCATGCGCTCGACACGATCCGCGTTGCCACCGCCGAAATCCGCGCGCGCCGCACGCCGCAAACGCTTACGCTATCCACCGACTTCGGCTTCGCAACCTATTGGCTCATGCCGCGGCTTTCGCAATTCAAGGCGCTCATGCCCGATGTCGACGTCAAGATCATTACGTCGCAAAGCGTATTCGATCCATCGCACGATCAGACCGATGTGGCGATTGCATTCGGCGACGAACATGCGGACTGGAATGCACGCAGCGTGGTCAAACTTTTTCCCGAGCGTGTGACGCCGGTGTGCAGTCCGGCGTTTTTCGCGGCGCATCCGCCGCTCACGTCGCCCTCCGAACTGCTCACGCTGCCGCTGCTTCATCTCGAACCCACGCAACCGGCGCGCTGGCTGTCATGGGCCGACTGGTTCGCGGCGCATGGTCTTGTCGCGCCTGCCGCGCATCGCGGCATCACGTTCAACAGCTTCACGCTCGTCGCCCATGCGGCGATCATGGGCCAGGGCGTGGCGCTCGGCTGGGCGCCGCTCATCGACGAATTGCTTGCAACGGGGCAGCTCGTCGAACTGTTCGATGCGCCGGTGGTCACCGAGCGCGGCTATATGCTGGTCACGCAACGCGCGGCCACGCCGGTGGTCGACGCTTTCCGCCAATGGCTGCTCGGCGAATGCGGGCTCGACCCGGAATGAGGCTCTGACGCTCCCGTTCCATTGCCACGGCGATTCGCTTCTATCCGCCTCGCGCACGGATTTGCTCTACTGCGACGATGCATGCCGCGTCCGCGGCATGAGCCTATCGTCTATGTGGAGAGCGCATGTCCGCCGATTCCCGTCCAGATCAACTGGTTCTCACCGTTGCGTGTCCGAGCGCCGCGGGCCAGGTTGCCGCCGTTGTCGGCTTTCTCGACCGGCATCATTGTTATATCGACGAACTCACCGTTTTCGACGACGATCTCAGCGAACGCTTCTTCGTGCGCTGCGTCTTTCACGGCGTGAACAGCAATGAGACGCTGAATATCTCGGCGCTCAAACGCGAATTCGAGTCCATTGCCGAGCGCTTTCATATGAAGTGGGCCATGCATGACGTCGGCACGCGACCCAAGGTTCTGATCATGGTGTCGAAGTTCGAGCACTGTCTTGCCGACCTGCTGTTCCGCTGGAGAATGGGCGAACTGAAAATGGACATTGTCGGTATCGGCTCGAATCATCGCGATTTCGAACCGCTCGCGCAGCAACACGGATTGCCGTTTCACCATCTACCCATTACGGCGGATACCAAGCCGCAGCAGGAAGCGCGTCTGCTGGATCTGTTCGAGACTTCCGGCGCCGAACTGATGATTCTCGCGCGCTATATGCAGATTCTTTCGGGCGAGACGAGCCGTGCGCTCGCCGGGCGCGCGATCAACATTCACCACTCGTTTTTACCTGGGTTCAAAGGCGCGAAGCCCTATCACCAGGCGCATGCGCGCGGCGTCAAACTGATCGGTGCAACGGCGCACTTCGTGACCGACGATCTCGACGAAGGTCCGATCATCGAGCAAGTGGTCGAACGTGTCGATCATTCGTATAGTCCGGATCGACTTCTTGCCACCGGCCGCGACGTCGAGTGCATTACGCTTGCTCGCGCAGTGAAAGCGTTTATCGAGCGGCGTGTGTTTATCAATGGCGATAGAACGGTCGTTCTGCAATAACATTGCAGCACAAAAAAACGCCGCTTCTGGAAAAGAAGCGGCGTTTCGTCGTATCGCTTAACCGGCAATAGAATGGATTACTTCACCCAGCTATCCACCCGATCGCTATGCGCGCCGATCCACGCATCGGCTGCGGCGGTCGGCTTTTCGCCGTTTTGCGTCGCGAGCATCACGCTGTCGATCTCGCCCGGCTTCCACTGGAACTTCTTCAGGAACGCAACCACCTGCGGCGCCTTCTTTTCCAGTTCCGGATTCACGACGCTATCGACGTGCTCCGCTTCGCCGAATACCTTCTTCGGATCTTCGAGGAATTTCAGCTTGTACTTCGCGAACATCCAGTGCGGTTTCCAGCCGGTCACGATGATCGGCTTGCTCGCCGCTTCCGAACGCGCGAGTTCCGCGGTCATTGCGCTGCCCGAGCTGGGCATCAGCTTGTAGTCGAGTCCATAGGCCTTGATGGCCTCGCTGGTTTTCTGCATCACGCCCGCGCCGGCGTCGATACCGACGATACGCGAGCCGAATTCCGCTTTCTTCGCTTCGAGATCGCCGACCGTTTTCACGTCGAGATTGTCCGGCACGATCAGACCGATCTTCGCGTCGTTAAAGTTCGGCCCGAGGTCGACCACCTTCTCCTTGAAGTTGTTCCAGTACGCGCCGTGCGTAACCGGCAGCCACGCGGACAGCGTCGCGTCGAGATCGCCGCGCGCCACGCCTTGCCACATCACGCCGGCCGCGACCGGCACGAGTTGAACCTGATAGCCGAGACGTTTCTCGATCACGCGTGCAGCGACGTTGGACGTCGCCACGCTGTCGTCCCAGCCTTCCACGTAGCCGATTTTGATGGTCGGCTTCGTATCCGCCGAAACGCTCACGCTGCTTGCTGCCAGCGCCGCGCTCAGGGTGCTCAACACCAATATCTTTCTGATCAGTCTCATCGCCGTTCTCCCGTTCACTTCCACAAACAACCCAATGAGCATTTAGAATCGCCAGCCAGAATTGCCCAGTAACGTTGTTTTGCGACACGCAGTTGTCCGCATGCGACCTGGTTAATCTGCGTGCCCGGCCACTGGCGGCAACTGCTTTTCCTGGCGCGCGCGCCAGTCACTTTTCGACGACGAGATCGGTGAGCGGCTTGCTGCAGCACAGCAGCACCATGCCCTGATCGATTTCGCGCTGACGAATGCCGCCCGCGTGCTTCATCGCGACTTCGCCGGATACGAGTTTTACCTTGCAGGTTCCGCACATACCCTGGGTACACGATGCCGGCAGGCGCACGCCCGCTTTTTTTGCAGCGTCCAATACATGTTGGCCGCTGCCGCATTCGATCTCGCGATTGCTCTTCGTGAAGCTCACCTTGTAGCGCGTTTCGATTTCGGTTCCGATTTCCGGCGCCGCGGGAGCCGGCTCGAAAGCCGGCGCTTCTTGCCGCGCTTCTGCAAAGCTCTCCACAGCAACCGCTTCAGTCGCGGTCTGCAATACATCGCCGACGTGAGCGGTCGTCAATTGCGCGGCGACCTCGCTGACCGTTTCGAACGAAAAGCTCTCTTCATGATAATGACGGCGATCGAAACCGCCTTCCTCCAGAAGATTGCGTACCGCCTGCATATATGGCGCGGGGCCGCAGGTAAAGATCTCGCGTTCCAGAAAGTCCGGCGCAATCAGCTTGAGCAGCGGTAAGGTCAAAAAGCCCGTCACGCCAGGCCAGTTCGTGCGCGCGCCCAGCCGTTCGCACACAAACGCGGTACGAAAACGCGCGTGATTCGACGCAATCAGGTCGAGTTCGCGCGCGAAGATGATGTCGTCCGGCGTGCGAGCGCTGTGCACAAACACAATGTCGCTGTCCTCGCCGAGTTCGTGATGCGCGCGGCTCATCGACATCAACGGCGTAATGCCGGAACCCGCCGACAGAAACAGGAATTTGCGCGCGGGATGGCGGGCGCACGTGAATTCGCCGGCCGGCCCAAGCACGCGAACCTCGCCGCCCACTTGCAGATTGTCATGCAGCCAGTTCGACACTTTGCCGCCCGGCACGCGCTTCACCGTAATGGAGATGGTGTGTGGCCGCGTCGGCGGCGACGAAATCGTATAGCAGCGGTTAATCGATTCGCCGTCTATATCGAGTTCGAGCGTGATGAACTGCCCAGGCTCGAACACGAACGCCCGTTCATTCGGCGCGCGGAAGAAAAAGCTCTTCACGTCATGCGTTTCCTGACGGACGTGGCAGCACACCAGCGTGTCGTCGACGTCGCTGTTCCAGCGCGCCGGCAGCGCGTCCCAGAAGCGCGGCTGCGTAACACGGCTTGCACGGCTTGTTGCAGGGTCTGTGGCCGGCTCACCGCCTGGCTGAAACGCCGCCTGATCGCGCATCATTGTTTTCTCCCGCTCCTGGTTGCGCTCGGCGCTCAGCGCACGAAGGACACGACATTCTCGCCATGCGCAAGCGGCGTGGCATCGTGCGTTTGCGGTGCATTGCTGTAATCCGCGATGCGGCCGATATACCACTCGCAGAACTTCTCGACGAGACCTTCGGTGAACGGCGAATAAGGACCCGGCTCGTACGCGCTGCTCGATGCGCCGCGCTGCGAGTATTCGACGAGCGAACGGTCCTGATCGTTGGTCGCGCGCCAGACTGCCGTGAGGTTGTTCACGTCATAGTCGATGCCTTCGCGTGCATCCTTGTGCACGAGCCATTTCGTGCGCACGAGCGTCTTGCCCGCGGAAAGCGGAATCACGGAAAAGCTCACGATATGATCGCTCATGAAGTGATGCCACGAATTAGGTTGCGTCCAGAAAGAAAGCCCGCCGAGATCGGCCTGCTCGAAGCCGCCCAGCAGTTTCTTCGACGCCACTTTTGCGTCGAGCGTCTGCGATTCGCCGTCGCGATCGAGCGGCAGGCGCTGCGTGCGAAAACCAGTCACGAGATCCGCGAGCCGTTCAATTTCCGCCGACGGCAGTTTCATCGCTTGCCATTGCGCGGTGCGCCGTGCAACGGTCTCTTCGAATGCGGCCATGCCTTCTTCGTTGGCCGGCGAGCGTTGATAGCCGAAGCCGTATTCGTAAAGCGAAATGGTGAGTTCGGGATGGTTCGCGACGCAGTGATAGCACTCGCGATTGTTTTCCATCGTCAACTTCCAGTTGCCTTCCTCGATAATGTCGACCGATGCCGCGATCTTGCAGCCGGCCAGTTCGTGCGGCAGCAGATACGGCTCCATTGCAGCGCGCATCACCGAAAAGTCCGCGGGCGGATTCTCCGCGAGGCAGATGAAGATCAGGCCCGCGAGGTTCTCGACGTGCACTTTCTTCAGGCTATGCTTGCAACGGTCGAACTGGTCGCCCATATGCTCGGCGAACATCAGGTCGCCGTTCAGGTTGTACGTCCAGCTGTGATACGGACACACGATGTTGCCGAGCGAGCCCTTGTCGGTATTGCACAGGCGCGAGCCGCGATGACGGCATACGTTATGAAACGCCCTCACCTGCATGTCGTCGTCGCGAACGATCAGAATGGAATCGTGACCGATCTCCACCGTGATGTAGTCGCCCGGTTCGGGCACGTCCGGCTCGACTGCGACCTGAATCCAGTGCTGGCGAAAGATCGCTTCCATGTCGAGCGCGAAGATGTCCTCGCTCGTATAGAACGGCGCTTCCAGCGTGCGATTCTTTTTGCGGCGTTCGATCATTGCGCGAACGTCTGCGGAAACTTTCATTGTGTGCTCCGTTGCGTGTCACGTCTGGCGCCGCGCCAGGCCCTCCTGGCCGCTGGTTCGCCTGAACCGGAAATCAGTAATCCACGAGTTGATGCTCGCGCAAATACGCGAGAATCACTTGTGCTTTTTCGACGGAACTCCCTTCAATTACGACGCTTCCGCCGCGGCTTTCCGTCGTGGTTGCCGAAAGCATGCGGGCATGGCCGGAACGCTTTTCAGCGGCGGCCAGGCGCACGGGTTTGGCGGTTGCGGGGCGGATCATCCAGGCGGGTTCTGTGGTGGCATTGCTCGCGGCTGTTCCCGCGCCTGCCGTACTCGCAACCGGACGAATCGTGCCTTCGCGCAGCCGTCCATACGCATACGTCGGCGTCGCATTCGCCATCGGATGCACCGCGATCAGCGCAGGCAATTGAACCTCGACACGTCGACGCAAACCCTTCGGCATGAATTGCCGCACCTGCGCGCAACTGTCGTTCAACGTCACGTCGACGGCCGCGCCGACGAGCGGAATATTCAGCGCATTGGCGACGCGATACGGCAGCATGCCGCTGTCGAATGCGCCTTCTGCGCGCGTACCGGTCAGCACCAGATCGTAGCCTTGCAGGCGCGCGGCGAGCGGCGCGGAAGCATCCGCTTGCGCGTTGTCGCCCGCAGTGGGAACCGCAAGCACTTCCACCGAGCGCGCGCCGAGCGCCAGATACTCCTGCAACGCGGGATTCGCTGCGTCGCCCGCATGCAGCACATCGAGCGTGGCGTTGTGCTGTTTCACCAGCGACAACGCGAGCGTGAGTGCGGCTGCGTCGTTGCGGCTGTAACGCGCAACGCCGCTTACCGGATGCCGGCCCACCGAAACAAGTACGGCGATTTTCATGCGAGCGCTCCTTCCGCAACGGCCTTCGAATTGAGTAACGCCGCGCCGGTGCCGCGCGCCGAACGCGCCGCAGCCGCGGCATCGTTGAGCGCCGAGATCGTTTCCTGCGCGTCCGCGATCACGGTCAGATTGGCGCGCTTGGCAATCGGTGCGCTGGCGTCGAGATTCACGGCGATCACATGACGGCAATCCTTGATGCCTTGCAAATGCTGCACGGCGCCCGAGATGCCGAACGCGATATACACGCTCGCTTCGACCGTCTTGCCCGTTGCGCCGATCTGCTTGTCGCGCGTGAACTTGCCGTCGTCGACGGCCACGCGGCTCGCGCCGATCGCCGCGCCCAACGTAGCCGCGAGACGCTCGAACGCAGGCACGTCGCTCACGCCGTTGCCCGCGGACACGATGAAATCCGCCTCTTCCAATGCGAGTTGCGCCGCGTCCATTTCCTCGATGCCGAGATCGCGCACCATGCCTTTCGCGCTGGCCGACTCGCCATCGAAGCGCCACACCACTCGCTCGCCCGCGCCGACGAACGGCAACTTCGGATCGACCGCATTCGCTGCGAGCAAAATCACTTCGGGCAACGCGCGCGAAGCCAACGCGGTATTCGCGTGTGCATACGCGGCCACATGCGAGGCGTCTATTTCGACCACATGTGTCGCGACGCTCGCATTCGCCGCGGCTGCATAGCGGCGGCCGAGATCGCCGTCGCCGGTCGCGTTGTCGGGCAGGAACACATGCACGGGCGCATACGCGGCGACGCACGCGGCAAGCGCATTCAGTTCATCGACCGGCGCGAACTTGCGTCGATCGAACATGGGCAATTCGATTAGCTTGTCGGCGCCGAGTGCCGCGGCGTCGCCGGTGAACTCGCCGAATACCAGCAGCACGATTTCCGTCGATGCATCCGCAACCAACGCGGCGGCGGCGAGTGTCTGGCGCGCATGCTCATCGAGCGCGCCGCGGTCCGCGTGCGCCGCGACCAGCATCGTGTGCGAAGGCGCCGCTGTCGTGCGGCGCGGCTTCGGCTGTTCGCGATGTGCGCCGCTCGCGGCCGTGAAATCCAGCGCACCGGCCACACCGATAGCGCCCAACGTAATGCGCCGAAGTCCGTCAGCCGTGATCGTGAACGGCCGGCGCGGATCGATTCGTTTGATTGTGTTCATCGCGTTACTCCAGCGCCGCTGCAACCAGTTCGGCGACGTCCAGCACTTCGGGACGCGGACCGACCACGCCTTCGAGCATCGCCGTGCAATTCGGGCAACCCACGGCGACGATGTTTGCGCCGATGCCGCGTGCGTCGTCGATACGAATGTCGGGAATGCGCCGCTTGCCCGGAATGTCCGTCAACGGTGCGCCGCCGCCGCCACCGCAGCAACGTCCACGCATGCCGTTGCGCTCCATTTCGACGACCTTGATGCCGATGCTCTTCAACACGCGGCGCGGCGCTTCGGTTTCGCCGTTATAGCGGCCGAGATAACACGGATCGTGATACGTGATCTTGCTATCCGCGTACGCGGCCGCGGCACGCGGCGACAGCTTGGCGCTCGCGATGAGTTCGTCGATCAGCGCCGTGTGATGCTGAACCTCATAAAAGCCGCCCAGCGCGCGATATTCGTTGCGCAGGCTGTGCAGCACATGAGGGTCTGCCGTGACGATCTTGCCGAACGAATACTGCGAAAGCGTGCCGATCAATTTGCTCGCGAGTTGCTGGAAGGTGGCTTCGTCGCCGAGACGCCGGGCTGTATCGCCCGTATCCGTTTCCACTCCACCGAGCACCGCATAGTCGATGCCCGCGCGGTTCAGCACCTTGACGAGCGCGCGCAGCGTGCGTTGATAGCGCATGTCGAACGCGCCTTCTCCGGCGAGCAAGAGCACATCCACGCGACGTCCGGGCTGCGCGACCTGCACCTGAAGATCGACGGCCCAGTCGTAACGCGCGCCGATGTCGTAACCATTCGCGCTGCCCGTCTCGCGCAGATTCGCGAGCGTGATCGGACCTTTGCCGGGCACCGTGCCTTCGACAAGCGTCTGATTGCGGCGCATGTCCACGATCGCGTCGACATGCTCGATCAGCATCGGGCACTCCTGCACGCAAGCGCGGCAGGTCGTGCATGACCACAGCGTTTCCGCTTCGATGAGACTGGAAATCAAGGGCTTTTGTGGTGCGCCGCCGTGCTTGCCGACCGGAATGCCGGGCGTCGGGCTGCCCGCGTATTCCGCGTCCGTTCCACCGACCATGCCCGTGACCAGGTCCTGAATCAGCTTCTTCGGATTAAGCGGCTGGCCGGCGGCGAATGCGGGGCATGCCGCTTCGCACTTGCCGCACTGCACGCACGCATCGAAACTGAGCAACTGGTTCCAGCGAAATTCAACCGGCTTGCCCACGCCATATTCTTTCGCGTCGAGCATCGGCACTTTCAATGCGGTGGGCGGCACGACATCGCTCGAGTTACGCTCGGCAAAGCGCTCCTGACGCGGATGAAAAGCCAGATGCAAAAGACCCGCGAGCGCATGTTTCATCGGACCGCCACGCGCGGCGCCGAACGTCATCGTGAAGGCGCCCACCGCGATCAGCAGCGCGACGATGATCGCGAGCGCACCCGACATCGCCGAGGCCGGCAGCGCGACGAACAGCACGAGGCCGAGCGCGAACGAGCCGAGCAGCAGCGGCAAGTGATCCCACGGTCCACGCGAAAGCCGCGCGGGCACCGCCTTCGCACCATGACGGCGGCGCCACACGAACACGGCGCCGACCAGCATCACGAGCGCGGCCAGAAAGATCAGCTTGTCGAGCCACGGCGAGTAGATCGCGAGACCGTAGTTGACGAACACGAGCGCCATCGCGAGGATCGCACCGCCAGCGGTCGCGACGTGCGTCTTTGCAATGTACGGATCGCGCGCGACCACATGATGCAGATCGACGAAGTAGCGCTTCGGAATGGACAGCAAATTGGCCCAGCCGTACGCGCCCGCCGCCGTCGCGCGGCCCTCGCGCCAATACGCGGCGCGCTTCGCGAGCGCGAACGCCAGACCCGCCATCGACAACCACAACAGCACGGTGATGACAGACACGGGGCTCATCGTCAGAAATCCTTGCAAAGGCGCAGCGCGTCGTAAATCGCGCCGTGAATGTTGTGCATGGAGATGCAGTCGCCGACGCGGAACAGCAGAAAGCGGCCATTGCCGAGTTCTTCGGAAAGCGACGGCTGCGGCTCGGATGCGAAGAGCTTATGCACGTCCACCTGGCCGCGATTCACCGACTCGGGCTTGAGCTTCCAGTACAACTCGTCGTTCGGCGTGCTGCCGTTTTCGATCACCACCTGATCGACCGCGCGCTCTTCCTGCTCCTCGGTGTACTCGTTGCGAAGCACGGCGATCTTCTTGCCGTCTTCTTCGTACACCTTGTCGAGCCAGTAATTCGGCGTGTGAACCACGCCTTGCGCATAGAGACGGCGATAGAAAATCGGGAACGTGGTGCCGCCTACGTCGTCGGCGACTTTCACGTCAGGCGTGACGATCTCCACATTCGAGCCGCGGCTCGAGATGAAATCGGCGACGCCTGCGCCGGCATGCGTGCTGACGCCGTCATACACGAGTACATTTTTGCCCGGCTCGACCTTGCCCGACAGCACGTCCCACGAACTCACTGCGAGACCTTCGTCGACACCCCATGCCGCGACTTGCGACGTGAACGACGACCCGCCCGTCGCCAGCACGATGATGTCCGGCTTCTCGGCCATGATGGTCTTTTCGTCGGCGGCAACACCGAGACGGCGGTCCACGCCAAGACGTTTCGTCTCCATGTCGAACCAGCGGACGATGCCCGCCATCTGCTCGCGCTGCGGCGCCTTGGCCGCAAGCATGATCTGGCCGCCCACGTAGTCGTTCTTTTCGAACAGCACGACGTCATGACCACGCGACTTCGCGACGCGAGCCGCTTCGAGTCCCGCAGGACCGGCGCCGACCACAACAACCTTGCGCTTCGGCCCGCTCGTGCGTGTAATCACATGCGGCATCGTCGCTTCACGCGATGTCGCCGCGTTCTGTACGCACAGCACGTCGAGCCCGTTGTACTGGCGGTCGATGCAATAGTTCGCGCCGACGCATTGCTTGATCTCGTCTTCGCGGCCATCGCGAATCTTGATGACCATATGCGGGTCGGCAATTTGCGCGCGCGTCATGCCGACGAGATCGACCATGCCGCTTGCGAGCAAACGCTCGGCCTGGCCCGCGTCGCGAATACTTTGCGCGTGCATGACCGGAATCTTGACGACCGACTTGATGCCGGCCGCGAGATGCACGAACGGCTCGGGCGGCAGCGCCATCGGCGGCATGCAGTTCGCGAGCGTGTTGTGCGTGTCCGCGCCCGAACCGATCACGCCGAGATAATCGATCAGGCCGCTTTCGCTCATGGCCTGCGCGATCTCTTTCAACTGCTCGTGATCGAGCCCGTCTTCATGAAACTCGTCGCCGCACATGCGCAAGCCGACGCAGAAATCGGGGCCGACTGCTTCGCGCACCGCCTTCAGCACTTCGACGCCGAAACGCAGGCGGTTTTCGAGCGAGCCGCCCCATTCGTCAGTACGGAAATTGGTTCGCGGGCTCCAGAACTGATCGATCAGATGCTGGTGCGCCGCCGAGATTTCGACACCATCCATGCCCGCGTCTTTCACACGCTTAGCGGCCGCGGCAAAGTCGGTGATAATGCGGCGAATCTCTTCCGCTTCGATGATCTTCGCGTTGCCGCGATGTACCGGCTCGCGCACGCCAGACGGCGACATCAGATGCGGCCAGTGCTCGCCGTGAAATGCAGAGCGGCGGCCCATATGCGTCGCCTGAATCATGATCTTCGCGCCGTGCGCATGCATGGCTTCGGCGAGGCGCGAGAGCGGATCGATGATCTTGTCGGTCGACAGATTCACCGACTTCCACCAGCCTTGAGGACTGTCGATCGACACCGGGCTCGAACCGCCGCACACGGCGAGGCCGACACCACCCTTGGCCTTTTCTTCGTAGTAGCGGATATAACGGTCGCCAGGCAGGCCGCCCGGCTCCGCATACACCTCCGCATGCGCAGTGCTCACGATGCGATTGCGCAAGGTCAGCTTGTTCAGCGTGAGAGGCTTGAAAAGGTTCGGGTAACGCATCGCGATCGACCTCGGAATGATATGGCTGGTGGTGCTGTGCCGTACGCGTTATGCGGCGAGCGGCGAGACTTCGAATACGCAATGCTCGTGGCCTTCCGCTGCGCAGCGCGCTTCGCGCGATTGCGAAGGCGGTCCCTTGCGCGACGAATCGGGCGCGGTGTCGTTGACCCAATCCATTGCGCCCGCGAACCAGCCGGCGAACATGTAGCAGAGCTTGCCGACCTTGCCCGGTTGCGCGAGCACGAACGACGAATGATGCAGTTCGATACGCGCATGCGAAGTTGACGGGTCCGCTTCGGTAATCGAGAAGATGCCCCAGCCTCGCTGCGAAAGCCGCTTCAGGTAATGCTCGAATACGGCCATGCCGGCAATGCCGTGCTGTTTCGCTTCCTTGTCGCACCAGAAGTACGCGGACTTGTAGCCGGCCTTGTAGAGAATCTCCGCATACGTGTCGATGCCGAGCGCTTCTTCAACCGCGGTGTGGTTGTTCGTGAAGAAATGGCGCGGCACGTAGAGCATCGGCAGCGCGTCGGTGGTCCAGACGCCGGTGTTCGGATCGACGTCGATAGGCAGTTGGGGTTGCATGTGGGACTCCGCTTTTTATAGGGTGATTTCGTTGACTGAATGAGGCGGAAGATCAGACCTTCCACACTTCGCCGAATACCCGCACCCAGTTCTCGCCCATGATCTTCTTGATGCGCGTTTCGCTCCAGCCGGCACGTTCCATCGCGGCGGTCAGATTCGGAAACTCGCCGATCGTACGAATGCCTTCCGGGTTCACGACCTTGCCGAAGTTCGTCAACTGGCGATAACGGCCCTTGTCGTGCGTGATCCAGTCGAAGAACTCAGTGCTGTAGCCTTGCGTGAAGTCCGTGCCGATGCCGACCTGATCCTCGCCGATCAGATTCACTACGTATTCGATCGCCTCGATATAGTCTTCGACGGTCGCGTCGGCACCACGCTTCAGAAACGGTGCGAACATCGTCACGCCGACAAAACCGCCTGCATCTGCAATCTCTTTCAGTTGCTCATCGCTCTTGTTGCGCGGGTGCTCTTTCAATCCCGACGGGCAGCAATGCGAATAGCACACCGGCTTTTTAGAAGCCGCAATCGCTTCCGAAGAAGTCTTGCCGCCCACATGCGAGAGATCGACCATGATGCCGACGCGGTTCATCTCCTGAATCACTTCTCGGCCATAGCCCGAGAGGCCGCCGTCTCGTTCATAGCAACCGGTGCCGACGAGGTTCTGCGTGTTGTAGCAAAGCTGCACCACGTTCACGCCGAGATCCTTGAATGCCTCGATATAGCCGAGGTTGTCTTCTAATGCGTGCGCGTTCTGGAAGCCAAAAATAATGCCGGTCTTGTTTTCTTTTTTCGCGCGGAAGATGTCGTCGGTCGTTCGCACGAGCGTCAGGATCTCGCCGTATTCGCGGATCTGCTGCTTCATCTCGGCGATGTTGTCGACCGTCTTCTGGAAACTCTCCCACACCGACACGGTGCAGTTCACCGCGGTCACGCCGCCCTTGCGCATATCCTCGAACACCGAGCGCTCGAACTTCGAAATGTTCAAACCGTCGATGATGATGCTGTTTTCGTGCAGATTGCTCATCGTTTGCTCCAGGCGTTCTCAGTAGATGGGGAAGCGCTCGCACAGCGCGAAGATCTCGCGGCGCACGCGTTGTTCGGTGGCGGCATGGCCTTCGGGGTGATCGCGCAGCGAATCGAGTACTTCGACAATCAGACGGCCCACGTCGCGGAACTCGTTCACGCCGAAGCCGCGCGTCGTGCCGGCCGGCGTGCCGAGGCGAACGCCCGAGGTGATGGTCGGCTTTTCCGTGTCGAACGGAATGCCGTTCTTGTTGCACGTAATGCCGGCGCGCTCCAGCGCCTGCTCGACCTGATTGCCTTTGAGACCCTTCGGGCGCAAGTCGACCAGCAGCAGATGATTGTCCGTGCCGCCCGTCACGAGATCGACGCCGCCTGCCTTCAGTACTTCGCCGAGCGCCTGCGCATTCGCGAGCACACTGTCGATATAAGTCTTGAAGCCAGGTTGCAGCGCCTCGCCAAACGCGACCGCCTTGCCGGCGATCACATGCATCAGCGGGCCGCCTTGCAGGCCGGGGAACACCGCCGAGTTGATCTTCTTCGCGATATCTTCGTCATTCGTCAGCACAAAGCCGCCGCGCGGGCCGCGCAAGGTCTTGTGCGTCGTCGACGTAACCACGTGCGCATGTTCGACCGGATTCGCATGACGTCCCGCCGCGATCACGCCTGCGATGTGCGCCATATCGACCATCAGCTTCGCGCCGACGCTGTCGGCGATCGCACGCAGCCGCTTGAAATCCAGCGCGCGCGGATAAGCGGAGAAGCCGGCGATCAGCAGCGCGGGTTTATGCTGCTGCGCGAGTTCCTCGATCTGCTCGTAGTCGATCAGCAACGTGTCGCGATTCACGCCGTACTGGACCGCGTTAAACCACTTGCCCGAAAGCGCCGGCTTGGCGCCGTGCGTGAGGTGGCCGCCCGCATCGAGCGACATGCCGAGCACTGTGTCGCCTGGCTTGACCAGCGCGAGCATCACCGCGCCGTTGGCCTGGGCGCCCGAATGCGGCTGCACGTTGGCGAACTTCGCGTTGAACAGTTGCTTGATGCGATCGAGCGCAAGCGTCTCGATCTCGTCGACATATTCGCAACCGCCGTAGTAACGCTTGCCCGGATAACCTTCCGCATACTTGTTGGTCAGCACCGAGCCTTGCGCTTCGAGCACCGCGCGCGACACGATGTTTTCCGACGCGATCAGCTCGACTTGCGACTGCTGACGCTCGAGCTCTTTCAAAATTGCGCCGCGCACCGCCGCATCGCGCGTGCTCAGCGGTTCTTCGAAGAAAGGATTCGGGTTCGACATGGAAGGTCCGTGGGGTCATTGACGTTAGGCGCCGGAAGCGTTGGTGGGCCTTTGTTTCTGCCCTGTCGCCGCCGGATTGCGTACGTCTATTCTTGACGCTTGCATCGCGCGTCAATTTATGAATTCAGACGCGTTCTTTGCCTTTTCCGCCATAGGCGACCTTTTTCGACAAGTCGCCTCTGCGGATCCCTTTGTTCATACCGCCGGCGGATCATCGCGCCGATGCCGAACGGTCGTTCGCTGACGACGCGATGCTGCACTGCGGCTGAACGCAGTGCGCGTTTGCGGTGCGGTTCGCGATGGCCGCCGCGCGCTTCTGGTGCCGTTTCTTATCTGTTTGATGGGCAAGCATAGGCAACCGAGGGTTTAGCCTGATGGCATGGTAGTTGCGCTAGTCCTCAAAATTACATAAGTCGCAGTTCCCCACAGCGACGCGGCACTATAGATTCGAAGGAATCATTCCTCATCATGTCCACCGATCGCACGGCGTCACTGTCGCATTTCGCCTTCATGCCCGTCCCGAACTTCACGATGATCGCATTCACCAACGCGATCGAAGTGCTGCGCATGGCGAATTACCTGACAGGGCAAACGCTTTACCGCTGGTCGATCGTGAGTCCCGAAGGCGGGCCGGTGACTGCAAGCAATGGGCTGTCGGTCGATACGGGTCCTGTCGAATGCGTCGGCCAGCCGGATATCGTGTTCGTGATCGGCGGCATCGACGTGCAGCGCGCGACCACGCCTGCGCATCTGTCGGCATTGCGCCGCTTCGCGCGCATGGGTTGCGTGCTCGGCAGTTTGTGCACGGGGACTTATGCGCTCGCGCGCGCCGGACTATTAGCGGGCTATGCGTGCGCGATTCATTGGGAGAACATGTCGGCGCTAAAAGAAGAGTTTCCCGACACGCGCTTTCTGAAAGAACTCTTCGTGATAGATCGCGATCGCGTGACCTGCACGGGCGGCGTCGCGCCGCTCGATATGATGCTTAACCTGATTGCGCCGCGTGTGGGCACTGCACGCGTCACGCAGATCGCCGAGCAGTTCATCGTCGAGCATGTGCGCGATACCAGCGCGCAACAGAAGATGCCGCTCGTCGCGCGGCTCGGCTCGGCCAACAAGTCGCTCTTCGAAGTGATCTCGCTGATGGAGAACAACATCGAAGAGCCGCTATCGCGCGAGGAACTCGCGCGGCTTGCCGGCATGTCGCAACGGCAATTGCAGCGCCTCTTCCGCGAGCATCTCGGGATGACCCCGACGCATTACTATCTGACGCTGCGTTTGCGGCGCGCGCGCGAACTGCTGCTGCAAACCGACATGTCGATCATGAACATCACGATGGCGTGCGGCTTCCAGTCGGCCTGCCACTTTTCGAAGAGCTATCGCGATGCATTCGGCACCGCGCCTACGCGCGAGCGTCGCAAGCAGGCGCCGTCGCTTTCTTCGCCGCCGGTGATGGCGGCCTGAGAAGCGCCTCAGCACTCCCCAAGGTTTATACCGCCGTTGATCGCTTCACGCGGATTAATGCCTTAGTCCGCGTGCCGAATCCGCGCTTACGTCGGCCGGTTGCGCGCCCCATGTCGCCCGCAGATAGTTCGCGAGTTGCGCCAGTTCGTCGTCGCTCAGCTTGCTCGCGAAGCCGGGCATGGCCTGCATGCGTTCGAGTCCGGGGAAGCTCTGTTCGTCGATGCCATCAAGCATCGACACGATCAGATTGTGCGGATTGCTTTGACGAACAGTGGAGTTTCCAAGCATCGGCACGGCTACATGAGGCACGCCTTCTCCGTCCGCGCCATGACAGCGTGCGCATAGAGACAGATAGAGGCGACGGCCCGGCGCGAATTGAGTAGCATCGACCGCCTTA
Source organism: Paraburkholderia sp. RCC_158 (assembly GCF_041355255.1). Classification (NCBI taxonomy): domain Bacteria; kingdom Pseudomonadati; phylum Pseudomonadota; class Betaproteobacteria; order Burkholderiales; family Burkholderiaceae; genus Paraburkholderia; species Paraburkholderia sp. RCC_158. The sequence goes on along the minus strand of NZ_JBFUPM010000020.1, from coordinate 45,036 downwards.
GCTTGCACCCGCACCGGCTCACTCGGTCGATCACCGAGCAGGTACGTCGAAACCGCGCGCAAATCGTCCGGCGTCATGTACTGACTGCTCAGATGCACGACGGAATGCATCTCGCCAAACGCCGAGCCTTGCGACGCGATGCCCGTTGCGAGATACGTCGTGAGATCGGCCGCGGACCATCCTCGCTCGGCGAGCCCTTGCGGTGTGAGGCTCGGCGCGATGACCCGGCCGAGCGTGCCGCCTGCAAACGGCGCGGTGAGGTCGAGTTGCCCGAAGCGGCCGCGCGGCGTATGGCATTCAGTACAGTGTCCGAGCGCGTTCACGACATAACGTCCGCGATTCCAGTCCGCCGAATGACCCTGCGATGCATCGGGCAACGTGTCTTCGAGAAACAGCATTTTCCAGAAGCGCACGGCGAAACGCACATTGAACGGGAACGACAGATCGGCCTCGCGGCTTACGACGGCCGCCGGCTTTTGCGACATCAGGTATGCGTAGATCGCGTCGCTATCCTCGCGAGACATCTGGCGATACGACGTGTACGGCATCGCCGGATACAGTTGGCCATTGGGCGACTTGCCGTCGTGGAGCGCAGCGTAGAACTCGTCCGCGCTCCATTGTCCGATGCCGTGCTGCCTGTCCGGCGTGATGTTCGATCCATAGAACGTACCGAACGGTGAGTCCAGCTTCACGCCTCCTGCGAATGGTGCGCTATCGGGCGACGTATGGCAGGCCGCGCAATCCGCCGCTTTCGCAAGATAACGACCGCGGGCGATCAACGCGGCGTCGTGCGCATCTTGTGTAGTCGCGGTGCGCTGGGCGGCAGCATCAGGTGCGTTGCCGCAGGCTGTCAACATCGCCGCGGCGAGTGTCACCAACGCCGCGCGAAACAACGAAAAGGTACTCGTGTGGGAAATCATCTTTAGACGTTCCTCACCAGTCCGGCTGTGTTCAGTACGAGGTCCTTCACCGCTTCGTAATAGCGTACATAGCCCGTGCAGCGGCAAATATGCGCGTTGAGCGCCTCGGTGATCGTCTCTTCGACCTTGCTGCGTTCAATCGGCTGACGCTTGAGGCGCTCGATCAGCACCGTCGTCGCATTGACGAATCCCGGCGTGCAATATCCGCACTGGAAGCTGAAGTGTTCGAGAAACTTCTGCTGGACGGGCGACAGCGCGACGGGCTTGCCGCTTTCGTCGCACGTCGGGTGAGCTTCGACCGTGCGGATTTTTTTGCCGTCGAAGAAACTCGCGCCGGTAATGCACGATCGCACTTCTTCACTGCTGCCATCGGCGTTATCGAGAATGACGACGCATGCGTGGCACACGCCTTGGCCGCACCCCAGGCGCGAGCCTGTCAGCCCGAGGTACTCATGCAGAAAGTCGATCAGCATGAGCTGCTCCGGTACGCGGATCGGCCCGACGGGTCGGCCATTGACGGTCATCGACACCGGTTGCACGGCGTAACGCGTCAGCGGCTTTTCGGCAACGCTTGCGATTGCGGGAGCTGCTTCGGTGGAATCGGATTTGGGCAGTGTCATGCGAGCACCTCCTGAATTTTTTGTGGCGTAACGGGAAGGTCGCGGAAACGATGTCCAACCGCATGCGCAATGCCGTTCACGATGGCGCCGACGACCGGAATCATCACCACCTCGGCAATGCCTTTTGGCGGGTCGGTTTCTGTTAGCGGAGGCAGTACTTCACTTGTCTGGCTCCATACCGCAACGTCCGTCGAACGTGGCAAACGATAGCGGTTGAAATTCCATGTGCCGTTGCCGGGGCCGTCTTCGTAGAGCGGCAAATACTCATGCAGCGCATGGCCGATGCCCATCGCAAGACCGCCTTGCAACTGGCCCGAAACCAGTTGAGGCGACAACTGGTTGCCGCATTCGAGAATGGAGTGATGCGTCAATACTTCGACCTCGCCGCTCGACTCGTTCACTGCAAGTTCGACGAGCGTGCCGACCGCGCTGTAGTACGTGACCATTGCGTTATTGCGCTGCACGGGCGGATTAAACACGCGCTTTCGATCGAGCACACGATAGCTATTGAGCGTCGTCGCGGACTTCTGACCGTTCGGCATTGCGCCGTTGCCGTAGCGAAGCGACAGTCCGTCGATTGGCAAGCGCTCTATCTTGCCGCCGACTTCGAACTCGGCCTCGGTCCATTGCCAGCGATTGAATACATGCACGGTGGCGCCCGTCACGAGTCCGAGTTCGTGCGCCTTTTTCGCAATCTGCTCGAACGGCAATGCTTCCAGTCCATCCGCCGACAGCTTGCCGTTCACCCAGCGCGCGTCTTCTATGCGCACGACAAGCGATGCGGCCTGACCGCCGCCCGCACCGCTCGACCAGATCGACATTGCCGCCGGCCATAAGCCGTGCACAAAAAGAACGCGCGCTGCTTCGCGAGTACTGTGCGTGAAGTAATAGGCCGAGTTAGTCGCACTCGACGGCGACATAAAGCCCGGCGACCAACGCGGATTCCTCGAAAGGCGATCCTGATCGGCCTGCGACATCAGGTAAGGATCGCCGCTCGTGATTACCGGAAGATCGGGCCAGTCGGCCAACGCGAAATGCACGGTCGACGCCGGCACGCCGAGCCATTTCGCCACGGCAATGGCTTGCGATGTCGACATACCCGTGCCGATTTCCGAGCCCGAATGATGCAGCGTGATCTTGCCGTCTTCACTCATCTCGACTTTGGCGAAAGAACATTCGGCGCCTGTGCCGAAGTCTTTTTGCACGCACGCAAAGCCCACGCCATAGCGTTTGCCGGGATGCTCCGCTTCGTACTTCGCTTTCTTCTGCGCGCGGCTCTTCCACAATGGATGCGACTTTGCCTTTTGCAGAACTTCATCGACGCGAACAGCGCCAGCCGGTATTGCGCCCTGCGTATTCTTCATTCCCGACCGCAACGCGTTCGTGAGGCGGAAATCGATTGGGTCGAGCTTCAGTTGTTTGGCGATTTCGTCGATCATCATCTCGGTTGCGGCCATGCTTTGCAGCGTGCCGTAGCCGCGCGCAGAGCCGGCATCGACTGCGCGCGACGCAATGGCGGTTGCAGTGAGATCGCTCTTCGGAAAGTAGTAGATCGATTGCGCGGCGGTCGCACCGACCATCGCCACAGACGGCGAAAAGTTCATGCGCCCGCCGCCATTCGCTTCGAGATCGCCTTTGAACGACTGAAGCAGTCCCGTCTTTCTGTCGACAGCAATGCGGTACTTCATGTTGAACGCATGGCGTTTGAGCGCGCTTTGAAACTGCTCGTAGCGATCGTTAGCGAGGCGCACCGGTCGGCCATCGCCATACATCGCAGCGACAAGACCATAGAACGGCATGTTGTAGTGATCTTTCGATCCATAACCGACCGTGTAGCATGGGTGAAGGAACACACTCTTCACCGCGAAGCGGCACTTCGCGACCATTTCCGCCACGCTTTGCGCCACTTCGGCAGGGCCTTGCGTGGGTACGATCATGTGAAGCGCGTGCGAGTCGGCGTCATACCAGCAGTTCGCGTTATCCGGCTCGAGTGCGGCGGTATCGATCGACTGCGTGCTGTAGTCGCGCTCCATCACCAGCCAGTCCGCAGGCGGATGTGCGAGTTCTTCGGCGATGCCGTCCGCGAAGGAAATGCCTTGTTCGCCGAGCGATCCGTGCTCGACGCCATCCGGCCATACCGGTTGATGCTTGCGCATCGAGCCGGGAAACAACGGCGCGTTCTTCAGGCTCGAAAAAACGTCGTCGTCATACGGAGTCTTGCCACCGACGCGCACGAACCGGAACGTGCCCCACGGATCACGTTCGAGCGGTCCCGTCTGCTGGCCGTACTGGATGACGTCGTCGCGGAACTTCAGATAGTCCTTCGCGAGGCGAAAGCGCGCGAAGTCGTGGAAGATCAGAATTGCAACGGCATGGCCGAGATAAGCAGGCGTGTTGCCCTTCGGCAGAAGCATGTCGCTGCCGTAGAAGGCGGGAAATTGCAGACCGTCGCGCGTGAGGTCGTCGGCGGTCACGAGGCGGTCCGACATCAGGTCGTCGCCCAGTCCCGCGAGATTGAAGCCTTCGTACAGGCAGTCTGCACGCGTCGCGCGCAGGATCATCGCGTGTGATTGCTGCTGCGGCCAATGCGGCATATCCGATGCACGCATATCGCGAGCGAACACTTTTTCACCCGTGACCTTGGCGATGCCGTCGATGCGGAATTTGGGCTGACCGCTCGCCGGGTCCCAGTTGACCGGCGTCAGTATGCGTTCCTCGAACAACGCGGCAAAGGCACGCCCACCGACTGGCGCGAGATACACGGAAATGCCGGCGATGACGCTGGCCTTCAGAAAGCTACGGCGTGGAAGGCCGGCCATCTACTACTCCTGAAATATATGACTGCGCGCGTCGATCGAGCCGGCAAAGTTGCCCGCAGCGTTTAGGGGGCCGAATTATGAACTGGCCCATGCGCTTATATGTTGATATTTGCAAAATATCGGCGTTGGAGGTAAAGCGTTGTCGGCTTGCAGTGAGCTGGACGGCCGTCATCGGGAACTGAGACGCGATGGCGTGAATCGGAAGAGTCCTATTTCAGGTTCCGCTCTGGTTGTGCATCGTTGCGGTCCCGATGACACCCGTTTCCACTTTGAGAATGAAAAAGAAAACGCTGATGCCGATGGGCACGCTGTGGTTCGTTGGGGGAAGCCTTGTGGCTCACCTTGCGTATGCGCAGGACCATTCAGGCATTGCAGAGCCGACGTTGCCCCTCGAAGTCACGCCGACTGTCGATATGCCCACGGCTGTCACCGCGGCGCCGCGACGAATGCTGCACCATTGGTCTCGCGTCGGCGCATTGAGCGATGACCAGAAAAGTATGGGCGAAATGCTGGCGGAACACCCGGAACTGCAGACGCATTCGCATTCGACGTACTACTCGTGGTCGCTTCACGTTGGGGAACGTGCACGGCTGCAACCGCCGGGTAGTGAGTTTTCGCATTAGGGGGCGGCGGGTGTGGCGCTGCGGGGGATATGCAGCGCGCTGCAATGCTTGAGCGAAGTGGGTCCGATCCTACCGATATTCGTCGATTTCGATCGTTCCACCTATTGCTTCGATTATTGAGCGAATGTCGTTGGGCACGTCGGGTACACGGTTTCCTGAGGGATTGAACCAGAAGCAGGAGAACCCAACCCTCGCACCGTTCTGTTGCGCGATCTCCTTCAAACCCTCGCGGGGCAAACCAAGGCGCGCTATGAGATACCGCAAATGCGGTTCCAGCAAATCGCTTTCTACCGCCGATTCGCTGCTTACTCCCCACAGGCCCGTTTTCCCCAAAGCTTTACTGGACTTTCCGGAAGGAAGGGCAAATGACTTTCCTTTGACGATCGCGGTGTCAGGGGCTATCTGAAAGTACTGCGTCCAGAATTCCGGTGATACGGCGTCTCCGGTTATCAGGAAAGACGCGTAGGCTCCGGCGTCCGCGCTCGCATTTGATGTTGAAGACTGGTTATGGTGCATAGTCGCGAATACTGTCCTCAAATATTTTCCCCTGGCTTTGTTGCACTGCTAAGCGCGAATAAACAGCGAGTTACTGATATTCGTCAATTTCGATTGTTCCGCCCATCGCTTCCATCATCGCGCGGATGTCGTTGGGCACGTCGGGCACCCGGTCGCCCGTTTCATTCATCCAATAGCACCACAGGGCCATCTTGCCTCCTTGTCGCCGCACCAGTTCATGCAAATCGGCGCGGGGCAAGCCCAGATAATTCGTGATGTATTGCAAATGCGGGCCAAGGCAATCGCTGCTTACCACAGCCTTGTTTTCAAGAGCCCATAGGCCGAGCTTACCGGCACGAGGAGTCAACTTCCCGGACGGGAGCTGGAAAGGCTGTCCTTTCGTGATCAGGCGACTAGGCTGCACGCCGAAATACGAGGTCCAAAACTCGGGGTTGACCGAATCGCCGGAAATGATGAATGTGGCATGGGCCAATGGGTGACGCATTTCGTTTGGCTTCTGGTTATGTGACGCGAGAAACAACCACCTACCGATATTCGTCAACCTCGACTGTTCCCCCCATCGCCTCCATCATTGACCGAATGTCGTCGGGAACGTCGGGCACGCGATTTCCAGCCTCGTTGTCCCAATAGCAGAAGAAGCGCATGCGCGCGTTCCCGCGCCTGAGTAGCTCGGGCAAGTCTGCGCGCGGCAAGCCAAGATGCTCGACGAGATAGCGCAAATGCGGCTCAAGGAGATCGCTCTTGACCACCGATTTGCTGCGGACACCCCACACTCCTGTCCGCCTGGCTATACCCCGTGGTTGCCCGTCACGGTCGACGATTGCATCGCCTTTGCGGTGCGCGACATCAGGGACAACGCCGAAATACTCTGTCCAGAATGTTGGCGAAACGTCGTCGCCTGAAACCGAGAATGACGCATGTGCGAGTTCGTGCGAATCCATATCTTTCCCGTTTCAGCAACTGTGTTTTCTGCTCGGAAGAAACAAAGATACGCCCACTTCCATAGTCATCCTTACGGTACATCACCCACCGTTGAAACGAATCCGTCTTCAGTTCGGTTCCACCCATCGCGAGCCTCGTCGCTTATGACGGCGTAACCCTAGCAGACTGGCCGACACCCATGTTTTTGGGATCGCGCGTCACAAGCAAAAAACGCGTTGAACGTAAGCACGTTCAACGCGTTTCCTTACTACAGGCTTTTAACTTCGTCTGAAGCTTCGTCCGAAGCTCAGGCCGCCTTCAACAGCCCATGCGGATCGATCACGAACTTGCGCGGCGCACCGCCGTCGAACTGGCGATAACCGTCCGGCGCCTGATCGAGCGACACCACCGTCACGTTCACGATGTCCGCAATCGGCAGACGGTCCCACAGAATCGCCTGCATCAGATTGTGGTTGTACTTCATCACCGGCGTCTGGCCCGTGTGGAACGAATGCGACTTCGCCCAGCCGAGCCCGAAGCGGATGCTCAGACTCCCCTTGCGCGCGGCAGCGTCCGCGGCGCCCGGATCGTCGGTGACATAGAGCCCCGGAATACCGATCGCCCCCGCAGCCCTCGTGATTTCCATCAGCGAGTTCAGCACAGTGGCCGGTGCTTCCTCGTGCGAGCCGCTGCTGCCGTGGCCGTGCGCCTCGAAGCCCACGCAGTCCACCGCGCAATCCACTTCCGGCTTGCCCAGAATCTGCTCGATCTGTTCGCCGAGCGTCGCATCCTTCGACAGGTCCACGGTCTCGAATCCCATCTTGCGAGCATGCGCAAGGCGCTCCTCGTTCATGTCGCCGACGATCGTACACGCCGCGCCCAACAGACGCGCCGACGCAGCCGCCGCCATGCCTACCGGCCCGGCGCCTGCGATATAAACCGTCGCGCCCGGCTTCACGCCTGCCATGACCGCGCCGTGATAACCGGTCGGCAGAATGTCGGACAGGCATGTCAGGTCGCGAATCTTCGACATCGCCTGCGCGCGGTCGGGAAACTTCAGCAGATTGAAGTCGGCATACGGCACCATCACGTACTCGGCCTGGCCGCCGATCCAGCCGCCCATGTCCACATATCCGTAAGCGCCGCCCGCACGCGACGGGTTCACGTTCAGGCACACGCCGGTATGCTGCGACTTGCAGGTCGGGCACCGTCCGCATGCCACGTTGAACGGCACGGAGACGAGATCGCCAACGCTCAGCGTCTCGACGTCGCGGCCGACCTCGATCACCTCGCCGGTAATCTCATGGCCGAGCACGAGGCCGACTTCCGCGGTCGTGCGGCCCCGCACCATGTGCTGGTCGGAGCCGCAAATATTCGTGCTGACCACCTTCAGAATCACACCGTGACCGATCGAACGGCCGCGTGGGTCGACCATCTTCGGATAGTCGATCGATTGCACTTCAACCTTGCCCTGCCCCAGATAGACGACGCCGCGATTGCTGCTCATTGAATGTCTCCATGTCTTGTGAGCGGTGCGCGGCCTGCGCCGCACGCCGTTCAACGAGCGTAGCGCCCGCCGCGGTCAACCACCTGCACCGAACCCGACACGAGTTTGGCCGAAACCGACATGCCCCTTCTTCGCAGGTTTTTATTGATTGACCGTTCAATATAAAAAAACTACCATGCGTCGATCGAACCTGCGGGCAACGTGCCGGCAGCGAACCGTCTGATCTTTATAGTCACGCCATGCCCAAGCTCGGAATGCGCGAAATCCGCCGCGCGCAGTTGATCGACGCGACGCTGCTCACCATCGACCAGACCGGCCTCGCGGGCGCGACACTCGCGTCGGTCGCACAGCGCGCGAGCATTTCCACCGGCATCGTGAGCCACTATTTCGGCGACAAGGACGGTCTTCTCGAAGCCACCATGCGCCATGTGTTGCGCGATTTGTGGCAGGCCACGTCCCGCCGCCGTCGCGCGGCAAAAACGGACCCGCGCTCGAAACTGCGTGCGGTCGTCGCCGCGAATTTCGATGCCGAGCAGACCAGCACGCCCGTCATGAAGACCTGGCTTGCGTTCTGGTCCGAGAGCATGCACAAGCCGCAACTGCGGCGTCTTCAGTCTGTCAACACGCGCCGCTTGAACTCCAATCTGTGCGCGGATTTTTCGAAAGCGCTGCCGCGTGCGGCGGCGCGGCGCGCGGCCAGCGGTCTCGCGGCATTGATCGACGGATTGTGGCTGCGCGGCGCCTTGTCGGGCGAACCGTTCGACACCAAAGCGGCGCTGCGCGTCGCCAACGAATACATCGACCTGGTCCTGGCGGCGCGCGAATAGCGCGCAGCAGCCGGCGACATCTCTACAAAGGAGCACATGATGGCGGTATTCGCAATGCAACGTCTGTACATTGGCGGCGCTTACGTCGACGCGACCAGCGGTGAAACCTTCGACACCGTCGACCCTGCCACCGGCGAAACGCTCGCGACCGTGCAGCAGGCGAGCGCCGCGGACGTCGATAGCGCAGTGCAGTCCGCGCGCGACGGTCAGCGCGAGTGGGCCGCGCTCACGGCAATGCAGCGCTCGCGCATCCTGCGCCGCGCGGTCGAGATTCTGCGCGAGCGCAACGACGAACTCGCGCTGCTCGAAACGCGCGACACCGGCAAGCCGATCGCGGAAACGCAGGCGGTGGACATCGTGACCGGCGCGGACGTGATCGAGTATTACGCGGGACTCGCGACCGCTATCGAAGGGCAGCAGATTCCGCTGCGGCCGTCGTCGTTCGTGTACACGCGGCGCGAACCGCTCGGCGTTTGCGCGGGCATCGGCGCATGGAATTATCCGATTCAGATTGCGTGCTGGAAGTCCGCGCCCGCGCTTGCCGCAGGCAACGCAATGATCTTCAAGCCGAGCGAGGTCACGCCGCTTACTGCGTTGAAACTCGCGGAAATCTACACCGAAGCCGGCGTGCCGCCTGGCGTGTTCAACGTCGTGCAAGGCGACGGCCGCGTGGGCGCGATGCTGGCCGCGCATCCGGACATCGAAAAGATTTCGTTCACGGGCGGCGTCGAAACGGGCAAGAAGGTGATGTCGATGGCGGGCGCGTCGTCGTTGAAAGAAGTGACGATGGAACTCGGCGGCAAGTCCCCGTTGCTCGTGTTCGACGACGCGAATCTCGAACGCGCCGCCGACATCGCGATGAGCGCCAACTTCTTCAGCTCGGGCCAGGTCTGCACGAACGGCACGCGCGTGTTCGTGCAGCGCAATGTGATCGAGCGCTTCGAGGCATTGCTGCTCGAACGCGTGAAGCGTATTCGCGTCGGTGCGCCGACCGAGGCCGCCACCAACTTTGGCCCGCTCGTGAGCGCTGCGCAATTGCAGAAGGTGCTCGGCTATATAGAAAGCGGCGTTACAGAAGGCGCGCGTTTGATCGCGGGCGGCAAGCGTTTGACAGAAAATCATTATGCGCAAGGTCAATACGTAGAGCCAACTATCTTCACCGGTTGCCACGACGACATGCGAATCGTGCGTGAGGAAATCTTCGGGCCGGTCATGAGCATTCTCGTATTCGACGAAGAAGACGAAGCCATCGAGCGCGCGAATCGCACCGCGTATGGCCTCGCCGCCGGCGTCGTGACGGAAAATCTCTCGCGTGCGCATCGCGTGATTCATCGGCTGGAAGCGGGCATTTGCTGGATCAACACGTGGGGCGAGTCGCCCGCCGAAATGCCCGTGGGCGGCTATAAGCAATCCGGCGTGGGCCGCGAAAACGGCATCACGACACTCGAGCACTACACGCGCATCAAGTCCGTGCAGGTCGAGCTAGGCCCTTATCAACCGGTGTTCTGAGAGCGCTGCCATGAGTTCCAACGAATACGATTACATCATCGTCGGCGCGGGTTCGGCGGGCAACGTGCTGGCCTCGCGTCTCACCGAAGACGCCGACGTCACTGTGCTGCTGCTCGAAGCGGGCGGTCCCGATTACCGCTTCGATTTCCGCACGCAGATGCCCGCCGCCCTCGCCTATCCGCTGCAAGGGCGCCGCTATAACTGGGCGTACGAGACCGACCCCGAGCCGCATATGGACAACCGCCGCATGGAATGCGGACGCGGCAAGGGACTCGGCGGGTCGTCGCTGATCAACGGCATGTGCTATATCCGCGGCAACGCGCTCGATTACGACGGCTGGGCTCAGCGCCCAGGCCTCGAAAACTGGACGTATCTCGACTGCCTGCCGTACTTCCGCAAGGCCGAAACGCGCGACGTGGGTCCGAACGCGTATCACGGCGGCGACGGTCCGGTGCATGTGACCACCAGCAAGCCCGGCAACAATCCGCTGTTCGCGGCGATGGTCGAAGCCGGCGTGCAGGCCGGCTTTCCGCGCACCGACGATCTGAACGGCTATCAGCAGGAAGGCTTCGGTCCGATGGATCGCACGGTCACGCCTCAGGGCCGGCGCGCCAGCACGGCGCGCGGCTATCTGGATCGTGCGAAGGCGCGTTCGAACCTGGCCATCGTCACGCACGCGCTGACTGATCGCGTGCTGTTCTCCGGCAAGCGCGCGGTCGGCGTCTCGTATCTGCAGCATGGCGCGGCCGTCAACGCGCATGCGCGCCGCGAAGTGCTGGTCTGCAGCGGCGCGATTGCATCGCCGCAATTGCTGCAACGCTCCGGCGTGGGCCGCTCGACGTGGCTGCGCGATCTGGACATTCCGCTCGTCCACGATTTGCCGGGCGTCGGCGAAAATTTGCAGGACCATCTGGAGATGTACATCCAGTACGAATGCAAGGAGCCGGTCTCGCTCTATCCCGCATTGCAGTGGTGGAATCAGCCGGCTATTGGGCTCGAATGGATGGTGAACGGCACCGGCATCGGCGCGAGCAATCAGTTCGAAGCGGGCGGTTTTATCCGCGCACGCGACGACGACTTGTGGCCCAACATCCAGTATCACTTTCTGCCGGTCGCGATCAACTACAACGGCTCGAACGCGATCAAGATGCATGGCTTTCAGGCACATGTCGGTTCGATGCGTTCGCCAAGCCGCGGACGCGTGAAGCTCACGTCGCGCGATCCGGCGGCGCATCCGAGCATCCTATTTAACTACATGGCCGATCCGCTCGACTGGCGCGAGTTCCGCGACGGCATTCGCATCACGCGCGAAATCATGCGGCAGCCCGCGCTGGACCGTTATCGCGGGCGCGAGCTGAATCCGGGCGCCGAGCTAACCACCGACGCGCAACTCGACGCTTTCGTGCGGGCGCGCGCCGAGACGGCGTTTCATCCTTCGTGCTCGTGCAAGATGGGCTACGACGACATGGCCGTGGTGGACAACGAAGGACGCGTGCATGGCATGGAGGGGCTGCGCGTGGTCGATGCGTCGATCATGCCGCTTATCACCACGGGCAATCTGAACGCGCCGACCATCATGCTGGCCGAGAAGATCGCGGATCGGATTCGTGGACGCGAGGCATTGGCGCGCGTGGACACGCCCTACTTCGTCGCGAACGGTGCGCCCTTCAGAAAGCGCGAACGTGTGACCGTTTAGCGCATTGCGTCAGCCGCCCGATTCTGTTTGCGAATCATGATGCCGTGAGGCCGTCAGGCGGTCACGCATCTCGTTCTTGACTTCCTCCTACCCAACATCCAGATTAGATCAGGAGTATTGAAAGCTCTCTGAGGACGCGTTGTCCGCAGATGGATGTTGTTGGCAAACCGCTAGCGTAGGCCCGGAGGCAAGATGAAATGGTTAGCATGGCTGTTGCCGTTAAGCATAGGTGCGCAGGCATATGCACAATCGAACGAAGCAGGCGCGAACAGTCCCGCGAGAAACGACGCAACGACACAGACCATGCAGGTGAACCAGCAGATCGCGAGTTACCTGAATCTCGCAGACAAGCGGGATTTCGAGGATGCAGGACGGGGCTTCATATCGTCCCTGCCGCAACCAGTTCTGACCACCGCGTCGGGCCGTACGGTGGTCGACCTCACCCGCTATGCTTTCCTGCGCCCCGGAACCGAAGCTCCGGCCACGGTGAACCCAAGCCTGTGGCGTCAGGAGCAGATACTGACGATGAACGGCCTGTTCAAGGTGGTCGACGGCATCTATCAGGTGCGCAATATCGACCTGGCCAACATCACGTTTATTCGAGGGGCGACCGGCTGGATCGTAGTCGATACCGGAAGTTCAGCCGAGACAGCGAAGGCAGCGTTGGAACTGGTCAATGAAAAGGTCGAACGCCGGCCGGTTAGCGCCGTCATCATCACGCATAGCCACGTCGACCATTTCAGTGGCATCAGAGGCGTGGTCGACGAAAAAGACGTGGCCTCGGGCAAGGTTCCATTGATCGCGCCGGAAGGCTTCATGGAAGAAGCAATCAGCGAGAACATTTTCGCTGGAAACGCAATGAGCCGCCGCGCGTCGTACATGTACGGCGATCTTCTCGAGAAAGACCCGAAAGGCACGGTCGGCAGCGGCCTCGGCCTGGTCAATGCGACCGGCACGCTCACTCTGCTTCAACCGAATCGTCTCATCAAAAAGACGGGCGAGAAGCTGACGGTGGACGGCGTCGACGTCGTCTTTCAAATGGCGCCGGGCACCGAAGCGCCCGCCGAGATGCTGTTCTACTTCCCTCAGTTCAAGGCGCTCGATCTCGCCGAAGACGCCAATCATTCACTGCATAACATTCTGACGCTCAGAGGCGCGAAGGCGAGAAGCGCGCAGAAGTGGGCCGCGGCGCTCGATCAAACCATTGCCATGTTCGGCAACGACGCTCAATTGTCTTTCGGAAGCCACCATTGGCCGCAGTGGGGAAATGAACGCGTCGTCGAGCATTTGTCGAAACAGCGGGACCTGTACAAGTACATCAACGATCAGACGCTGCGCATGGCCAACGAAGGCTTGACCATGCATGAAATCGCCGAACAGTTCGTGCTTCCCGATTCGCTCGCCAAGGAATTTTATAACCGTGGCTATTACGGCAATCTGAACACGACGTCAGATCGACTTATCAACTCTACCTGGGCTGGTGGGACGCCAATCCCGCGAACCTCGATCCGCTTCCCCCCGCCGAAGAAGCGAAGAAATACGTCGAGCTTATCGGCGCTGACAAGATCATGGCGAACGCGCGTGACGCCTATCGGAAAGGCGAGTACCGATGGGTCGCCACCATCACCAACAAGCTCGTATTCGCTCAACCTGATAATCAGGCCGCGCGGCGTCTCGAAGCCGATGCACTTGAACAGTTGGGCTATCAGTCGGAATCGGGCACCGTCCGCAATGTTTATCTGAGCGGCGCTCACGAGTTGCGCGGTGGCGTGAAGAAGATGGCCGGCGTGAACACGGCTGCGCCTGACATCATCACGGCCATGTCGCCGGAAATGTTCCTCGACTTCCTGGCGATCCACCTGAACGGCCCGCACGCGGCGAATAAAAGCTATGCGTTCAATCTGATTCTGCCGGACGTGAAAAAGCAATTTGCGCTTACCGTGCGCAACGGTGTGATGAACTATGTGGAAGGCCGTCCATTGGAGCATGCCGACGGAACGATCACGTTCGACAAGTCGACCCTGGACGACATCGCGCTCGGCAATGTGAAGCTGCAGCAATTGTCCGAGACGGGTAAGGTGAAGTTTGACGGCGATAAAGCGAAGTTCCGGGAAATGCTCGGGATGTTCGATAAGTTCGATTACTGGTTTTCTATCGCGGAACCGTAAGCATTTTCCAACGGCGCGATTACGGTTGCGAGGAGACCGTATTGCGCTCACCGCGAACTGCAACTGTAGCTGCACGCTCGGGCGGGGCCAGGTGCCCCGCCCTCAGTTTTTCTTGACCCTCGCATAAGTTATCGTCGATTGTCAGCGCTTTCCCAAAGCGGGATAGTGCTGCGTCGGGACACCCGTCGATAACCGTTCGAGGAAGCGTTGTACATGAAGCTAAAAGCCGTGAGCCTGATGGTCACCATGCTGTTTGCGCTGGGCGCGCCCGCGCAGGCAAGCCGCGCGGCAAGCGAAGGCGAGGCCGAACGCCAGGTGAAATCCGTAGTGGACTCCGCCATCGAACCGCTGATGGCGAAACATCATGTGCCTGGGATGGCGGTCGGCATCGTCGCCAATGGCAAAACATACGTCTTCGACTACGGCGTGGCATCGGCGGAAACCGGCAAGCCGGTCACGCAGCGCACGCTCTTTGAAATCGGCTCCGTGAGCAAGACATTCACCGCGACGCTTGCCGAATATGCGCAGTTGAGCGGCCATCTGAGGCTGTCGGACCCGACGCAAACATACTTGCCGTCCTTGCGAGGCAGCGCATTCGGCAAGGTTAGCCTGCTGAATCTCGGCACGCACACGCCCGGCGGTCTGCCGCTCCAGGTGCCCGACGACATCCACGACAACGCGCAGTTGCTGCAGTACTTCAGCGCATGGAAACCGGCCTACGCGCCTGGCACGTATCGTACCTACGCGAATCCGGGGATCGGCACGCTCGGTCTGATCACGGCGAAAAGCATGAATCAGGACTTTGCGTCGCTGATGGAGCAGCGCCTGTTTCCGGCGCTCGGCATGACGAGCAGCTACATCCATGTTCCGCCAACGAAAATGTCCGACTACGCACAGGGCTATACGAAGGACGGCGCGCCGATCCGCATGAAAGGCGGCGTGCTCGCCGACGAAGCGTACGGCGTGAGGACCACCGCCGCCGACATGCTGCGTTTCGTGCAAGCGAACATGAACCTGATCGATGTCGACAACCAGCTTCAGCGCGCTATCACGGCGACACACACGGGTTACTTCAAGGCCGGCGTGCTGACGCAGGACCTGATATGGGAGCAGTACGCCTATCCCGTCACGTTGACGACCTTGCACGAAGGCAATGCGCCCGCGATGGCCACCACGGCGACGCCGGTCATCGCAATCGAGCCGCCCTTGCCGCCGCAGCAGAATGTATGGATCAACAAGACCGGTTCGACGAATGGGTTCGGCACCTACGTTGCCTTCATTCCGCAGAAACACGTCGGCGTCGTTTTGCTTGCCAACAGGAATTTCCCGATCGAGGACCGCGTGAGCGCTGCGTATCGGATCGTGTCGGCACTGGTGGCGAGCAAACAGTAAGCGCCGATGCCCGGTTAGCTGTGGAGAGCGCAGCCGACAACGACTGCGTTCTTCATGGGTGGGTCGTCAATCGCGCACCGGACTCAGCACGCCGTGCGCGTCGCTCTCCACCGCTTCGGAGACGAGCGTCTCCAGCGCGAGTCCGCGTGTTTCGATGCCGAGTATCCACACAGCCGTGGCCGCGATCACGAAACACATTGCGCCAAGCGAGAACACGCCGCCCTGCCCGAACATCGGCAGCACGACGCCGACCACATACGGCCCGATCAGCGAGCCCACGCGGCCGATTGCCGACGCGAAACCGGAACCCGTCGCGCGCGCGCCGGTGCCGTACAGTTCCGGCGTGTATGTGTAGAGCACCGCCCACATCGCGAACAGGAAAAACTGCATCGCGAGACCGGCGCAAATCAGCAGCGTGGGCGTTTGCGCGTGCAGTGCGGTTTGTCCGTAGACGTAGGCCATCACCGCACTGCCCGCGAGCGACGCGATACATGTCGGCTTGCGTCCCCAACGCTCGACCAGCCACGCCGCGCAGATGAACCCGGGAATGCCGCCGAGCGAAATCAGCACCGTATACAGCACCGACTTCGTCACCGCGAAGCCCGCCTGCTGCATCAACGCGCCGAGCCACGAAGTCAATCCGTAAAAGCCGAGCAGCGCGAAGAACCACAACGTCCACACCATGATCGTGCGACGCCGGTAAGCCGCGCTCCAGATCTCGCGAAACGCGCCCGCGCCTTTGGCGGCCACCGGTTCGACGAGCATGACCGGCTCGCGCAAACGGCTCAGACCGGCGGCCTTGATCACCTTGACCTCGATGTCGGCGAGAATTTTATCGGCCTCGCCGCGACGTCCGCGATGTTCGAGCCAACGCGGCGACTCAGGCACGACACGGCGCACGATCAGCACGAAGACGGCCGGAATCGCGAGCAGCGCGAACTCGGTGCGCCAGCCGTAGGCCGGCAGCACGAAGTACGACACCACGCCCGCCGTGATGAAACCGAGCGGCCAGAAGCCGTCCATCAACGCAATCAGGCGTCCGCGCGACGAAGCGGGAACAAATTCCGACAGCAGCGTTTGCGCAATCGGAAACTCCATGCCCATGCCGAAACCGAGCAGCACGCGATAGAAAATCAGCGCTTCGACGCTTTGCGCCGTCGAACAGAGATACGAGGCGAGGCCCCACAGCACCATGCTCCACTGAAAAACCGGCCGGCGTCCGAAGCGATCGGCAAGCAGCCCCGCCACCGCCGCACCGCCCACCATGCCGAAGAAGCTCGCACTCGCGACGAGCCCCGCGGTTGCCGTCGACAAGCCGAATTCGGTCTTGATCGAACCGAGCACGAAAGTCATCGTGCCGAGATCGACGGAATCGAAGAAGAACGCAATCGCGATGATGATGAAGATGGTCCGGTGATAACCGGAGAACGGCAGCCGTTCGAGTCGCGCGGCGGCACTTGCGCGAGGCTGAGAAGCGGTAGGCATGGCATCCCCTGAATGATGCGGCGACGGCCGCGAGTGATGTTTCGAGCAGCGTTTTCAGTAGACGCCGACATAAATCGGCCACATAGAAGAAATACGTCATCCGGATGGAACAAGGGCGTCGTGAGGACGTTGTGTTAAGTTGATCGCCTCCTTTTTTTCTTGCGGCTTTTTTTACGCGAAGGCACGGTCCTGACGTTGCCTCCTGACGTTGGCTCCGATTGCGGCGCGCGCGATTTTCTGTGGACAATGGCTGTTCGGACTGGGCACTGATTCGGGTAACGATTTGACGACCGCATTCACCAGACAAGTGGCATCCACGAGGTTTTCGCCGCCGCGCATCGGCTCGAAAACGGTCCGGCGCGCCGACCTGCTCACGCATCTCGAGCGCATGCGGCACGCCACGCTTGCGCTCGTCACCGGGAGCGCGGGCTACGGCAAGACGACCCTCCTCGCCCAATGGCGCGAGCGATGCGTGAAGGCGGGCGCGGACGTCGCGTGGTTATCGCTGAGCGCGGACGAAGCCGATTACGCCGCGTTCTGCGCGACGCTGTTCATGGCGATGCAACGCGTCGGCCTGCGCGCCGAGCCCGAGCTGCTGTTCGAAGATGCAAACCCTGCCGGCATTGACGCGCTCGTGGCGATGCTCGTGGACGGCGTGCTCGACCTGTCGAAAGACATTTACGTCTTCATTGACGACTATCATTTCGTCGATGCCCCGCCCGTGCACCGCTTCATGCAGAAGCTGCTCGATCAGGCGCCGGGCACGCTGCATGTGGTGATCGCCTCGCGCGTCGCGCCGCCGCTTGCGCTCAGCCGGCTTCGAATGACGAATCAGCTCGCCGAACTCGACAGCACAGCTTTGCCGTTTGGCATGGCCGAAACGCGGAGCTTCGTCGAAGAGAATCTGGGAACGGGGTGCCGCAGCAGCATGCTTTGATCGAGCAGCGCGAGCGCGGCATCGGCATCGCGGTCATGGCAAGCGCGCTCGGTGAGCCGCGTGGTGACGACACGGGTCGACGTCATGTGAGTCCCGCAACGGGAAAACCGCGAGCGGCGCGTGAGAGCAGCGCTCGCGGCGTGACGGCGGTCACGACATCAGCGGCTCGGCTGCGTCGAGCATGATCTTCACGAAGTAATCCGCGAAGCTGCGGCGCACGACGATGTCGAAGCTGTCCGCGCCGATCGGCACGAGCGTGATCGACGCCTTGAAATAATGGCTTTGCGCGCACTGCCCTTCGCCGAACAGCTTCGGATGAAGATCGAGCGGACAGCCGCGCGACAGCACTTCACGCGTGCGCGTGCCGCTGATTTCGAGCACCGTATAGCCGCTGCCGATGTCCACCGCCGACGCGAATACCCCTGCAAACGCAGTGCCGAGCGCCGCTTGCAACGGCGCGGTGCGCGTCGCGTCGTGCGTCATCGCCGAGCGCACGAGCCACTCGTCCGGGCCGAGCCACAACATGTCGTAGCCGTTGCCGCGCGCGATCGTGTTGGGTGTCTCCGGCGGCTTGCAGCCGAGCACCTGTTCGACTGCCTGCACGAACGCGGCGTCGCGCGTATCGCCGCGCACATTCACGAGCTGAAGAAACGGCCGCTCGCTCAGCCTGAATGCCGCGGTCGCCGAAGCCTGATGCTTCTTCAGGAGTGCATCCACGCCCACGAGCGGCGACTCCTGCCACACGCCGGTCTGCTTGCCGACGGCGCGATCCACCACCGACGCCCCCGTTTTCGTTTCATTCCACATGTTGACGCGCTCCTTCGCTGTCGTAGAACACCGAGCTGGTGATCTTCGCTGCAATCTGTTTGCCGCTCGAAAGCGGGACCGTGACCGTTTCGCCGATCTTGTCGAGGCCGCCCTTCACGACCGCCATCGCGATCGAGCGCTTGAGAATCGGACTGTAATAGCTCGACGTGACGTGTCCGAGCATCGGCGCGGTCTCGCCCTGGAACGGCCCCGCGACGATCTGCGAGCCTTCGGGTATCACGAACGACGGATCGTCCGCGAGCAGTCCGACCAGTTGCTTTCGCCCCGCCTTCGCCGTGTCCGAGCGCGTGAGCGAACGCTTGCCGAGAAAGTCCTTCGACTTCGCGACGAGCCCGCCCATGCCGACGTCATACGGCGTCATCGAACCATCGGTATCCTGACCAACGATGATGTAGCCCTTCTCCGCGCGCAACACGTGCATCGTTTCCGTGCCGTACGGCGTGATGTCGAATTCGGCGCCCGCGGCCATCAACGCTTCCCACACCGCGCGTCCGACGTTCGCCGGCACGTTCACTTCATACGCGAGTTCGCCCGAGAAACTGATCCGCATCACACGCGACGCCGCGCCCGCGACCGTGCCCTCGCGATAGCTCATGAACGGAAAGGCCGCGTTCACGAAGTCGATGTCGTGGCAAACCTTCTGCAAGACCTTGCGGCTATTCGGGCCGACCACGGCGAAGGTCGCCCAGTGATCGGTGACCGACGCGAGGCGCACGCGCATGTCGGGCCATTCGGTTTGCAGCCAGCGTTCGAACCAGGTGAGCACGCGCGCGGCGCCGCCGGTCGTGGTCGTCATCATGTAGTGCTGGTCGGCGAGGCGCACGGTCACGCCGTCGTCGAAGATCATGCCGTTTTCGTCGAGCATCAGACCGTAGCGGCATTTGCCGACTTCGAGCTTGCTCCACGGATTCGTATAGACCCAGTTCAGCAGCTTCGCCGAATCGGGGCCCTGAATGTCGATCTTGCCGAGCGTGGACGCATCGAGAATGCCGACGCTCGTGCGCACCGCGAGCGATTCGCGCGCGACGGCCGCATGCAGGTCTTCACCCTTCTTCGGGAAGTACCAGGGGCGCTTCCAGTTGCCGACGTCCTCGAATTCCGCGCCGTTTTCGACGTGCCATTCGTGCACCGCCGTCTTGCGCACGGGATCGAGAAACTCGCCGAGCTCGCGCCCCGCGAAGGTGCCGAACGTGACCGGCGTGTAGTTCGGGCGGAACGTCGTCGTGCCGGTTTCCGGAATCGTCTTGCCGAGCGCCTGCGCGAGAATCGCCATGCCGTTGATGTTGCCGAGCTTGCCCTGATCGGTGCCGAAGCCCATCGCGGTATAACGCTTGACGTGTTCGACCGACTCGAAGCCTTCGCGCGCGGCAAGGAAAATATCCGCGGCCGATACGTCGTTCTGGAAGTCGACGAACTGCTTCGGCCCACGCGTGGCGAGTTCGCGTCCGCCGACGAGCCACAGCGGCTGCATCTTCGCTTCGCTGATCTCGGCGACCTGCACCGTGTTCGGCCGCTTGACGATATAGCCCGCGGCCCGCGCCGCTTCGACGCCGGCATCGACGGCAAAACGAATGCCCTGGCCCAGCGTGAAGTCGCCATTGCAGGCGCCCACGCTCGTCTCCGGCTGCATCGCCTTGCCGGGCACGAAGCAGGCTTTGTCGTCATGCCAGTGCGCCTTGCCCCCCGATTGCGCGAACAGATGCAGCACAGGGCTCCAGCCGCCCGACATCGCGAGCAGATCGCACGGCAACTCGCCTTGCTTGGCGCCCACCTGACCGTTCGCGTACGAAGCGACATCGACGGAAGCCACGCGCAGTTTGCCGTGCGCCGCCGTGATCACCGCACCGCTGATCACCTTCACGCCATAGCGGCGTGCGAGCGCAGGCAGCGTGCCTTTCGATTCGCCCGCGCGTGGGTCGATCACCGTGACTTGCGCGCCGGCTGCTTTCAGATCGAGCGCGCATTGATAGCCGTCGTCGTTATTCGTGAAGACGATCGCGTCGCGTCCCGGCAGCACCGCATAGCGATGCAGATACGTCGACACCGCCGACGCGAGCATCACGCCAGGCAGATCGTTGTTGCCGAACACGATGGGACGCTCATGCGCGCCGGTTGCGAGAATCACGCGTTTCGCGCGGATTTTCCACATCAGTTCGCGCGTGCCCGCGCGTTGCGACACCGGCAGATGATCGGTCAGACGCTGAGTAACGGTGACGAGATTGTGGTCCTGATAGCCGAACGCGGTGCTGCGCGACAGAATCTTCACGCCGGGCATTTGCCGCAATTCGTCTTCGATCTTGTGAACCCATTGCAAAGCCGGCTTGCCGTCGATCTCCGCGCGGCACGACAGCAGCGAGCCGCCGAGTTCCGGCTGATCGTCGACGAGCGTGACGCGCGCGCCCGACAGCGCCGCTGCATGCGCGGCCGCGAGCCCCGTCGGCCCGCCGCCGACCACCAGCACGTCGCAATGCGCGAAGCACTTGTCGTAGCGGTCCGCGTCGAGTTGCTCGGGCGCCTTGCCGAGACCCGCCGCGTCGCGAATCACTTCTTCGTACTTCGGCCAGAACTTGCGCGGCCACATGAAGGTCTTGTAGTAGAAGCCCGCCGGAATAAAGCGCGCGATCTTCTGATTGACCGCCATGCGATCCTTCTCGATGCTCGGCTTCGCGTTCACGCTGTTCGCGACGAGCCCCTGATACAACTCGACCTCAGTGGCGCGCGCATTCGGCACCGTGTAGGCGCCCGTTTCGAGTTGCACGACGGCATTCGGCTCTTCCACGCCGGCGGTCACGATGCCGCGCGGCCGGTGATACTTCCAGCTACGCGCGACGAAATGCAAGCCGTTCGCGAGCAACGCGGAAGCAAGCGTGTCGCCCTGATAGCCCTGATACTGGCGGCCGTTGAAGGTGAACGTGAGCGGCAATGCGCGGCTGATGCGCCCGCCATTCGGGAGTCGGTCTTTCTGGCTCATTGCGTCTTGCCCTCTTGTGCGTTGCCGTCGTTGCTGTCCATCTTCAGCAGCGGACGGTCGAACGTTTCGTAGCCCTGAATCTCATAGCTCACCGTGTTGCGCTGCGCCTTGAACCAGCGGCGGCAGCCTTGCGCATGGATCCATTGCTCGCGATGCACGCCGCGCGAATTCTTGCGCATGAACAGGTAGTCGCCCCATTCCTTGTCGGTGAGTTTTTCGGTGTCCAGCGGACGCATGATGTCCGCTTCGCCGCCGCAGGAAAATTCGGTTTCGGCGCGTGGCCCGCACCAGGGGCATTCGATCAGCAGCATGGTTGTCTCTCTATCTGGCTCAAGTGCGTGAGTGCCTGAGTGCGTTAGTGGGCGACGGCGGCGGCGCCGTGTTCGTCGATAAGATGGCCGGTATAGAAGCGGTCCAGCGAGAACGGCGCATTCAGTTCATGCGGCTCGTCTTTCGCGATGGTGTGCGCGTACGCCCAGCCCGAACCCGGCGTCGCCTTGAAGCCGCCCGTGCCCCAGCCGCAATTGAAGTAAAGGCCCTTCACGTCGGTCTTGCTGATAATCGGGCAGGCGTCCGGCGACACATCGACAATGCCGCCCCACTGACGATTCATCCGCACGCGCGAGAACACCGGGAACATTTCGACGATGGCTTCGAGCGTCCCTTCGATAATCTGGAAACTGCCGCGCTGACCGAAGCCCGTGTACTGATCGACGCCCGCGCCGATCACCAGATCGCCCTTGTCGGACTGGCTGATATACGCGTGCACCGCGTTCGACATCACGACCGTATTCACCACCGGCTTGATCGGTTCCGACACGAGCGCCTGCAACGGATGGCTTTCGAGCGGCAAGCGCACGCCGGCCATGTCCGCGAGCGTCGACGTATTGCCCGCGGCCACGATCGCGACTTTCTTCGCCTTGATGAAACCCTTCGTGGTGTCCACGCCCGTCACCTGGCTGCCGTTGCGGCGAATGCCCGTGACCTGGCAGTTCTGCACGATATCGACGCCGGCCTGATCCGCGCCGCGTGCGAAGCCCCAGGCCACCGCATCGTGACGCGCGACGCCGCCGCGCCGCTGAATCGACGCACCCAGCACCGGATAGCGGCTATTCAGATTGATGGTCGGCTCGATTTCCTTGATCTGCGCGGGCGTGAGGAATTCGGCGTCGACGCCGTTCAGCCGGTTCGCATTCACACGGCGCTCGGTGTCGCGCACGTCCTGCAGCGTATGCGCGAGATTCATCACGCCGCGCTGGCTGAACATCACGTTGTAGTTCAGATCCTGCGAGAGTCCTTCCCACAGTTTCATGGCCTTTTCATAAAGCGCGGCCGACTCGTCCCACAGATAATTCGAGCGCACGATGGTCGTATTGCGCGCCGTATTGCCGCCGCCGATCCAGCCTTTTTCGAGCACGGCGACATTGCGCACGCCGTGTTCCTTCGCGAGGTAATAGGCCGTGGCGAGACCATGCCCGCCGCCGCCGACGATCACCACGTCGTACTCGCGTTTGGGCTCGGGACTCTTCCACTGTCGTTCCCAGTTCTCGTGATACGACATCCCGTTGCGCAATAGGCTGAATATCGAATAGCGGCTCATCATTGATCCTTGTGGGTACTGTCGGTGCTTGCTGCCTGATGCTTCATGAAATATGCAATGCTTGCTTCAACATTCGATGACGTTCACGGCCAAGCCGCCGCGCGACGTCTCCTTGTATTTCGTCTTCATGTCCGCGCCGGTTTCGCGCATCGTCTTGATCACGTTATCGAGCGACACGTAGTGCTGGCCGTCGCCCTTCATCGCCATGCGCGCGGCGTTGAGCGCCTTGATCGCGCCCATTGCATTGCGTTCGATGCACGGAATCTGCACGAGTCCGCCGACCGGATCGCAGGTCATGCCGAGGTTGTGTTCCATGCCGATTTCCGCGGCGTTTTCCACTTGCGTCGGCGTGCCGCCCATCACGGCCGCGAGCGCCGCGGCGGCCATCGAACAGGCCACGCCGACTTCGCCCTGGCAGCCCACTTCGGCGCCCGAGATCGACGCGGTTTCCTTGTAGATGATGCCGATAGCGGCAGCGGTCAGCAGGAAGTCGACGATGCCTTCGTCGTTCGACGCATGCATGAACTTCACGTAGTAGTGCAGCACGGCGGGAATCACGCCGGCTGCGCCATTGGTCGGCGCGGTCACGACGCGGCCGCCCGCGGCGTTTTCTTCGTTGACGGCCATTGCGTAGAGATTGACCCAGTCGAGCATCGAAAGCGGATCGCGCAGCGACTCTTCCGAACGCGAGCGCAATTGCGCGCACAGATCGGCGGCGCGGCGCTTCACATGCATCGGGCCGGGCAATTCGCCGCGCACCTTGCAGCCGCGTTCGACGCAAGCCGACATCGCGCGCCAGATCGCGAGCAGGCCGTCGCGTACTTCCTGTTCCGGGCGCGCCGCGCATTCGTTTTTCAGCGTGATTTGCGCGATCGAAAGGCCGGTTTCGCGGCACACGCGCATCAGATCATCGCCGGTGCGAAACGGATGCGGCACTTCCGCGCCGGCGCGCACGCCGTTCACGCGATCGCCTTCGCGATTTACCACGAAGCCGCCGCCAATCGAGTAATACTCTTTTTCTACGAGCAGTTGCCCGTTTTCGTCGAATGCCTGAAAGCGCATGCCGTTCGGATGCACGATGCTCGAACCCGGTGCGCCCGGCATCAGCTTGCGGAAAAAGCCGATGTGTTCGCGCTCGTCGAATTTCACCGTGTGCTTGCCGAGCAACGCAAGCTGCTTCGTCTCGCGGATGGCCTGCAAACGCGGCTCGATCGTGTCGGGGTCGATCAGTTCCGGCAGGTTGCCTTCGAGTCCGAGCAACACCGCCTTGTCCGTGCCGTGCCCCTTACCGGTCGCGCCGAGCGAGCCGAACAGCTCGACCTTCACGCGGCGCACGAAGGCGAGCAGATTGGCATCTTCGATATGCGACGCGAAGCGGCAAGCAGCGATCATCGGCCCGACCGTGTGCGAGCTTGAGGGACCGATGCCGATCTTGAAGAGATCGAAGACGCTGACGTTCATGGCGTTCCTTGTGCGTTGCAATGCCGGTTTGGCGGGATATCCGTTGAAACAGGCCCTATTGCACCGCACGTCAAATTGAACCGATAGAATAAAAACGGCATGACAGTGGGATAGTGGCGTCAAGCGCCTTGCGCGCCAAGCGTCGCGGCGTATTTACGAAGGCTTCTGACGTATTTTCGACAGGCGCGGCATTGGCGCTGCATTGGCCCGGCCCGATGGCGATTGCCGTTGCCGCCTCCGCCGCATTACGATGCATGCCGCGCCGCATCGCGGTGCTATGCTTGGCTCAACTCTTCTTTCGCTCCGGCTGCATTGCATGAACTCCGCTGAACCGCTTCCCCTTCAATCTATCGACGGTGCGCCGAAGCAGCGCATCCGCTTCGGCATTATTCTTCTGCCGAACTTCACGCTGACGGCGTTCTCGGGTTTCGTCGACCTGCTGCGTCTGTCCGCGGACGAAGGCGACTTCAGCAAACCCGTGCGCTGTTCCTGGAGCGTGATAGGGGAAACCCTTGCTCCGGTGCGCGCGAGCTGCGGCATCCAGATCACGCCGTGGGAAACGTTCGACGGCGCCGAGCCATTCGATTACGTGGTCGTGGTGGGCGGCCTGCTGCATTCGGGACCGGCTGCGAGCGACGCGACACTCGCCTTCATTCGACGCGCTGCCGCCGCCGATGCCACGCTCGTCGGCATGTGCACGGGCGTGTTCTCGCTGATGCGCGCGGGTGTGCTCGATGGCTACCGGATTTGTGTGAGCTGGTTTCACTACTGGGACTTCATCGAGCGATTTCCGTCGGTCAATGAAGAGGCGCTGGTGGCCGACCGGCTATTTGTTATCGATCGGCGGCGTATTACGTGTTCGGGCGGACGCGCGTCCATCGACGTGGCCGCGGCTATTCTGTTGCGCCACTTCGAAACGGCGACGGTGCAGAAGGCGCTGCGCATTCTGCTCGTCGACGACATGCAAAAAGGCAACGCGCCGCAGCCGCATCCGCCGGGACTTGCGCCTGCTGCGCATCCGAAGGTGAAGCGCGCAATTCTGCTGATGGAACAGCACGTGGGGCGTTCATTATCGCTCGACGAACTGGCGCGCAAGCTGGACTTGTCGCCGCGTCAATTGGAGCGGCTTTTCAAGGCACAAACCGGCAAGGCGCCGCAGGCTTACGCGAAGCAGGTGCGGTTGCGCACGGCTGCGTGGTTGTTGACGAGTTCGGACAAAACGGTGGCTGACATTGCTTCGAGTTGCGGCTTTTCCGATGCATCGCATCTGGGCCGCGAATTTCGCAAGCAATTCGGTTTGCCGCCGATGATGTACCGCGAGCAGCGCGGCACCGCGGCGGAGGCGGAAGATAGCGGTGATTATGATGAGACGTTTCCGGGGCGGGCGCAGGCGATTTGATGTATTGAATCGAAGCGTCCAATTCCAAATCTCGATTTGAGGCCCTTATTCATGGCCTCAAATCGCGCAGCACCAATTTTCGCGCCGCATACCTAACGCGGCGCGAAACTCCCGCTTCACTTCCCCGCCACAAACGCCTTAACCGCCGGCAACCCATCCTTCCCATCAAACGTCTTCACCCCGGCAAGCCACTGATCCAGCACCGCCGGATTCGCCTTCAGCCACTCGCGCGCGGCCTTGTTCGGATCCACCTTATTCATGATCGGCATCATCACGTGGTTCTCGATGTCAGTCGTGAAATGCAGATTCGACACCAGCTTCGCGACGTTCGGGCAACGCGTCGCATAGTCGGTCGGCGTCACCGTCATCACTTTTGCTTCGCCATAATTCGGACCGAACACGTCGTCGCCACCGGACAGATAATCGATCTTCATCTGCACGTTCATCGGGTGCGGTTCCCAGCCGAGAAACACAATCGGTTTCTTGTCGCGAATCGAGCGGTTCACTTCGACCAGCATGCCCGCCTCGCTCGACTCCACCAGCTTGAACTTGCCGAGCCCATACTGATTGCTGTCGATCATCTTCTTGATGAGCGCATTGCCGTCGTTACCGGGTTCGATGCCGTAGATCTTGCCGCCGAGCTTGTCGTAATTCTTCGCGATGTCGGCGAACGACTTGATGCCGGCCTGATACGCGTAATCCGGCACCGCCAGCGTGTACTTCGCGCCGGTCAGATTGGGCGTCGGCAGTACATTCACCTGGCCGGCTTTCTTGAACGGATCGATCATCGGGTCCATCGTCGGCGACCAGTAACCGAGGAACACGTCGATCTGTTTGCTCTTCACGCCGGCAAACGTGATCGGCACCGAAGCGATCGTTTTGGTCGGCTTGTAGCCGAGTCCCTCGAGCACCGTCGACGCGAGCCCGGTCGTCGCCGCAATGTCGGACCAGCCGACGTCGGCAAAGCGCACGTCGCGGCACGCGGCAGGTTCGGCGGCAATAGCGGAAGTGACGGACGACACAGACAGCGCGCACAACGACGCAGCCCACAAACGTTTCATGGCGGTTCCTCAGGGTCTCAGGGTGATGAATGCTTGACTGCTCTTTATGCCGACAGCCGCCGCTCCACGCTCGGCGCATGACCGAATTGCGCGCGATACGCCTTGCTGAAATGGCACGGCGAATGGAACCCGCAGACCGCCGTCACGCGCGCGATCGACGCGTCGGTGTTACGCAGCAGTTCACGCGCGCGGCGCAGGCGCAGCGTCAGGTAATAGTGCGTCGGCGATACGCTCAGGAACATCTTGAACATGCGCTGCAAGTGACGCTGCGACAAACGCACGAGCCGCGCGAGTTCGTCGAGCGACAGAGGCTCCTCGATGTTCGCCTCCATCAGCCGCACGACTTCGATCAACTCGGCACGCGTGAAGCCGACGCGCGCATCGACGGGAATGTGCTGGTAGTCGGTCGAGCCGCGAATCCTTTCCACGATGAACTGCTCGGACACCTGCGCCGCCACCGAGTGGCCAAGCCGCATGCCGACCAGGTTCAGCATCAGATCGAGCGGCGCCGTGCCGCCCGTGCACGTCATGCGGTCGCGGTCGATCACGAACAGTTCGTCGGCGAAACGCACATGCGGGAAGCTCTTGTGCAGCGGCGACATGTCTTCCCAATGCACGGTGCAGCGATAACCGTCGAGCAGACCCGCCGCGAGCAACGCATACGGTCCCGTGCAGATGCCGCCGAGCGGAATGCCTTGCGCGGCCACGTCGCGCAGCAGCGCGATCACCGTGTCGTCCACGTAATCGCGCACGTGCCATCCGGCGCAGACGATCAGCACGTCGGGCATGCCGGCCTGTTCGAGCGTGGTGGTCGGCTTGACGGTGATGCCGTTGCTGGCTCGCGCCGGCTCGCCGTCCGGCGTGATGACCGACCACCTGTAGTGCTCCGCGCGGCCGACATAGTTAGCCATCCGTAGCACTTCGACGGCGCTCGTGAACGCGATCATCGAAAAATTCGGCAGCGTCAGGAAGCCGACGTGCGCGAGTCGGGAAAGCGGCGACCCGGACGGGGCTTCTATCGGAGTGATCGCGTCGCGCTTCATGGGCGGCTCAGCTATGCTGCGCCGCCGGCGCCCGGCGCACCTTCATCAGATTGCGCACACCCGAGAGGAGCGGCGCGCGTGCCATGCCGGGCGAGCGGCCGAAGCTCTCCGTGATGCGGTCGAGAATGATCGCGAGCATCACGACCGAGAGTCCGCTCTCGAAACCGAGCCCGATGTCGAGCCGTTGAATACTGGCGAGCACGTCGTTGCCGAGACCGCCTGCGCCGACCATCGACGCGATGATCACCATCGACAACGCCATCATGATGGTCTGGTTCACGCCCGTCATGATCGA
The DNA here is from genome assembly GCF_041355255.1 of Paraburkholderia sp. RCC_158. NCBI lineage: Bacteria > Pseudomonadati > Pseudomonadota > Betaproteobacteria > Burkholderiales > Burkholderiaceae > Paraburkholderia > Paraburkholderia sp. RCC_158. Next base: position 16,438 of record NZ_JBFUPM010000020.1, on the reverse strand, counting down.
CGGCAGCGCGTTCGGAAACTGCACCTTGTAGAGCAACTGCCACGGCGTGCAACCGAACGCCTGTCCCGCTTCCACAATTTCGCGGTTCACGTGCTTGATGCCGAGCGACGTGAGACGCACTGCGGGCGGCATCGCGAAGATCACGGTGGACAGAATGCCGGGCACGCGGCCAAGACCGAACAGCATCGCGGCCGGAATCAGATAGACGAACGCTGGCATGGTCTGCATCAGATCGAGCACGGGACGCACCATCATCTCGACGGTGCGGCTCTTCGCGGTCCAGATGCCGAGCGGCACGCCGAGCACGAGGCTAATGAAGGTGGACGACAGCGTGAGGCCGAGCGTGATGACCATCTGATCCCAGAAGCCGGTGCCGTAGATCAGCAGCATCGCGAGCAACGTGAAGAGCGCGAAACGCCAGCCCACCCGCCACAAACCGATGCCGACGAAAAACGCCATCAGCGCCCACATGGGCACTGCTTGCAGACCGTGTTCGACGATCGCCGCAAAGCTCTCGATGACCTTGCCGATGGAATCGAAAGTCTTTGCGTCGTGGTCAAGCAGATAGTGAACGCCGTGATCGACCCAGGCGCCAAGTGGAATGATTTCAGACATGGGAACCTCGATGGCGCGTGAGAACGTGCAGCACGTTCGTCTTGTTGACCGAACCACAGTAGGAGCCGTCTGCTTCGACGACCGGCAGGGGCGCGCGGCTCGCGACGACGCGCTGGACCACATCGTCGAGCGGCGTCGTGCGTCGGATGCACTCGACGTAGTTCAGCTTCGCGGACGCGTTGCCCGTTTCGTCGCGGCACACGAAGCCGCGAATCTTGCGCTCGCTGTCGAGCACGAAAGCGTAATCGGCGCTGCCGTTCAGCGTGGCGGCCACGCTCGACACGTCGATCTGCGGCGAGTGCGCATGCATCAGCGGCACGGCGTCGGTCTGCATCAGATCGCCGGCCGTCAGATAGCGGCTCGTGTCGATGCCTTCGAAGAACGCGCGCACGTAATCGTCGGCGGGATTGGTGATGATCTCCTGCGGCGTGCCGATCTGCACGACCTTGCCGCCTTCCATGATCGCGATGCGGGTGCCGATGCGCATCGCTTCCTCGAGATCGTGCGACACGAACAGAATCGTGCGTTGCTGCTCGCGTTGCAGGTCGAGCAGCACGTTCTGCATTTCCTTGCGCTTGAGCGGATCGAGCGCGGAGAACGCTTCGTCCATGATCATCAGCGACGGGTTCACGGCCAGCGCCCGGGCAAGACCCACACGCTGCTGCATGCCGCCCGAGAGTTGCGCGGGCAGCTTCTGCGCGAACGGCGCGAGGCCGACCTGCTCGAGCACCGTCATCGCGCGCGCTTCGCGTTCCTTGCGGCCGATGCCCGCCACCTCGAGCCCGAACGCCGCGTTCGAGAGCACCGTGCGTTGCGGCATCAGCGCGAAGGACTGGAACACCATGCTCATGTCCTTGCGGCGCAGCGCGGTCAGTTCGCCGCGCGGCACGCTGGCGACATCGCGCCCGTCGATCAGCACCTTGCCTGCCGACGGCTCGACGAGCCGGTTGATCAGGCGAATCAGCGTCGACTTGCCGGAGCCGGACAGGCCCATGAGCACGAAGATCTCGCCTTCCTTGACCTCGAACGATACGTTGTGAACGCCGACGATCTGACCGGTGCGCGCGAACACTTCTTCTTTCGTCGCGCCTCCTGCCAGCATGCCGAGCGCCTGTTTCGGGTTGGTGCCGAACACCTTGCACAGCCCTTCGACCACGACCTTGGGGGAATTCATTGAATGCTCTCCTATGTGGGCCGGAGTTGGTGCAAAGCACTTACTCTGGTCCCATGCAAAGCTGTGGCGGACGTCCGTCCGCGCTGTGCATACATAGTTGCCAGAAAAAAGTGCGACTAGCCGACTATTTGCGACAACCACATGTGGAAATACGACACCTATGTCGCGTGGTTGCTGTCGCGCCAGCGTGGAAGCCTTGCTGGGCAAGGTTTTTACGCATATCGACGAAGTGCGCCGAAGATGTCGTTCCAAGCCAAATGAAGGCTTTTTTGGAGCAAAAAACGGCGAGGAAATACGAAATGCGGGGGGGTCGCGGCGCAACAGACGTTGGTGGTCAACGCCAACTCGCGTCGGGAATCGTCTGGCGAAACGCAGATGACACGCGAAACACCAGGAGACAACGCGTCCGCTAAGGGCTCTCAACGAGCGGCGAGCCATTGCAGCAGCCGCCTGCGAAGGCTGCCGAGGTCAGCGCCTTATCACGCGTTTTTACGCGTGCAGCACGAGCATCGCGCCGCACGACTGCAATGATTGCGGATGAATACCTACTGGCTCGCGCCCGTACCGATGCCCGCTTTTTTCTGCGCCTTCTGCAGATCGTCCGGATAGTTCGGGTCGTTGCGCGACGGCTGATAGCCCGCATCCTCGAGCTTCTTCAACTCGGCATTCTTCTTTGCGCGAGCCTGTTTGCGTGCCGCTTTGCGCTCCGCCTTGGTCGGCTTTGAGGTGCTGCTCGCGCCGGTCGCGCCAGGTTGGGCGGTCTGCGCGTTCGTGTCGGTCGTGGTTTGCGCGGCGGCAAGCGGCATGCCGCCTGCTACCAGCGCGGATACGGCGAGGCCGAGCATCATCTGTTTGATGGCAATGGGCTTCATGGCTAACTCCTCTCAAGTTGGCAATTGCATTCAGTTTGCTCAGAACGCATCGTTCACTGCCGCGGATACCGCGCGATGATGCCATGCACGGCCGCAGTCAGAGCTTAATGCCAAACCGCATCGCGCGTGTTGTTGCCAGCACCTCGGCAGTTCGCGCCACGGCCAGTTTTTTTCTGCATGAGCGCGCGTGCTGAGCTATTGTTTAAGCGCGCCGGGAGCGCCGCCGCGGCACGCTTGAACAAAACAGGACGCTCCCAGTGAGAAGAAAACCGCTCACAGGCGTGTGTTTTTTGCATGCAACGAAGCGACATTAACTTTTCGAGGATGGAGAAAACGTGAAAACAGTCAATCTTTTGAAGGCGCTCGGCATTGCATTGTGCGTCGCCACGGCGTCGAGCGCGTATGCGCAAGCGAGCGATGCGGCAATGGCCGACACGACCGCATCGTCGACTGCGCGCACAAAAGCGGTGAAAAAGACGGACCGCAAGCTCGGTCTCGACGTGCGCAAGGCGTTGTCCAAGGCACAAGGCTTCGACGTGTCGAACGTATACGTTCGGGCTCGCGGCGGCGCGGTCACGTTGACCGGATCGGTGCCTGACGGTGCGCAGATTCCGCAAGCCGAGGACGTGGCGAAGAATGTCGCCGGTGTGAAATCGGTGTCCAACAAGCTGACCGTGGCCACGCCGAACGGCGGAGGTTGAACGCCCGGCTTCACATGATCAACGGCGTCCTGCCGGATTGCATCGGACGACGAAGGGTTTCGCCTCGCACTGCTTTACGCGCATACGGCGCTACCCTTTGTCCCGGTATGTGAATCACAAGCCCAACGGCGCACCGCTCACGCGCGCCCCGCATGCGACGACCTCGCATAGCGCGCGAGCATCCACACCGCGGCTGCACCGGCAGCGAGCATGACGGTTTGCCGCGGATGCATCGACGCCTGCGTGTACAGGCTCGACTCCAGCACCCTGCGCTTCTGTCCCGAACGCTCGCGCAACGCGCCGTCGTCGCCATGATTGCCGTCCGGCGTGCGCGGCGGTTCCTGCGTACGTTGCGAAGCGATGCCGATGCGGCTCATCACACGGTCATAGAGATTCGGCGCGCGACGCGCGAACGTCACCATCGCCGCCGATGCCCCACCGACATACAGATCACGAACCGGCGTGCACGCCGCATGCAGGATCGCCTTGGCGACGATGTCCGGTGCATAGACGGGCGGCGGCAACTTCGGCTGCACGTCGAGATGATTGCGCGCGTGCTCGACGAACTGCGTATGAATGCCCGATGGTTTGATCAGCGTGACGGAAACGGGCGCGCGCTCTTCGATCAACTCCATGCGCAGCGTGTCGGTGTATCCCTTCACTGCATGTTTGGACGCAACGTAAGCGGCTTGCAGCGGCAATGCAATATCGGATAGCTCGCTGCCCAGGTTGATGAGCGCACCGCCGCGCTGCTTCAGGTGCGCAAGCGCGATCATCGATCCCTGCACGACGCCCCAGAAGTTGGTCTCGAACAACTCCTTCTGCTCGTCGATGGGGACATCGGCGCAGCGTCCGAAAATCGAGCCGCCCGCGTTGTTCACCCATGTGTCGAATCCGCCGAAGCGCGCGATGGCCTTGTCCGCGGCGGCCTGCAATTGCGCCTGGTTGCTCACGTCGGCGACCGCGTATTCAACCAGCGCGCCCTGATCGCCGAGTTGTGTGGCGAGCGTGCGGAGCGCTTCCTCGTCGCGCGCGATCAGCATCAGGCGCGCTCCCCTGCTGGCGGCAAGACGCGCGGTCGCAAGACCGATGCCGCTCGTCGCGCCCGTAATGACGATGACCTGCTGGGAGACGGGTTTGAGCTTCACTGTCATGGCAAAGTCCTCGAAAGAAGTAACGAATGGCGGCAGCGAACCGTGGAGACGGCGCGCTGCGCGAGCCGGGTTCGCGTGTTGCAGCATCTCGCGTGCCGACTCGTGTTTTTCGGGCAAATCCCGCGCGCGGCGCCCCGCTCCCGCCAATCGCCGCGCGGCTCGCGGCACAGCATGACAGCCGACCGTCAGGAAGCGTTATGCAAATGAATGGCGATCGAGAGCCAGCGTAATATGCGCGCCCTTAAATCTTAATCATCGAATGCTTCAATGCGCGCAGCCTGTCGGGGCTGCCGCGCGCACGTCGACAGGCACAGCACCATTTCCAATAAACAAGATCTTCAGCGGACTCCACACGTGCATCAATGGAAGCGCTGAACGGCGAAGTCGAATCTGGAGCCTGTCACATGTTGCGCAGAACCCTGTTACCCATCCCGTTTGCCGCGTTGCTGACGCTCGCCGCGTGTAGCGATCACAGCGTCAATTCGACTGCGTCGTCGACGCCGGCTTCGTCGCCGGCGCCTACGGTGACCGCGCAGGACGCCGTGGCGACCGCGACGCCGATCAAGCACGTCGTCGTGATCTTCGGCGAGAACGTGTCGTTCGATCACTACTTCGCCACTTATCCGCAAGCGGCGAATCCCGTCGGCGAGCCGCAGTTCACGGCAGCCGCGGGCACACCGGCGGTCAACAACCTCGCGAACAACAATCTGATCGCGACGAATCCGAATGCGCTTTCCACGTCGCCGAATACGGCGGGCCGCACGGTCGGTGCCGTGACGATTGCCGGTCTCGGCCTTCCCGCCGCGGATCTGCTGCCGTTTCGCCTCGACCGCTCGCAGGCGAACACGTCGAGCCAGAACCACGCGTACGCCGCGGAACAGCTCGCGTACAACAACGGCGCGATGGACTCGTTCCCGCTCTTCACGGCGGCCGGTTCCACCATCGCCGGCAGCACGGGCGCATTCGCGACCAAGGGCCAGGTGCTCGGCTATTTCGACGGCAACACGGTCACAGCGCTATGGAACTACGCGCAGCACTTCGCGATGAACCAGAACGCGTACACCGACACGTATGGTCCGTCGACACCGGGCGCGCTCGCAGTCGTGTCCGGGCAGAACAACGGCGTGATCGTGGCGGGCGGCACGTCGGGCAACGCGATTCCGGATTCGGCCGGCGGCTTCACGATGGTCGGCGACCTGGACCCCACGGGCGACGTCTGCACGCTCGCGGCGAACAGCGCCGTGACGGGCACGATGTCGTCGAACAACAAGAATATCGGCGACCTGCTCAACGCGAAGAACATCACGTGGGGCGGCTTCATGGGCGGCTTCAATCTGCAGACGGTCAACGCAAACGGCACGACCGGCTGCGCGCGCTCGACGTTCTCGCAGGTGCTCAACGCGACGAAGACCGACTACGTGCAGCACCATGCGTGGTTCCAGTACTACGCGAGCACGGCGAACCTCGCGCATACGCGTCCTTCGTCGACGGCGGTGATCGGTGCGACCGATCCGCTGGATAACACGGCAACGCCGGTTCATCATCAGTACGACACCGATGATTTCTTTGCCGCGGTGAAGGCGGGCAACTACCCGTCGGTCAGCTTCCTGAAGGCGCCGGCTGTCGAGGACGGCCATCCGGGCAACTCGGACCCGATCGACGAACAGGCATTCGTCACGAAGGTCGTCAACTTCCTGCAACAGCAGCCTGACTGGAAGAACACGGCCGTGATCATCGCCTATGACGATTCGGACGGCTGGTACGACCATCGCTACAAGGCGCCGACGAGTTCGTCGTTCGACTCGACGACCGCGCAATCGGCGGGCGGCAAGACGGTGGCGGGCAGCGACAACCTGAGCGCGGCGGGCCAATGCACGGCAGCCGGCGCGGTGCAGCCGCAAGGCGTGAACGGCGGCGCGGTCAACGGCCGTTGCGGTCCGGGCACGCGCACGCCGTTTGTCGTGGTGTCGCCGTGGGCGAAGGCCAATTTCGTCGACGACACGGCGATCACTCAAGCATCGGTCGTGAAGTTCATCGAGGATAACTGGCTCGGCGGGCAACGCATCGGCGGCGGTTCGTTCGATGCGACCGCGGGCAGCATCATGAACATGTTCGACTTCGCGGGGTCCGGCAACAATCCGCCGTTGTATCTCGATCAGAACCTCGGCACGAAGCTCGCGACCGCGCCGGCAATCTGAGCGTAAGCGTGAGCCTGGGTTGCGTGCGAACCTTGCCGTCTTTCGACGGCCGCGCGCAACTCACGGTAGAAGCGTAATCAGGCGTCGAGCCAGCCCCTGCATGCTGGCTCGATTCGCTTTTTTGAAGCACTATTCGTCATCATCGCCATGAACCGATCTTCAGACGCCGCCCTGCCGCCGACCCTTCCCGCCGGCGGCGAACCGGGTCCCATTGTCACGCGCCGCTCGCTGCTGAAACTCGCGGCATGGGGCGCTGTGTGCAGCGTGATTGCGGCCGTTGCGCTTGGCGCGTACGCACTGGTTTATCCCGAACGCATGCCGGCTTCTGTCGGCGCAATCGTTGAAGAGATCACCGGCGCGAATCCGCAACCCGTGCATCTAATGCGACCGGCTCGCGCGCCGTTGAGCGCCGTCGCACTGCTCGGCAAGCAGATTTTTTTCGACCCGTCGCTGTCAGCTTCGGGCACGCAATCGTGCGCGTCGTGCCACTCGCCAAAGAATTCGTATTCGCCGGACAATGCATTTCCGGTTCAGCTCGGAGGCGCGCATATGAACGAAGCGGGTTATCGTCCGCCGCCGTCGCTCACGTATCTGTATCGGCAGGCGCCGTTCAGCATTGGCCCCGATCAGGGCGACACCGACGCGCCCGTCGATCTCACGAAACTCGCTTCGCAAGCCGCCGGCGTGCAGCGCGCACAGAAGACCGCCCTCGCCACGCCCGCCGCTCCGGCGATGGTGCCGCAAGGCGGACTCTTCTGGGACGGCCGCGCCGATACTTTGCAGGACCAGGCAATTGGCCCGCTGACGAATCCAGTGGAAATGGCCAACAAGACGCCGGAAGACGTCGCGCACAAGCTGCTACAGACAAAGTACATCGATCAGTTCAAACAGATCTTCGGGCCGGCGATTGCTGCGAACCCGAGCCTGCTGATCTCCGAGGCGATGTTCGCAGTGGGCCGCTATCAGATCGAAGATCCGTCGTTTCACGCATTCACCAGCAAGTACGATTATTGGCTCGAAGGCAAAGCGCGGCTCACGCATGCCGAACTGCACGGCCTGCAATTGTTCAACGATAAGGACAAGGCCAACTGCGCCGGCTGCCACCTGAGTCAGCCGACGAGGGACGGCCTGCCGCCCGTGTTCACCGACACGCAATATGAAGCGCTTGGCGTGCCGCGCAATCCCGCCATTCCCGCGAACAGGGACCCGAAGTTCTTCGATATGGGGGTATGTGGGCCGTTTCGTGATGATCTCGCGAAACAGACGCAATACTGCGGCATGTTCCTCACGCCGACGCTGCGCAATGTCGCGAACCGCAGGGTGTTTTTCCACAATGGCGTCTATCACGACCTGAAGCAGGTGATGGACTTCTACAATCTGCGTAATACGTCGCCGGAAAAAATCTATCCTCGCGATGCATCGGGCCACGTGCAGAAGTACAACGATTTGCCCGCGCAATATCACGCGAACGTGGATGTTTCCGACGCGCCTTTCGACCGCAAACCGGGCGACCAGCCCGCGATGAGCGAGGAGGACATTCAGGACATCATCGCGTTTATGAAGACGCTGAGCGATGGGTATCGCGAGGGCGGCTCATGAGTGAGGCTGCGCAGCGCCTCGCGGGCCGTTGAGGTATTCTTTGCGGTTCCCCGACTCTTGCCCTGCTCCAACCGATGGCCGATTTCCCCTTCGACGCAGTACTCTTCGATTGCGACGGCGTGCTCGTCGATTCAGAACCGATTACGAACCGCGTGCTCACCGAAATGCTCGGCGAATTAGGCTGGCAATTGAGCATCGAAGAGACGATGCGGATTTTCGTCGGCAAGGCCGTGAAGGACGAAGCGCCGTTGATCGAAGCGCGGACCGGCGTGGCGATCACCACCGACTGGCTGATGCAATTCCGCGCGCGCCGCAACGCAGCGCTCGATAAAGAACTGGCCGCCATTCCGGGCGCTGTCACAGCGGTTCGCGCTATTCATGCAGCGTTGAATGGACGCATTGCCGTTGCGTCCGGCGCGGACCGCGTGAAAGTCGAATTGCAATTGACGAAGGCGGGCATTCTAGAGTGCTTCGAGGGCCGCATCTTTAGCGGTCACGAAACGCCCCGCAGCAAGCCATTTCCCGATGTTTATCTGGCAGCGGCGGCGGCGCTGAGCGTGGACCCGGCGCGCTGCGCGATCGTCGAAGATACGGTGACCGGCGCGACTGCCGGCGTCGCGGCGGGCGCGACGGTGTTCGGCTACTGCCCGAATGAATTCGGGCACAGCAGCGCAGCCGCGTTGCGCGCGGCGGGCGTCGTGCAGGTGTTTCGGGACATGAGCGACTTGCCCGGCTTGCTTGCCGCGTGGCGCGGCAAGGCGTGAATCGGGCTACTCGAACGCTGCGTCGATCGGCACGCGGTATCCCACCGCGAGGCGGTTGGTTTCGTTAGCCATGCCAACTACCGCGAGCAGTTCGCCGAACATCTCGTCGGTCATACCCGCACGGCGAGCGGCGGCCGTGTGACTCGCCACGCAATAACCGCAGTTGTTCGTCACGCTCACGGCCACGTAGAGCAGCTCTTTCATTAACGGATCGAGCGCGCCGGGCTTCATCACGTCTTTCAGAGTGTCCCATGTGCGCGCGAGAGTCGGCGGATGCTGCGCGATGTACTTCCAGAAGTTGTTGACGTCGTCGACCTGACGCGTCTCCTTGATATCGTCGTACACGGCTTTGACTTCGGGTGACGCTGCGGAATACTCCACGGCTTTCTGCTGACTCATGGGCTCTCCTGTGTTTGACTGCATGAAAAGTGCGATTCGTGCTCGGTTCGGCAGATGCGACATATGCGGCCTATGCCGCATATTGCGTCTGCGTCCGCGTCTATTGTGCGCGCATTTTGCCGAACAGGAATCGACTATTCCGGCCTTACACTACCCTATCACCCTGGCGTGCGCGTCACCGCAACAGCCGCCGCCGGCGCCGCTGCTTGCAGGTGTTCGCCGCCATCGCGACGCGTCGGCTCCGGACGCGTGGAGCGCTCCGATTGCGCCAGCAACGTACCGACAGACGGATCGATTGCATCGGTGAAAGGCTTCGGATCCAGTCCGATTGCAAGCACCAGCAACGCCATTGCGCCGAGCAATACGAACTCGCGCTTACCGAGATCTTTCAATCCCGCGACTCGCGCATTTGCGATCGCGCCGAAAATCACGCGCTTGTACATCCACAACGTGTAAGCCGCGCTCAGAATCAGCGTGGACGCCGCCATTGCGCCGATCCAGAAGTTAAAGCGAATCGCGCCCATCAGCACCATGAATTCGCCGACAAAACCGGAAGTACCCGGCAGACCGATATTCGCCATCGAGAACAACATCACAAAAGCAGCGAAGCGCGGCATGGTATTCGCAACGCCGCCGTACTCGTCAATGGCGGCAGTTTTCGTGCGATCGTAAAGCATGCCTGTGCACAACAACATCGCGCCGGACACCACGCCATACGACAGCATCTGCACAATCGCGCCGGCCTGACCGATGCGGTTGAACACGAAAAGACCCAGCGTAACGAGTCCCATATGGGCCACGGTCGAATACGCGAGCAGTCGGCGCATGTCGGTCTGCACGAGCGCGAGAAGGCTTGCGTAGATCACGGCGACGAGCGAGAGCGTGATCATCATCGGCGCGAAAAAATGGCTGGCCTGCGGTGCGATCGGCAATGCGAAGCGCAGCAGACCATAGCCGCCAAGTTTCAGCATGCCGATCATCACCGCCGCGCCGGTGGGGCCGTCGAGGTGCACGTCGGGCAACCAGGTATGCAACGGCCACATCGGCACTTTCACGCCGAATGCCGCGAGAAAGCCGAGGAAAATGAGTACTTGCGGCATCGTGCCAAGCCGCGTTTCGCGCCACAGCGCGAGATCGAAACTGTGCGTCTGGCTGTACAGATACAGCATCGACATCAGCATCATCAGCGAGCCGAGGAACGACACGAAAAAGAACTTCACCGCGGCATACGAGCGATTGGAATGTCCCCATGTGCCGATCAACAGATAGAGCGGAATCAACGTGGCTTCGAACGAGACAAAGAACATCATGCCGTCGAGCGACGTGAATACGCCCTGCATAAAGCCGGACAACATCAGAAAGGCGCCGAAGTACTGCGCGGTTCGCTCGGTGATCGACTCCCATGAAGCGACCACGATGATAATCGTCGTTAGCGCGGTCAAGGCGACGAGCCACAGCGAAATACCGTCGACGCCGACGTGCCACGCGATGTCGAATGTCGGCGACCATCGGAAGTTCTCGACAAATTGCATCGACGTGACGTCATTGCGGAAGTTCGCGACCAGCGGAATCACCGGCACGAAACCCGCAACGGCGCCGATCAATGCGAGCCAGCGCGTGCGGCCGCGTGCGGCGTCGGAGCCCGCGCGCAGAAGCACCAGGCCGGCGACGATAGGGATCCAGATAAGTAGACTAAGAAGAGGCAATGGCATGTGCTCTATCGAAACTTGGAGTACAAAACGCCGCCGCAATGCTTTCTATTTGGAAAGTATTGAAGCGAAAATGTAGGCTTCTATTGATCGGACTTGCGTGAATCGGCAGTGCCGGAGTTCACGTTTACCCGCAGTCGAATGACAAGGGTGGAAGGTTACCAAGATAAGAATAATTTTGCATCGCAACAATGCGCCGATGCCGTAGACAATGGATTGTTGCGCCCTTGGCCTCTTGCGCAACGAATAAAAATGTGCGTTTGCACAATCCCGCGACACCTGGTGGCGACGTCGCGCAGTTGCTGAAGGAAGCGGACTTTTGCCGGCTCTTTGGGAGAACTTTTTTGGGTCGCTCAAAGCTCCGCACGCAAGGCACTCGCGGCACTCGTCATACGGCATTACCCGATTGCTCTTTTTCGGCCTCTACTGGAGCGCTTTTTTATAGAGCGCGAAAAATTTTTGTTCTGTCGTGCGCTCGACAGAGGGCGCGAGCGTCAGCCAACTTTCGCGCAATGCACGGCGCGACACTAATAAGCCGATGCGCCGACGCACCTTACAGAAGCCGAATATACTCAGCGATCAACAGTACTTTGCGGACCATGCATGCAGTTTCGTGACGAAGATGCGATACCCGCGCTCGAGTGCCGCGGGCTGAGCAAGAAGTACGGCAGCGGTCGAGTCGTGCTCGCCAATCTGGATTTCACGCTCGCGCCCGGCGAATTCGTTGCGATCATGGGCGACTCGGGCGTCGGCAAATCGACGCTGCTCAATCTGATCGCCGGCCTCGATCAGGCGGACAGCGGCGAGGTGATGATCGGCGGTGCTGCCGTTTCGCGTCTGGATGACAATGCCGCGACGCGTTTGCGTCGTCAGAAACTCGGCTTTGTCTTTCAGGCCTTTCACGTGCTGCCACATCTGACGCTTGCGCAGAACGTCGCATTGCCGCTGCTGTTAAATGAACTGCCCGTTTCCGCCGCGCTCGACATGCTCGCGGCAGTCGGGCTCGAAGGCCGTGGCGACGATTTTCCGCGGCAACTGTCGGGCGGCGAACTGCAACGCGTTGCCATCGCGCGAGCCCTCGTGCATCGCCCTACTTTGATCCTCGCCGACGAACCGACGGGCAATCTCGATCCCGACACAGCGCATGGCGTGCTCGCGTTATTTCGCGCGCAAAGCAAGGCGACCGGCGCGGCCACGATGATGGTCACACACTCGCAGGCCGCGGCCGCGATTGCCGATCGCATTCTGATTCTCAGCGACGGCGCCTTGCATCCCGCATCGCAAGCACAGGCGTTTTCAGGCGCGGAATACGGCTCGCAACCTGCAGCGCGTTCAGTCGATGATGCCCGCTGAGTCGCACCGCCCCACGCGCACGCGCGGGCATCGCACTCTCGCGCGCTGGCTGCTCGGCGCCGAATGGCGCAGTCATCGCGGACGGGCACTCGTTGCAATTGCAACGATCGCGCTCGGCGTAGCGCTCGGCTACGCGGTGCAACTCATCAACAGTGCAGCCTTCAACGAGTTCTCCGCTGCGGCGCGCAGTCTTTCGGGCCAGGCAGATTTGCAAGTACGCGGCGCACAACCTCTATTCGACGAGTCCATTTATCCGCGCGTGGCCACAAGAGCGGGCGTCGCACTCGCGAGCCCCGTACTGGCGCTCGACGTCAGCGTGCATGAATATAACGCCGCGTTGCCGGTGCTCGGCATCGACGTATTCAGGGCGAGCCGCATTGCGCCGGATCTGATCGGCGTTCCGTCAGCCGCGCAGCCGCTCGACACGCTCGCCTCCGACGCCGTGTTTCTCTCCACCGCCGCGCAGCAATGGCTGCATGTGAAGACGGGCGATCAGGTCGTGCTGCAAAACGGCACCGCGCTCGTGCATTTGCGCGTGGCCGGCGGCATCGCCAGAACACGGCCAGGACAACGGCTCGCGATCATGGATATCGCGGCCGTTCAGTGGAAATTCGGCAAGGTCGGCAAACTGTCGCGCATCGACGTGCAGCTCAAACGTGGCGTCGACCGCGAGCGCTTCAAGCGCGATCTGCAGAAAGAGCTAGGTAGTCAATGGATCATTGCGGAAACGCGCGACGTCGAAAGCCGCACTGACAGACTCTCGCGTGCCTATCGAATCAACATGAACGTGCTCGCGCTCGTCGCGCTTTTTACCGGCGCGTTTCTCGTCTTTTCGACGCAGGCATTGAGTGTCGTGCGTCGTCGTGCGCAGTTTGCGATGTTGCGCGTACTCGGACTGACACGCGGCCAGCTATTGCGTCAGATTCTCTTCGAGGGCGCGCTGCTCGGCTTGCTCGGTTCCCTATGTGGCCTCGCGCTGGGTTATGCGCTCGCTGCGGGCGCGTTGCGCTTTTTTGGCAGCGATCTCGGTGGCGGCTATTTTCCCGGCGTGCAACCGCAGGTCGGCTTCGAACCGCTTGCAAGCGCACTCTTTTTGACGCTCGGCATCGCGGTGGCTGTTCTCGGCAGTCTCGCGCCGGCACTCGAAGCGGCACGCGCACGGCCCGCGTCGGCACTGAAGGCAGGCGCCGAAGAAGGCGCGCTCGCGCGGCTCGCCACGCCGTGGCCCGCATTGCTATGCCTGCTGATCGCGGCGCTGCTGACGCAAGCGCCGCCCTGGTTCGACGCGCCCATTGGCGGTTATGTGGCCGTCGCGTTGTTACTTATCGGCGGCATTGCATTGATGCCGCGCGTGACCGCTTTTGTGTTCGGTGCAACGAGCCGCGGTTTGGCAATGCGGCCGCGCAGCGGCGTCGCGAGTACGCTTGCGCTCGCACGCCTTGCGAATGCGCCGGGCCATGCGTCGATTGCAATGGGCGGCGTGTTGTCGAGCTTCGCGCTGATTGTGGCGATGGCGATCATGGTCGCGAGCTTTCGCGTGTCCGTCGAAGATTGGCTCGTGCATCTGCTATCGGCCGATCTCTATGTACGGGTCGCACAGAATGGCGACACCGGCGGTCTCAGCGCCGATGAGCAGCGCCGGCTTGCAAGCGTCCCAGGCGTTGCGAGAGCGGCCTTTACGCGCGCGTCGCATATTACACTCGACCCCGCGCGCCCCGACATCGCGATACTTGCCCGCGAAATCGATGTGGCCGATCCCGGCGCGAATCTGCAAATGACGGGACCTGTACTCGGTATTCGTGATCTGCACGGCGACGAAACACCTGTTTGGGTATCCGAAGCAATGATCGATCTATACGGCTATAAGCTCGGACAGCGTGTTCACTTGCCGATTGGCGAGCGCGGACACGCGTTCGTCGTGGCCGGCGTGTGGCGCGACTATGTGCGGCAAAGCGGTGCCATTCAGATACGGCTCGCCGATTATCGGCGGCTCACCGCCGACATGAGTGCGACCGATGTCGCGGTAAGCGTCGAACGAGGCGCGAGCGTCGAAAGCGTAATAGCCGGATTGCGCGCACTACCGTTCGGCGCGATGTTGCAGATCGCGCAGCCCGGCGACATTCGTGCGCGCACGCTCGTGATTTTCGACCGGAGCTTTGCGGTCACCTATCTTCTCGAGGCGGTCGCGATTGTTATCGGCTTGTTCGGTGTGGCCGCAACGTTCTCCGCACAGACGCTCGCGCGCGCTCGTGAGTTCGGCATGCTGCGGCATGTCGGTGTAACGCGCTCGCAGATCCTCGCAGTACTCGCACTCGAGGGCGGTCTGCTCACGGCATGCGGCATTGCAATGGGCTTCGTTCTCGGATTTGCGATCAGCCTCATTCTTGTATTCGTCGTCAATCCGCAATCGTTTCATTGGAGCATGTCGCTGCATGTTCCGTGGATTATTCTCGGCACCGTTGCACTGGTGATGCTGGCGTCGTCGTGCTCGACGGCCGTGCTCGCGGGACGCGGCGCGGTTTCCGTCGATGCGCTGCGCGCCGTCAAGGAGGACTGGTGATGCGAACGCGGCTGCGGTTGCGCTTGTCGACGACGGGCGGGCTCGTGCGGCGCGCGGCCGTTCTTCGCGTTGCGGTTGAGATCAGGCTTCGCGTTGCGCGGTTTTGGCGTGTACGTCCGCGAGTTTCCGTCTTGTTCCTTTCTACCGTACTCACTGTTTCGCCAGCATTCGGCGCAGCGCCGGAGTTTGCCGTCGTCACAAAAGAACGTCCCATCGTGCTGCCGATGGACACTGGCGCTCACGCCGATTTTCGCACCGAGTGGTGGTACGCGACAGGCTGGCTCAACACGCCGGACAACAAGCCGCTCGGTTTCCAGATCACTTTCTTCCGGTCCGCAACGGGCCACGATGCCGCGGACCCGAGTACTTTTGCGCCTTCTCAATTGATCATTGCGCACGCGGCGCTGAGTGATCCGGCACTGGGTCATCTCGTGCACGATCAACGGATTGCGCGCCAGGGGTTCGGGCTTGCGTATGCGAAGCCCGCCAACACCGACGTAAAGCTCGATGCATGGAAAATCGTCCGTGCCGCGGATGGCCGCTACGATGTCGCCGTCGATGCGGGCGAATTCACGTTGCATCTCACGCTAACACCGACACAGGCACCGTTGATTCAAGGCGAGCGCGGCTACTCCCGCAAGGGCCCGCGACAGGAACAGGCGAGCTACTACTACAGCGAGCCGCAACTGTGTGTGTCGGGCAGCGTGACAAGGCCCGTCACTGGAGGCGGTTCATCGCAAGCTGCCACTGCGGTAACGGGCATTGCGTGGCTCGATCACGAATGGTCGAGCACCCTGCTCGATGCGAATGCAGTGGGATGGGACTGGTTGGGCGCTAATCTGTTCGACGGGTCGGCTTTAATGGCCTTCAAGGTGCGCGGCCGCGACGGACACGCTATTTGGGCGCACGCTGCAATGCGCGATCGTGATGGACATGTCACGACTTTCGCCCCGAACGAGGTCGAGTTCACGCCGCGCCGCACGTGGCGTTCACCGCGCACCAACACGCCGTATCCGGTCGCGATGACGGTGAGGACCGGCGCGCTGACATGGCAGCTCGATCCGCTGATGGACGATCAGGAACTGGACTCGCGGCAGTCCACCGGCGCGGTGTACTGGGAAGGCGCGGCGCGGGTGAGCCGCGATGGTACTGAGCTCGGGCGGGCGTATCTGGAACTGACCGGCTATGCGGGCGCTCTGCGCATGGGCGGGCCGTGACGGCGCCGTATTTTCCAGCGCCGTAAACGCAGAAACCCCACCTTTGCGGGGTGGGGTTTCTGACACTGCTGGGGAGCCTGACGATTACCTACTTTCACACGGGTAATCCGCACTATCATCGGC